>DAOTYI010000162.1:0-22577 GCA_034434895.1 Anaerolineae bacterium
GCCCTCAGCCACTCCAACGCCTGTTCACCGATTGGCTCTCCCACCTCCGCCAGACGGGCAACCCAGGCCGTATCATACGCAGATCTCGTGATCTGTTGACCGGGACCGATCTCCCGTAGCAGGGAATGAATGTTGCGACGCAGATCCATCTCTTCTTCTCCGATGAGTGCTTACATCCAACTGGTCGGCAACACGACCTGGGGCAACGGATACCAAAACTCCCCGGCATTCTGCCTGGCCCCGACGCCCAGAGTCTGCCCCATGTTGGCCTGGTAAAACTCTTTCATCAATGCCCAGGCCTGAGAGTCCATATGCAAATAGTCCGGCTCCTTGCCCCGACGGGCATACAAATGGTCATACAGGATGTCGCGCAGCTGTTGTTCGGTAAGATAGGGCGACGGGCTGACCGTAAAATACAGGTCCTCGTTGCCGGTAGCTATCAGTGGCATGTCAAAGACACAGAATTTATCAAATCCTATGAAAAAGTCAACCGGACCCACATACTCACCATAATAAAGCTCGACCAGGGTGCGTTTGTCAGGGATGCGGCCATGCTCAGCATGATAACGGACGGCCAGTCTGGCCACGGTCTCGGTGGCATCCTGTGCACACACACCAAAGAAAAGCCGGTACTGATTGTGGACGGCAGTCTGCACAGCCAGTCGGTCAAACAGGTCGGCCAGGTATGCATACGGTGTCGGATCAAAAAACTGGTGATAGTCTCCATAGAAGCGGACCCGGACATTATAGGCCGCGTAGAAATCCAAAAAGTCACGATGAGTGGCCAGCCGCGACAGTCCTGCAGCAGCCAGACGCAGATAATTCTCGCCCCGCTCCAGCAAGTCAGGGCCGAAAACCGGGGTCAATAACGTGTCCACACCGTGGTCAAAAAGCATCCGATATAGCTCAATGTGACGGCGCCCCGTCACATCGAGGTAGGTCAAAAGGGAATTCTCTTCCGGCCGGGGTTGGTGCTCCAGCATAAACCACCGCCGGGTGCCGTTGATGGGAAAGACACACACTTTCGGCCCGGCTTCACGCACCAATCGGGCAACCTGAGTTGTGGGCAGATGACGGAATTCTTCTACATTCATGATCGCTTCTCTCTGATAATTTTGTGTAAATTTGGAAAGAAACGGGGTGTGCGAGCCATATACCCGGCATAACCGGGCAATTGTTCGCTAAGCAGCCTCTCTTCCCGGCGGACGGCCTGGGAGAAATCAACAAAAACGTAGATCATGGCAGCCAACGTGAACAGGCCGGGATTGATCAACAGCATGCCCACGGTGAACAGAAAATAGGAGGTATAGATGGGATGGCGTACATAAGCATAGGGTCCACTCTCTACCAGATACTGGCCGGCCTGAACCTCCTCACGTTCGCCATAAAACTGGCGCAAACAGAGACGCGCCCACCAGTGCAGGGCCAGAGCAGCCAGGGCCAGCATCACTCCCCCTCCCTGGACCAGGGCCGCCCACCGACCGGCAATATGCAACCCCAGGCCAGGCCACACAACAGGTTGCAGGACAAGCAAGACCGCAGCCAAAAAGGCCAGGACCGTATACCCCCAGGCCCGGCAGGTGCCCTCAGCCCGCAGCGGATCGAAACGGCGCATCAACCATACATCTCCCACATAGAAGGCAACGATCAATGCCAAAATCGCAACCGATTGCCAAAGGCCACTTACCATCAGTCCTGTCCTCCACCGATGTCATGACGTGATCGGCCGGTCATCGAACCGCACTCTGGCGAACACCTTCAGCATCCCAGGGACCATAGTCTGTCAGGACAATGGCTCCCGTTACAACAGCCGTAACGATCAAGACACCCAACCATATCGGCAGGTTCGCAGAAGACAACCGAACTCCAACGAAACCAAGAGCACACGACAGGCCAAACAACCCACACCGACCCGGATTGAGCGGCGACCCAGAAGCCAGGTTCTGTGCTGCTCGCAATCCACTCCCGCCCACCAGACCAATAAGCGCATCGGTCCACCATCTGCTCCATGAAGCCGCCAGGTAGATTGTAAAAACAAGCATCAATGCGGCGATTACCACTATATTTGTGATCACCACCCGCCACGGTTCATGGTGACCTTCTACAATGCGCGATTCGGTCAGGCGAATGGCGAGTGAACCAACTATGCTGCCGGCCAGCAGGCAAGCCACAGCCGCCCCTGCTCTGCCTTGTGGCCAGAGATGGATGGCCACCATAAATCCTGCCACCAACGGCAGGTTCTGGATAAATTCCCAGAAAAAGACCTGACAGAATCGGGATGGAATATGCACCGACCATTTACCGGCCATATGGCTCCTGAACCCGGCCTTCCTCCTCCCGCGCCAGCCAGTGGCCTACCCTCTGCAACCAGGCGCTCCGGCCGGCAAAGACAGCATAGTGATCCTTTGTCACCTCAAAACCCAACCGTCGCTTGGTTTCGTAAGAGCCTGTGCCTCCCCACAAAACACGCCCCCCTTGCTCGATGGCACAGCGCACCGTCTCGTAGGCCAGTTGGAAGTAAGCATACTCAACCTTGTAGTCGCGTCCCAGCAACAGCCAACGCCAGGCGCCGCGATCCCCGATCATCAACGAGCAACCGACCAGCCGGCCCTCGATCTCGGCCGACAACCAGAGGGCATCCACCATGCCGGCGCGCTCATGGGTTGCTCGCGCCCAGGGGAAAGGAGGCGATCTGTAAAAGTCCTCCACATTGCGGATCAGGGCCAGGGCCTGATCCAGAGTGCGCTCATCCAAAGGCCGCTCAAGGGAATGACGTTTGACCCGGATCCCCATTTCTTCGGCACGCTGGCAGTTGGTCCGGTACTGCCGCCGACTCTTTTTTGACAAACTGGCCAGATAACTCTCGAAATCGGGCCAGGCCAGGGTCAGGCGAGTGCCCGGTTCGGGCAATTCCGCCGAGGCAAAGGTCGGCGGCCAGCCTGCCCAGCGGGTCTCGACCTCCTCCAAATAGACAAAGACCACAAACGAAGCGCCGTGGTGCCTGGCCTGCTCCAGGGCTTGCTGGCCGATGACAGTCAGAGCCTCATCCCGCAAGGGCGGATCGGGCAAAACCAGACCCGGCACGTCGGCCAGAGGCGCCTGGCAGACCAGGAGCGGCCAGCGGCGCAGCAGCCACTCCACCAGGCGACGCACCGGCCCAGCCGGCATCGGGACCGGTTCGTTTCGGCGTAGCCAGAAAGTTGCCCTGGCCACCGCTTCACGGTCCAGAGAAAGGATGATATAGATGGGCAAGTTATCGGCCAGCACCGCCTCGCCAAAGCGATACCAACGATAGCTGGCAAAAGGCCGATCCCCGGCCAGACGATCCCAGGCCTCCTGGCCAACCTCTTCGACACTGTGGGCAATCTGAACGTCAAACCCCATCGTCGAGCCTCATCCAACCGCCCATCCACTCATGCCTCCTGGTCAGGGCCCAGCCGATGCGGATAGTGCAGGAAGATCAGGAACGCGGCCAATAACATGGCCCCGCCCACAACCCCGATCAGCCGCACACCAAGCGGACCGTGCGGATCGGAATGGCTGCGGCCCAGGAGCAACAACATGGGAACCAGGGCCGTCGCTGCTCCACTGACCACATTGTCCAGCAACCCCCAGGTGGCATAGTAAATCCCTTCGCGGCGCTGGCCGGTCAACCGTTCGTCATAGTCGGTCACTTCGGCCGCAAAGACTGAGGACAGGACCAATGCGCCGGACAGGGTGGCTGCCTGAAGAACGATCCACACAATGCCCTGCACTTTCAACGGCACCGGGAACCAACTGCCGATCAGAGTCAGTCCGGCCAATACCAGCGCCGAAGTCAACAGAGACACACCGAACACGCGCCATTTGCCCATCCTGTCCGCAAGCCGTGCGACCAACGGATAGCAGATCACCGAAACCAGGATAGAAAACAGATAAAAGTAGACAGTATCGGCCTTGGTCAGCAGACAGATCTCGGTGGCGATGAACGGAATCGCCGCCGGAACCAACGTCATCGTGCCCCAATAGAGGGCCCAGGTGAGGGTGTAAATCAGAAAGGCCCGGTTCTGCCGCGTGCTCAACAGGCTTGACCAGAACCCCAGCCGCCTCGCGGGGGCGATCTGTCGCTCCGGCCGTTCACGGAGCACGAAAAGAGGAGCATAAAAAAGGGGCAACATGGCCAGCGCATAGACCAGCGCCATACGCACATACCCCATCCGCTCGATGACCAGACCCACAAAAGCGCCCAAGACCATCCCCACCGTCTCCAGACCCGCCTTCCACGCCGACACCCGTACCCGGTGGCGATCGCTGAGCGCCAGCTCCGGCAGCAAGGCGCCATGAGCGATGTGCAGAAAGCTGTAGGCCACGTTATACAGCTCCAGGATCACCACCAGATAGACCAGGTTCCATGCCGACTCACCCCGGACCGGTGGAGTCCACAGCAGGACAAAAAAGACCAGCATAGGCAGGGCAGAGGCAGCCATAAAAGGCAGCCGGCGGCCCCACCGGCTATGGGTGCGATCCGACAGATACCCAATCGGTGGGTCAATCACCGCATCCACCAGCCGATTGGCAAACAGGGCCACGCCCAGGAGCGCCGCCGGCACCAACGGCCGCCCTTCCCCTTCAGGCGGCAGGTAAAAGTACAACAACCAACCGCTCAGGACAGACCAGAGGACCGTGCTGCCCAGGGAAATCATGCCATAAGAGAGGTCAATCCTGACACCGGGCAACCGTTGCTGCTCTTCAGCCCAAAGTGCCTGCATTATGTTCCCCAGGGTTTTCAGATCCACTCAGCTACCAGGCACTACGGTCAACTGCTGCCTGCCAAGCCACCTCCCCAGATCAGGCTCGCTGATCCGCCACCCTCGACCCACTTTGTACGCCGGCAGGTCTCCTTTTTTGATCCAGCGACGAACTGTGTAGACAGAAACCCGCAACAGGGCCGCTACCTCCTGAGCGGTAAGAAAAGAGTGCGATCCTTCCGGACCCATCGCTTCTACGGACATGATGAACCTCCAATGTGCCTGTCCGATGGCAGCATGCCCGGCATTCACATCGGCAAACCGTTCGGCGCCCCGCCCTGAACAGCGGTCGCAGACCACCACAGCACAAACCTTTATTTAGTATAGCACAAAGTAGCACAACCTTCCATAGGACATTGGTCCTATTGCAAACAGACGAAAACAAACAAGAGCAATGCCCAGAGGCAGTCAATCGCTGCCCTGCACATTGCCCTTGCTATATGGGGCGAGGTGCATCTCACCCGCACGGGATCATCTGGGCCGCCAGAGCTCCTCCAACTGTGCCATCAGCTCCCGACGGCGTGCTTCAGCCGCCTGGCGTCCCTCATCCAGGATCTCCTGGATGCGCTCCTGGATCAGCCGTCGTGTATCTGGCCCACTGCGGGGTGCAAACAGCAGCACCAGGCCCACTCCCATCAATGCTCCTAACAACAATCCGGCTAGAATTCGCATCATCTTACCCATTGCATCGCCTCCTTGGATGATATGTGCTCGCGCGGGGTCTGGCGGCGGATGACACACCCACCCCGAACAGGACACACACCGCACAAACTCCGCGCGTAGCTACCTTTGGAATCGAGCTTTCAGGCAGGCCATACCTTGTGGCCATGACCGGCTAAAGCCTCTCCTCCCTGTGGTGTGCGAACCGTCACTTCTGCGCTACGATCTCTACTCGCAATCACTCCCGATCCTCTCCCGCACCCGGCGGGACAGCGCCCCAAAGAATTCGGTGTACATGACTTCTACCGTCCGTGGCCGGGGCAGGTCCACCTTCACCTCAGCGCAGATGCGCCCTGGCCGGGGCGACATGACCAGCACCCGGTCGGCCAAAAAGATCGCCTCCTGAAGATCGTGCGTGACCATCACCGCTGTGACCCGTCGGACCTGCCAGATGCGCAACAGTTCCAGGTTCATCTGCTCCCGGCTCAGCGCGTCCAGGGAGCCAAACGGTTCGTCGAGCAGCAACACCTCTGGATCAGAAGCCAGCGCCCGGGCGATCGCCACCCGCTGCGCCATGCCCCCTGACAGCATCCGAGGGTAGGCCGCTTCGAACCCCTCCAACCCGACCAGGGCGATCAGCTCCCGTCCTCGTTGCTCCGCCTGGGGTCGGGGCATACCGGCCACCTCCAGCGGCAAGGTCACGTTGCGCAGGACCGTCCGCCAGGGCAGCAGGTTCACCTGCTGGAACACATAGCTCACCTGCCGGAGCGGCGATGACAGCGGCCGTCCAGCCAGGTAGACCCGCCCCTCCGTCGGCGTCAGCAGCCCACCCAGGATGCGCAGCAATGTGCTCTTCCCACAACCCGACGGGCCGACGATGGCTACAAACTCCCCCTGCCTCACCGCCAGTTCCACCTCATCCAGAGCCAGAAGAGGTCCCTGTTGCGTGGGGTACAGGTGACGCAGGCCCTCGGCCACCAGCAGAGCTTTCCCCCTGTCGGGATACAGAGCGCCCGACACCCCGCTACCGGCTTTCACCCTATGGTCTGACCTCCACAATGAACCGGTTGGTAAACATGGCGGCCACATCTCCACCAGCAGGGATCAGCCCCATCTGCTCCATGACCCGCTGTGAAGCCTGCCATTCGGCCTCAACCGAGCGCCCCAACTGACCGGCCTCCGCCCGCCAGAAAGAAATCGATTCCTCCAGGACGGCGCGGTTCACCTCTCTGGTCTGGGCATCGCTGGCCGCTTCCGGCACATATTTGAGCACGATCTCGAACGCTTCGTCGGGATGGTCGAGGGTATAGGCCAGGCCCCGCAGTGTCGCCCGGACCATGCCCTGGACCAGCTCCGGGTGCTGGTTGATCGTCTTTTCATTGGTGATCAACCCGTTCGACACCAGATTGACATAGTCGGCCACATAGATCACCTCCACCTGCTGCCCGGCCTGGCGCATCTGCACCGGTTCGTTCATGGCATAACACAGCGCCGCATCCACCTGTTTCTCGCTCAGGGCGGCCACCTGCGTGTAGCCGATGGAGATCAACTGCACGTCCGCTTCCCTGATCCCGGCCGCCTCCAGCAACGCCCGCCAGCCGATATAGCTCGCCCCATAGAGGGCGGGAGTACCCACCCGTTTGCCCACCAGATCGGCCGGCCGGTGGATGCCGGTCTCGGCCAGGGAGACCACACACACCGGGAAGCGCCTGTACCAGTTCAACACATAGACCACCGGCAACCCCTGGCTGCGGGCCAGGATGACCTGATCGCCACTGGCAATCGCAAACTGCAACTCGTCGCTGCCCACCAGCTTCAACAGATCGGTCTCCCAGCCATAGTTGAACTGGACCTGAATCCCCTCCCCGGCAAAATAGCCCCTGTCCACCGCCACATAGAACGGTGCAAACTGCACGTTGGGGATATAGCCCATTGCCAGGGTCACCACCTGGGGCGGTTTTTCCCGTTCTGCCGGCCTGCAACCCACCAGGAAGCCGGTCAACAGGATCGCCCACCATCCCAGACCTGCCAGTCGCCTCATCATCTTTCCTCCTTCAGGATAGAATCTCCAGGCCAGGCGCGCCCCATTCCACCCACACCTGCGCGGCCAACAACATGGCCGACAGGCCGACCATGGCCCACCACACCCAGCGCCGATCCACCAGGCCGGCCAGAGCCACGAGCCAGATCAGATGCCAGGGCTGGCTACGGGCCACACCCAGCACAAAGAGCAGCAACAAGGCCACAAAGCTGAGATTGGCCAGTCGTTGAAAAGAACCACAGCCGTGCGCCATCTGCCGGACCAACACCGCATAGGCCACAGCAAAGAGCAACAATCCACCCCCCATGGTCCAGCCCACACTACCTAAAGTCCCCGCCTGCCAGTTGAGGGGTTGTACCAGCCGCCGGGCCTCATCGGCCATCCACTCCATATTCCCCAGCGGGATCAAAAAGAGAGCCGAAACGGCAACCACAGCCCCCAGGCTTCGCCCCAGCAGCAGCCACGGGTTGCGTCCGCACCGCCTGGCCTGCTGCCAGGCATACAGAATGAACAGCGGCAGCACAACAATAGCCACATACTTGATCCACACCGCCACCGCCAGCCCCTCAAAGGCCGGCACCCACCGCTGACGGAGCAGCCAGCAGAAGGCCCCCAGCACCACAGCCATCATCACCAGGTCGTTGTGCCCATCACCCACGCCCAACAACAACACCAACGGGTTCCAGGCAAAGAGGTACACCCCCTCCTGCGCCCAAGCCGGCCGGACCTGGCGCAGCATCCGGTGCAAAAGCCAGGCGCTGCCCCAAAAGGCCACCACCGCCAGCCCCTTCAGATAGAACAGACCCCAGGCCACATCATATCGGCTCACCGTTGCCGGAGCAGCAAAAAGCACCCACGCCGGCCCATAGACCGCCGGTTGAACCGCATACAACGTCCGATAGGCGCTCAACAACCGGTCGCCGGGAAATTCTGCCGGCGCGTGAAGCAACGGATTGACTCCCAGATCGGTCAGCAGGTATGCCCGGCTCAGGGAGA
The DNA here is from genome assembly GCA_034434895.1 of Anaerolineae bacterium. GTDB lineage: Bacteria > Chloroflexota > Anaerolineae > JAAYZQ01 > JAAYZQ01 > DAOTXL01. Next base: position 8,485 of record DAOTYI010000162.1, read on the forward strand.
CAAACAGGTCGGCGGTGATGGGCAACAGCCAAAAGAGGGTCGCTGCAAAGACAAGCGCCCCACTCCACACCAGCCAGCCGGCTGCTCCGCCGCTCCGAACGGCACGCCAGCCAACCAGGTAGGCCACCGTGAGCACCCCCACTCCGGCCAGACAGGCAGCAAATGGCACCGGCCCTTCCCCCAGAATGTCGGACCAGCTGGTCAACCGGCCGCCGTAGCGCCACCAGGGCAGCCGCATGGTGATCGCCAGGTAGACCGCCTGGCTCAACAGGCCGGCAGCCAGCAACAAGACCGTCCCTTTCTTCAGTCCCATCCAGGCCCTCAATAGACCCGTTTCCAGCGCAATACCACCGCTTCCAACGCCGCTACCAGCCCGTACAACCCCAGGGCAATGGCCATCAGCACCAGGAGGGCCACGAACATGAGCGGCGTGTCAAACAGGCCCCGGTTGGCCAGGTTCACCAGAAAACCCAGCCCCCGGTCCGACTGGGCAAACTCACCCACCACCGCCCCGATGACCGAGAGAGTGACCCCCACCTTCAGCCCGCCGAGCAGCACCGGCAGGGCCGCCGGCACCTCCAGATAGCGAAACACCTGCCAGCGATTGGCCTGCAACGAGCGCATCAGGTCCATCAACTCCTCCTCCACCGAGCGCAGGCCGACGATGGTGTTGATCAGCACCGGGAAAAAGATGGTCAACGCACAGACCAGCACCTTCGACAACAACCCGAAGCGAAACCAGACGATCAGCAGCGGGGCCAGGGCCACAATCGGCACTGCCTGGCTGGCAATGATATAAGGGGACAAAAACCTTTCGATCAGGGGGAATTTCGCCAACAGGTAGCCCAGCAGTGTGGCGACCGTCAGGCCCAACGCCAGGCCGGCCACGATTTCGACCAGGGTCACCGAGGTATGATACCACAGACTGCCATCGCCCACTACCGTCAGAAAGCGGTCCCACACCAGAGATGGCGTGGGCAGCAGAAAGGGTGGATAATTGCCCAACCTGGCCACCAGCCCCCACAACCCAACAAAGAGGACCACGGCCACCGGCACCAGCAGCAGTTCAAGCCGGTTCCGGATCAGCCGCCCCAGGCTGTTGCACCACCGCCTGTTCAACCACTCTATCCGGCTGCGCAGACATGCGCCCGGTCTGTTCTCTACCAGAGTCACATCCACCTGTCCCTCCAGACAATCGCCCGACCACAAAAGAAAAACCCCGCAGGCCGGTCACCTCCGGGGCAATTCTCTGCCAGGCGCAAGGCAAGCCCATCCGCCGTTGCGCGCCACGCCCATCCCTTCTCCCATCCGGACTGTACCGTCGGCTCCGGCTTTGCACCGGATCTGCCTTGTTCTCACAGGCTCGCGGGCTTGGCCCCCGGTCCGACCTGACAGTTCCCTGGCGAAGGAGCCGTCAGGCCCGACCGGAGCCTTACCGCCGGTCGGGAATTGCACCCTGCCCCGAAGGTCTCTCAACTGGCAAACCTGATTATACACCAGGTTGGGCAGGCTGGCAACTTGTCCAGGGCCGCAGGTTTGTGGTACAATAGAAAGGAAAGGTCCTGGAGATAAAGAGACTGATGCCCATCCAACTCCTGCCGCCCGAAGTGGCGGACAAGATCGCTGCCGGCGAAGTGGTGGAGCGCCCGGCTTCAGTGGTCAAGGAACTGGTCGAAAACAGCATTGACGCCGGGGCAACCGACATCCGCATCGAGATCCGCGACGGGGGGCGCCGCCTGATCCGCGTCGCCGATAACGGTTGCGGCATCCCCGCCGACGAGGTGGCGCTGGCTTTTGCCCGCCATGCCACCAGCAAGCTGAGCACGGTAGCCGATCTGGACGGCATCGCAACCCTCGGCTTTCGCGGCGAGGCGTTGCCCAGCATCGCCGCCGTCAGTCAGGTGACGCTCCTCACCCGGCCGCGCCAGCAGGCGATAGGCCGCTACCTTCGCGTCGAGGGGGGGCAGATCACCCGACAGGAAGGTCGTGGCAGCCCGGCCGGCACAGTCGTCACCGTTGAGCATCTGTTCTACAATGTCCCGGCCCGGCTCAAGTTCCTGCGCCAACCCCAGACCGAGACCGGCCACATCCACCAGGTGGTCACCCACTACGCCCTGGCTTTTCCCACCATCCGCTTCCACCTGATCGCCGACGACCGCCAGCTCTTCCAATCTGCCGGCAACGGCGACCGCTATGACGTGCTGATCGCCATCTTTGGGCTGGAGGTGGCGGAGCAGATGCTGGCCCTGGAGGAGCCGGAAGAGCTTCCCGCCGGCCTGTCGGTGTCCGGCTTTGTCGGTTCACCCACACTTCACCGCGCCAACCGCCACTATCTGTCCTTCTTTGTCAACCGCCGCTGGGTGCAGGACCGTTCGTTGAGCCATGCTGTGGTGCAGGCCTACCACACCCTGCTGCCGGTGGGGCGGCAGCCGGTAGCCGTCCTCTTTGTGGAGCTGGACCCTGGCGAAGTGGATGTCAATGTGCATCCCACCAAACGGGAGGTCAGGTTCCGCGACGGGCAGAAGGTCTTTGCCGCCGTGCAACGGGCTGTGCGGCACACCCTGGTCGAGCGCGCTCCCGTGCCGCATCTCTCCTGGGCCGGACCGTCAGGCCTGGCCTGGCCAACCCCTGACAGGCCGGCTCCCGGATGGGGTTGGGAACGCCGCCAGGCGATCCTGTCCGCCGGGCAGGAAGAACCCCTTACCGGCCAGATGGCCATGAACTGGTATCGGCCGGCCGATCGGGAGCAAGAGCCTCAGCCGGTCGGACCGGTAAGGCTGCCACTGCTGCGTGTCGTCGGCCAGGTGGGTCAGACCTATATTGTCGCCGAGGGGCCACAGGGCCTGTACCTGATAGACCAACATGCCGCCCACGAGCGGGTGCTCTATGAGCAGATGATGGCCGAGCACAAGCGGCAAGGGGTCACCTCGCAGTCGCTCCTGGAGCCGCTGCTGCTGGACCTGGACCCGATCCTGGCCGGCGTGCTGGCCGGGCAGTTAGACCAGCTCAACCAGATCGGCTTTGACGTGGAGCCGTTCGGCGGCACAAGCTACCTGGTGCGGGCAGTACCTTCACTCCTGACCGTGCCCGACATCCAGGCTGCCGTGGTAGACATCCTGGAGATGCTGCGCCTGGGTGACGATCCGCTGGCCGTTCAGGCAGAGGAACGGCTCATCGCCGCCGTGTGCAAACGGGCTGCGGTCAAAGCCGGACAGACCCTCTCTCACGAGGAGATGCAGCGCCTGGTCCGCCAACTGGAGGAGTGCGAATCGCCCCGCACCTGCCCCCACGGCCGACCGACGGTCATCCACTTTTCGGTGGAACGGCTGGAACGGGAGTTTGGGCGGAGGTAGATAGGGGACGGACATGAGCTACATCTCACAGCGATATGCCCTGCTCAACCGCTGGGATTCGAGCCATTTGCGCACCGTCAACCGGCTGCTGGCCCCCGTCCCCGGCGACCGACTGCTGGAGGTCGGGTGCGGCCGCGGCCACCTGACGCGACGGCTCCAGGAGCAGGGGGTCGAGGCGATTGGGGTAGATGCCAACCCCTACGCCATCACTGCCGGCGTCGCCCGGAACCTGCGGGTCATGCCGGCTGAGACGCTCGATTTTCCTGACGGGAGCTTTGACCTGTTGTGCTCGATCCACACCCTCGAGCACATCCCCGCCATCGAACAGGCGCTGGCAGAGATGGCCCGTGTGGTCCACCCGGACGGTAAACTGCTCTTCATCTACCCTGCCGAGCCGATCCGGGGGCTATACGCCCTGCCCACGGCGATCATCTTGTATCACATGCCGTTTGCGGCCCAACGGGTGCATTGTCATCAACTCACGCCCAGGCGGTTGCAACGGCTGGTGGCCCCACTTTCCCTGGAACACCTGGGCAGCGAATTCCACCTGCTCCGCTCCCCCCAGTTCGCATCCCTGTTCCGAAAACTCTGACCCCCTGCGATAAAAGCAGTTGACACCTGGCCGGTTTCATGTATAATCAGGACACCTGGCACCTGATCCAGGGGAGGCAGAACCATGCAAAAGCTTCTGGCACGACTGGTCGGTTGGCGGCTGCGCTACATCCTGGTCATCGGCTTTGTGCTGACCACGGCCATCACCATTGTCGTCAGCACGTCCATCATCTATAATGCGATCAACAGCTACCTGCAGAGCGCCGAAGATGAGCGGGTGGGCCGGGATATGGAACTGGCCACCGCCTTTTATGAACTGAAACTCAACGATATTTCTGCCACCGCCGGGCGCCTGGCCTGGGCGCGTGACGTCCGACAGAGCCTGACCGCCATCCGCCAGGGAAACCACCTGGCTCTCCAGACGCTGGAAGAGGCCATTGACAACGAGATTTCCAACCTGCCTGCCGGCACCCAGCGCTTCATCGTCATCACCGATGCCAGGGGCATCAGCATCACCGGTGGAGTGATCTCCAAAGGCCAGTTTGGGCGCGCTGCACCGAACAGGGACTGGTCCTCCCTGCCCATTGTCAACACGGTGCTCACCACCCACCGCCCTCAGGCAGCAACCGAGGTGATCCCGGCCGACATCCTGAGCTGGGTCGGCCTGGACAGACAGGCAGAAATTCCGCTGAAATACACAGAAAAAGCATCTCCCGAACCGTTTGATCCCCGCGAGGGCACGGCTGGACTGGCTTTGGTCAGCGTCGCCCCGATCATCACCAGCGGGGGGGAAGTGATCGGTTCCGTGCTGACCGGCCATCTGTTCAACAACGACTTTACCCTGGTGGACCGCATCAAAGAGGTGGCCGGGGTGGATACTGTCACGATCTTTCTGGGTGACCAGCGGGTCTCGACCAATGTGCTCGACGAGGCGGGCAACCGCGCCATCGGCACGCGGCTGGCCCAGGATGTGTACGACGTGGTCCTGATCGGCAAGAGGGAGTTCACCGGCCTGGCCTATGTGGTCAACCAGTGGTACATCACCCGCTATCAACCCCTTTTCGACCACCAGGGGCAGGTGGTTGGCATCCTGTACGTCGGCACCAGGCAGGCCTCGTTCCAGCGCCTGTTGGACTCTTTTCGCCGTCAGGTATTCCTGATTGCCGGGGCCAGCCTCATCCTGGCTGTGCTGATCGCCACTCCTCTGGCCTGGTCTATCTCCCGCCCCCTGACCCAGGTGGCCAGAGCCACGCAAAAGGTGGCCCAGGGGGACTGGTCGGTGCGGGTGCCGGTCTACGGACATGGGGAGATCGGGTTGCTGGCCGAGTCGTTCAACAAGATGGTCGAGACGCTCAAAGACACCCGCGATCAACTGGTCCAGAAGGAGAAGCTGGCTTCTGTTGGCCAACTGGCTGCCGGTGTGGCCCACGAAATCAACAACCCGTTGGGCTCGGTGCTGCTCTACGCCGACATCCTGCGCAAAGAGACTCCCGAAGACAACCGGCAGCAGCGGGAAGACCTGGAGATGATCATCCGCGAGGCCACACGCTGCAAAACCATCGTCACCGACCTGCTGAACTTTTCCCGGCAGAATGAGGTATTGGCCCAGGAGACCGACCTCAACGCCCTGCTGACAGACCTGGTTGAGGAAACAGGGCGGCAGGAACTGTTCCAAAGGGTCAGGCTGGTCAAGGACCTGGACCCTGACCTGCCCATCATCCAGGCCGATCCCTTCCAGCTCCGCCAGGTCTTTCTCAACCTGATGAACAATGCGGCCGAAGCCATGCCGAACGGCGGACAGTTAACCCTGCGCACGCGCCCAGGACCCGCGCCTGGCTTTGTCACCGCCGAAGTGCAGGACACTGGTGTGGGCATCTCGGAAGAGAACATGAAAAAGCTCTTCACCCCCTTCTTCACCACCAAGCCGATCGGCAAAGGGACCGGCCTGGGGCTGGCCATCATCTACGGCATCGTCAAGATGCACCAGGGACAGATCAGTGTGCAGAGTGAGGTAGGCAAGGGGACCACCTTCACCGTCACTCTGCGGGAAAAACTTCCGGCGCAGATGCCCAGGCCGGAACAGGAGTTTATCCGGTAGGGGCAAGGCCCGTTTCGTCTCCGCCGGGCAGGGGAGCCATGATCGCAAACAATGGGCAGCAGACCGGGGGCCTGATCCTGGTCGTGGACGACGAGGTGGGTATGCGGGAAGGCTGCCGCCGCGCCCTGACCCCCCTGGGCTATCGCGTGGACACGTCGCCCAGCCTGGCCGCTGCCCGACAGCAGATCCAGAGCCGATCTTATGACCTGGCGTTGGTGGATGTGATGCTGCCCGACGGCAGCGGCCTGGACCTGATCGGCCCACTCCTCGACCGGGACCCTCTGACGGTGTGCATCATCATCACCGGCTTTGCCTCCATTGAGCTGGCTATCGAGGCCATCCGGCGGGGGGCGTTCGACTTTCTGTCCAAGCCGTTCACCGCTGAGGAACTGATCGTCACCGTCAACCAGGGGTTGGAGCGACGGCGGCTAAAAGCCATCGAGATTCAGGCCCAGGAACTGGCACGGGCCAAAGAGCAGTTAGACGAACTGGAAAAGACCAGGGGGCAATTTATGCTCGGCGTCGCCCACGAACTGCGCTCCCCCCTGGCAGCCGTGCAGAGTTATGTAAATCTTATCCTGGAGGGCTATATCCCCGACGAGGAAATCGGCGAGACCCTGGGCCGTGTCCAGAGCCGGCTCCAGCAGATGCTCGACCTGATCGGCGACCTGACCGAGCTGGCCCGCCTGAAACTGACCAGAGGCCAGCCCGACCCCACTGCTGGCCCCCAGTCGCCGGCCGATCTGCTGACCGAGGTGTGCGATATGCTGCGCGATCAGATCAGCGCCCGGGATCAACACCTTCAGGTTGAAATCGTGGACCGCCCGCTGGTCATCGCCCAAGCCGATCACCTGCGGCTGATCTGGCTGAACCTGCTCAGCAACGCCATCAAATACACCCCACCAGGAGGAAGCATCACCGTTCGTCTACAAGCCACCGGCGACCGGCTTATCGGCGCGGTCGAAGACACCGGCATGGGCATCGCCGGGCAGGACCTGCCCTACCTGTTCAAAGAGTTTTTCCGCACCGACCAGGCCAAAGCCAGCGGAACCACCGGCACGGGCCTGGGCCTGGCCCTCGTCAAACAGATCGTTGAACGGTACCAGGGTGAGATCACCGTCCGCTCTCAACCGGAACAGGGGAGCTGCTTCACCTTCAGCCTGCCCCTCGCACCCCCTGGCGCTGCGCAAAATCCGCAAACATAACCCGATCCGCCAGACCCCAGAACACAAAAAACGCGGCACTGAGACTCGTGCCGCGTTTTGACTCCAGGCCGGATCACCGACCGACCAGAAGCCAGATTGCCACTCTGACTCGACCGGGCCACACCCAAGCCTCATGTCGAAGCCAGAAGACCAACCACAAAGGCTTCTCAGCCCAAAGGGACACCAAAGGACACGAAGAATGTCTTCGTGTCCTTTGTGTCCTTTGTGGTTTCAGGCCAGATCTAAGGCAGATCGAACGTATTGCGCAATGCCGCCAGCGCCGCCTCAAGATATCGCGCCTCAATCACCGCCGAGACTGTCGAAATTGAGGTGCTGATGGCCAGAATATTGATCTGCCGATCGGCAAGAGCCTTGAACATGGTACCGGCAATACCTGGCCGCTCGCGGAAATCGGGGCCAAAGATCGAGACGATGGCCACCTCAGGATGGGCGATCACCTTGCCTGCTTCCAGTTCCGGCGCAATACGCTCAACGATCTCCCGGGCCGCAGGCAGGTCTTCCCGATCGACACACAGGGCAACCTGATCGCGTTGATTCTGGTCAATGCACTGGACGATGAACTGGACGTTGATACCTTGATCCCCCAGTCCGCTCAGCAGGGCAGCCGCGATCCCTGGCCGGTCGGGCACAGCCGTCACATTCAGCAGCGCCAGCCTGGCATTCTGCATGATTCCGCCGATCCGGACCCTGGTCATCGCCCCCTCCATGTCGGGCAGCCAGGCCAGCCCACGCTACCTGGCCAATGCTTCGTTCACCCGCGCCAACAACGTGTCGGGATCAACCGGCTTGGACAGCCACTGATCCACCGGGATATACTCATCGGTAGGGAACATCCCACTTCCCTTCACCCCGGTCAGAGAAGTAACCATAATCACCGGAATATCCTTCAGCCTGGGATCCTCGGCCATCTCACGGCTGACATCCAATCCATCAAGAATATAGGACATCATAATGTCCAACAATACCAGATCGGGGGGGTCTTTGCGCATCGTCTGCAACGCTTTGGCCCCGTTGGCTGCTGCCACCACCTCGTGCCCGGCCTTCTGCAGGACTTTGGAAGTCACCTTCACAAAATCGGGATCGTCGTCAACAACGAGGACCTTAGCCATTCTTCTTTTCCTCCTTTGGCAATCTATGTTAGACAAAAAACATTATAGCATAGAAGGAGAAGGCTGTCAACCGACCTGGGAGCAGATGCCACGCCGATAGACCGCCAGGTCCATGCCCACGGTCATCAGCCGTTCGACCAGGGGATAGACCGGGCGTTGCACCTCGCGCAGGTCCATCGTTTTCAGATACTGCCCACAGGCCGGACAGAGATAGAGGCGATAAACACGATCCTCGCTCTGATAGTAGGTCTGTTTCTCTTTCGACTGGCAGAACGGGCAACCACTGCGCGAATAGCCCCACATCGCCACACAGCGGGAGCAGAGCAGATGGCGGGCGCCGCGCTCCTGATCAAAGAAGGCAAAGTTAGGCCGGCCTCCGCAAACCGGGCAGTAACCCTGCACCCACAGCGAAAGGTCAAGCTGGGGCAGGATCTCCTCGGCTGCCCGCTGCAGATAGGGAGCCAGGGCCAATCCGACGGCCAGGAACAGAGGTTGGGCCGCCATCCCCTGGGCTTCCTGCCCGGCCTTGGGGGCGGTCAACGTCTCCCACGTCTCGAACAGCTCCTGCGCCACAGCCAGCAGCGTGTCCGGCGTCCAGCCCTGCCGGTCCACCTGCCAGGTGGGGTTATGGCGCAGAAGCAGATCGGCCACAGCCATCACAAGCCGGGCAAAGGATGCAGGTTCTGGCGCTAACTGGTCAAAGGTCAACTGGGGGATGCCCATCTCCAATCGCCAGCGCCTGGCCAATTCATCCCTCACCTGGGGCGCAGGCAGCTCCGCTTTGGCCTGGAATAGCAGTTCGTACAACTCGTAATAGAAATCCAACAGCTCCGCCAGCTCTTGATGCTCCATCCGGGCCATCTGGAGGGCCTGGAGCGTCTTGCGGTCGTGATCATCCATTGTCATGTTGCCTCACCCTCAACAGAGTGGCACAGGCTTGAGCCTGTGCCACTCTGGACAAATCCTCCAGTAGGACAACTGCTCGCAGTTGCCCTACAGATCATTTAGTGCCCGCCTTTGGCCTTGAGTTCCTCCCACATCTGTTTGGCCCGCTTTTCGCCATAGTACCACATGGCATGGTGGGCACGGGCATAGGATTCAGAGACGACCCCATAGCGCATACTCACCAGGCTTTGCCACATCATGGGGTGGATCACGGCCAGGTAAAAGTGGACCATGAACATGACGAAGGTGATGATGAACATCAGGTCGTGGAAAAAGACCGCCAACTGGAACAGGAAGGGAGGCATGATCCCTTTCAGGAACCACATGGCCAGGCCGGTGATGCCAAAGGTGATCGTGCCCAGCACCATGACCACGGCTGTTGCCCGCTCGCCGGTGTTGAACCGGGGTTGAGGCGGCATGTCGCTATGGCGGCCAAAGATGTAGTAGGGGATGGCCCCTTTCAGCCACAGCAGGTCATACTTGCTGAAGCTCAGGAACTCTTTCAGGTTCATCAGCATCCGCCGGGGCTGCGCCAGGGCATAGATGATCGGCACCCCGCCGAAAAAGATGGCGGCGATGCGGTGGATCAGGCGGATCAGGGTGCCGGCTTCGCCCTGGGCCAGCGGCGCCAGGAACGGTGCAAAGAGCACAAAGCCGGTCAGCGCCAGCGGGATGAACGAGGCGGTATGCACCCAGTGCAGGAACCGTTCCAGGGTGGTATATTTGGGGATCCAGCGGATCTGAATGGCCGCATCTGTACCTTTTAACCGGACGCTCATTCTACCTCCTCCATGTGAACATTACGCCGGGCGATGAAAAAGGCGGTGATGGTCCCCAGGATGGTGGCACCAAAGGCGATGCCTCCCAGCGGCTGCAAGATCTTTTGCCACAAGGTGGACATGGCCGGATACTTGGGGTCGGCCGGCAGGTCATAGGCTTCAGGTGGCGCGGTCAGGACATAGATCCGCCCCAGGCCGCCCAGTTGGGTTTTGCCATAGACATTGGCTTTGGGGAAGCCCCGTTCGGCCTTGAGTTCCTGGACACGGGCTTCGGCTTTAGCGATCATCGCCTCGCGGTCACCCCAATCCAACGCCCTGGCCGGGCAGGTCTTGACGCAGGCCGGTTTCAGGCCGTTGGTCGTCCGGTCCTGGCAAAAGACGCACTTGGAGCTTTTGGCCTCGCCGGTCAGCCTGTTGATCACCTCCAGTTGTGGCACGTGGAAGGGACAGAATTGGGAACAGTAGCCGCAACCGTTGCACAGCTCCCGCTCGAAGGTGATGATGCCATAGGGACCATACTTGAGCGCGCCGGTAGGGCAGACATCCACACAGACGGCGTTGGTGCAGTGCATACAACCCTCTTTGAGGAACAGCCATTGGAACCGCTGCCCGTCGTCATACTCCCGGAACTTGATGCGCGTCCAGGTCTGGGGGTCCAGCTTTAAGGGGTTCTCGTAGGTGCCCACATTGCGCGTCTCCCGCACGCCGGGGACATATCCCCGCCGGTCGTTCCACTGCTTGCAGGCCACCTGGCAGCCCCGGCAGGCCATGCACTTGGACGTGTCAATATACATTGCCAGTCGTTCAGCCATCTTGCACCCCCTATGCTTTCTCCACATTGACCAGGAACGCCTTATATTCCGGGATCATGGTGTTGGCGTCGCCCACGTGCGGCGTCAGGTCGTTGGCCGCATCGCCTTTGGCCAGAGCCTCATATTCCTCACCCTGGCCGCCGCCCCAGCCAAAGTGCCAGGGCATGCCCACCTGGTGGACCGTCTTGCCGTTTACACGGAACGGCTTGAAGCGTTTGGTGACGATGGCCACCGCCTTGATGCTGCCGCGCGCCGAACTCACCTTCACCAGGTCGCCGTTCTTGATCCCCTTCTCCTGGGCCAGTTCCTCGCTCATCTCGATGAACATGTCCGGCTGCGCTTCGGCCAGCCATTCCAGCCAGCGGGACATGCCGCCTGCCTGCCAGTGCTCCACCACGCGGTAGGTGGTGGCGACGATGGGGAACTTGTCCGGGGTGCCCCAGTTGTCACCCACATCCTGGCCTTCGTCGGTCTTCCACACCTTGACCACCGGGTTGATCGGCTGTTTGGGGTAGAGGAGGTTGCCCACCGGCGATTCCACCGGTTCATAGTGGGTCGGCAGCGGCCCTTCATTCATGGCTGCAAACAACCCGCCCTTGCCGTCAATGCGCATGATAAACGGATCTTTGCCGCCAGGGGCGTCGGGCGCTTTGGTCGGCACAAAGTCGGGCACATCGTAGCCCACCCATTTGCCCAGGATCGGCTTGCCCTCGGCATCCTTGGTGCCCGAATCGGCGTTGGGGTCCCACCAGATCAACTCCCGGCCGCCGGGCCACGGCTTGCCGCTGGGATCGGCCGAGCAGCGGTTGTAGATGATGCGCCGGTTGGCCGGCCAGGCAAAGCCCCAGTAGGGGAACAGTCCCAGGCCGCCGGGGTCCTTCTGGCCGCGCCGTTTGGCGGCCGGCAGGGTATTGCCCTCGCCATCGGGCAGGGGCGCATAGTAGCCGGCATAGATCCAGCAACCGCAGGCCGTCTTGCCATCGGCGGTCAGCCGGGCAAAGGTGCTGAACAGGTCGCCCTTCTTGGCCAGCACGGTCCCCTTGTCGTCCACCAGGTCTTCCACGGCATAGCCGTTCATCTCGCGGGCGACTTTGGTGATGTCTATCAGCTCGCCGACGACCGGATGGGTCGGGCCGCCGCTATAGTCCCAGTTCAGATGCAGGATCGGCTCCGGGAAGGGGCCTGGATCAGCCTGGTACAGCTCTTTCAGTTTGCGGCAGACCCGGTCCAGGATGTCATGGTCGGGCAGCGCCTCGCCGGGTGCTTCGGCCACTTTGGTCCGCCACTGGATCAGCCGCCCGCTGGTGACAACACTGCCCTCCTTTTCCATGGCGTCGGCCGCCGGCAGGACAAACACCTCGGTCTTGACCTCGGCGGGGTTGACGCCGGGCGCCCGCCAGAAGGCTACCGTCTCGGTCTGGAACAGATCCTGGACCACCAGCCAGTCCAGCTTCTCCAACGCCTTGCGTTCCAGGCGGGCGTTGGGGCCGCCGACGGCCGGGTTCTGGCCCATGATCCAGCAGCCCTTGATCTTGCCGGCGTACATCGCCTCAAAGAGGGCGATCCAGTAGTGATTGGCCGCACTCTCGACCTTGGGCAGATAGTCGTAGGCAAAGCCGTTGTCGGCTGTGGCGTGTTCGCCCCACCAGGCTTTGAGCAGGCTGGTGATGAACTTGGGGCCGTTGCTCCAGTAACCGCCCGACCAGGGGCCACCCGGCTTGGTCTTGTTCTCGATATATTTGGTCAGGTCCGTGTCAGCCGAGGTCGGGACGGCCAGATAACCGGGCAGCAGGTGGGCCAGCACGCCCTGATCGGTGGAGCCTTGCACGTTGCTCTCGCCGCGCAGGGCGTTGACGCCGCCACCAGGCCGGCCGATGTTGCCCAGCAGCAGTTGGATGATGCCCATCGCCCGCACATTCTGCGAGCCGACGGTGTGCTGCGTCTGGCCCATGGCGTACAGAATGGTGCCCACCCGGTCCGGCGCGCCGGTGCTGGCATACAACTTGTAGGCCGCTTCCAGCTTGTCCTTGGGGCAGCCGGTGATGGCCGACACCGTGTCCAGGTCGTAGCGGGCATAGTGCCGCTTCATGATCTGGAAGACGCATTGCGGGTCCTGGAGCGTCTCGTCGCGCAGCGCCTTGCCATCGGCGTCGGTCTGATAGCTCCAGGTGCTGCGATCGGCGTACTTGCCCTCGGCAAAGCCGGAGAACAGCCCCTCCAGATCCTCAGGGCCTTTGTAATCGGGGTGGATCAGGTTGGCGGCGTTGGTATAGACCGCCACATATTCTTTGTGGTACAGTTCGTTGTCTATGATATACTTGATCAGACCGCCGTAGAAGGCGATGTCGGTGCCGCTGCGGATCGGGACATACAGGTCCGCCTTGGCGGCGCTGCGGGTAAAGCGGGGGTCCACGACGATCAGTTGCGCTTTGCGCTCTTCACGGGCTTTGTGGATCCAGGTCATCGAAGCCGGGTGGTTCTCCGCCGCGTTGGACCCGTTAATCATGATCACGTCGGCGTTTTTGAGGTCCACCCAGTGATTGGTCATGGCACCGCGGCCATACGTGGGGCCGAGACCGGCCACCGTGGAGGAGTGTCATATCCGGGCCTGGTGTTCCAGGTAGACGATGCCCAGAGCGCGGCTCAGCTTGGCTGCCAGGTAGCACTCCTCGCTGTTGTTGGCCGCCCCGCCCAGAAAGGCGATGGCCTGGGTGCGGTTGACCGTCACCCCCTTGTCGTTCGTCCGCTCAAAAGTCTCGTCGCGGACCTTTTTGATCCGCCTGGCCACCTCGGTGATGGCCCAGTCCCACTCGACCTCCTGGAACTTGTCGCTGCCCGGCGCCCGGTAGAGGGGCTTGCGCAGCCGGCGCGGGCTTTGGGACATGGAGCGCACCGAGATTGATTTGGGGTCCAGAGCGCCCCGGTTGGTCGGGTTGTCGGGGTCGCCCTCCGAGTTGATGATGTGCCCGTCGGGGCCGGTGGCGATCAGCAAGCCACAGCCACAGGAACAATAGGGGCAGATCGTCGCTGCTTCGCCGATCGGCTTGTGCAGCGGGAACAGGGCCGTGGAGGCTGCCGCCCTGGCAGCAAAACCGGCCGGGAGAAAGATCCCACCGACGGACGCCCCGGACAGTTTTAGAAAGTCTCTGCGCGATAGCTCCATAACGTTCTTCTCACCTCCTTAGATCAACAATGTTCGATTCGACCTCACCCCTACCC
>DAOTYI010000163.1:0-12445 GCA_034434895.1 Anaerolineae bacterium
GGGCAGGGAGCAGGGAGCAGGGAGCAGGGAGATGAAACGGTTGATCATCAACGCGGACGACATGGGCCACAGCCCTGAGGTGGTGCGGGCGATCATCGAGCTGCACCAGGCAGGACTCATCACCAGCACATCCTGTATGACCAACATGCCGGCCTGGCCCCAGGCGGCTGCTTACCTGCGCCAGCATCCAGACCTGGGAGCCGGCGTCCACCTGGTGATGAATGAAGGCTATCCCGTCCTGCCCAGCGAGCAGGTGCCGACTCTGGTCGGGCCAGATGGCCGTTTCCTGAATGATCGGCAGATCCTGCACAGTCTGCGGCCGGGCACGACAGCCCAACTTCGCGCCGAGTTCCGCGCCCAGATCGAGCGTTTTCTCCACGATGTGGGTCGCCCGCCCGATCATCTGGACAACCACTGCGCCATTTCCTACGTGCGCCCTGACCGGTTCAGGGTGACACTGGAGCTGGCCAGGGAGTATCGCCTGCCTATCCGCGCCCCCTTTGGCGATGACCTGGAGGAGCAGGCAGAGGTGCTGGCCCGTCACAACGGCTTGCCTCCCTGGCTGGTCCGTTTCCAGGGGGCGCGTTACCGCCGCCAGGTGGACCGATCTGGCATCCGTCGCCCCAACACCTTCATCCAGCACTTTTCCATGCCCGGCCATCGCACGCCCGAATACCTGTTGACAGTGCTGGACGCCCTGCGCGACGGCTGGGCAAGCGAATTGCTGGTCCACCCCGGCTACGACGGTGGCTGGCGGGAGGAAGACCTGAGGGCTTTGCTCGATCCGCGCGTGCGGGAACGGCTGGAGCGGCCCGACATCGAACTGGTCAATTTCTCTGCACTTGATTCCCGGACCAACTCCGAAAACGCGCAAGGCGGGTAACTCGACAATATTACCCTCCCGCAGGTTAGGAAGTGGCGGGCAACAGGGCGAGCAGCTCATTGCGGCGCACTTTGATCGGAGATGGCGCCCAAACCTGCGGGAGGGCAGGCAGTTACCAGGACGGATAGCCAGCCACCGGACTGACACATGGCGTAATTCAAACTCATCGGCTGGAGTGAGGGCATGGACCTGTCGTCGTTTGGCAAAGGGATTGTCACCCTGGGAGCGGTGCTGGTCCTCATCGGTGGGCTGCTGTGGCTGCTGGGCCGGGCCGGGTTGCCCCTGGGCAGGCTGCCGGGCGACCTGCACATCGAGGGCAAAGGGCTGTCCTGCTACCTGCCGCTGGCGACGATGCTGTTGCTCAGCCTGGTGCTGACCGTTGTGTTGAATCTCATCGTCCGCCTGCTGAACCGCTGATGAAGACCAGCGATTTCGACTATGATCTCCCCACCGACCTGATCGCCCAGACGCCGGTCGAGCCGCGTGATGCCTCGCGGCTGATGGTTGTCCACCGCGCCACCGGCCAGATCGAGCATCGCATCTTCCGCGACGTGGGCGACTATTTGCGCCCCGGCGACCTCCTGGTCCTCAACCAGACCCGTGTCTTGCCGGCACGGCTCTGGGGTCGCAAGGTCGAGACCGGCGGCCGGGTGGAGCTGCTCCTCCTCAAACAGCACGACGAACGCACCTGGGAGGCGCTGGTGCGGGGCAAGGGCCTGCGGCCGGGAGTGCGCATCCAACTGCAAGAGGCAGGCAGGAGGCAGCCATCCCTACCCCCTGTCACCGCCGAGATTGTAGCCGAGACCGATGCCGGCGGCCGCCTGGTCTGTTTCGAGCAACCGATCCAACCGCTATTGGACGAGCTGGGTGTTGTGCCGCTGCCACCCTACATCCACCAGCCACTGGCCGACCCGGAGCGTTACCAGACGGTCTATGGCCGCATCGGGGGGTCGGTGGCGGCGCCCACTGCCGGCTTGCACTTTACCCCGGAGCTGCTGATGAGGCTGCGGCGTCAGGGGGTGGAGATGGCCTTTGTCACGCTGCACATCGGCCTGGACACCTTCCGCCCGGTCAAGGAGGAGCGGATTGAAGAGCACCAGATTCACACGGAATGGTATGAGCTGACAGCTCCGGTGGCAGAGCAGATCAACCGGGCCAGGCTGGAGGGGCGGCGGATCATGGCCGTAGGGACGACGGTCGTCCGGGCGTTGGAGTCGGCGGCAGGCGGTCGGGAACCGGCCGGGGAGAGCTGTGCCTGGCGCACGGTCTCGGCCTGCGCCGGGCCCACCGATCTGTTCATCTACCCCGGCTACCGTTTCCGCGTCGTGGAGGGGATGATCACCAACTTTCACCTGCCGCGCAGCACGTTGCTGATGTTGGTTTCAGCCTTTGCCGGGCGGGAGCTGATCTTTCGCGCCTATGAGGAAGCGATCCGGCTGCGGTATCGCTTTTTCTCATTCGGGGATGCAATGCTGCTGCTGTAAGCAGAGTCGCCCGCTTCCGGTCGCGCGATCAGTGGTGGAAGAGGGTTACCAGCAACACCGCTGCCGCCAGAGCAAACAGGGTGTAGCTGACCAGCCCTGCCCCCTGGGTGACATAGACTGTCACTGCCGCCAGCAACAGGGCGGCAAAGGTCACCGCCCCGGCCAGCCGGTTGACAGCCTGCTCCACGCGGTGCAACGTCCGGGTTGCCTCAGGGGACCAGACGGTCTGGACTGTGAGCCGGCCCTGGTGGGCCTGGCTTAAGAAACGGTCGGCCTGGGCCGGCAGTGAGAACAGCAGCCGGACGACCTTCTCTACCTCCTCCAGCCAACCCCGCCAGTCGCGCCGCACCTGCTCGACGGCCATCTGTCTGGCAAAAGGCTCTATGGCAGCCCACGGATCAAAGTCGGGGTCCAACGCCGTGGCCATGCCAAAGAGGATCGCCATAGCCCGGCCCACAAAGAGCAGGTCGGTGGGCAGTTGGAACGGCATTTCGTACAGGATGTCCCGGTACTCACGGGCCAGGCTGTGCCACTCGCTCATGGCCCGCTGTTCCACCTGGCGCAGCGTCAGGCCCGCGTAGCGTTCCAACAATTCTGTCTCTATCTGCTCCAGGCGGGCCAGGTCGGCGCCGGGCAGGAGCACCCCCGCTCCCTGATAGGCGCGCACAATCCGGCCTGCATCCCGCGTGGCAAAACCGACCAAAAAGTCGCGCAAATGGCTGCGCACCCGTTCTGGAATCGTGGCGACCATGCCGAAATCTACAAACACGAGCCGGAATGGCCTCGGTTGACCCGGCGTTGGCGGCAGAGGTTGAACGAACAGGTTGCCGGGATGGGGGTCGGCATGGACAAAGTTGTGGACAAAGATCTGTTGCAGATAGGTGTCGAACAGGCGACGGGCGACCGCCCTGCGGTCCACACCTGCTGCCTCGATGGCTGCGAAATCGGTGATCTTGAGGTCTGCCACATCCTCCATGATCAGCACCCGGCGGGTCGAGGTCTGGGCGTAGACGCGCGGGATGCGGAGGCCGGGATCGGCGGCAAAGTGGCGGGCGAACTGTTCGGCGCTGCCCGCTTCGGCGATAAAATCGAGTTCGGCGCGGGTGGTGCGGCTGAACTCCTCATACAGACGCTCCAGGTCCACGCGGCGGCGGATGGGTCGGTAGTGTTGTAACCAGCGGGTGACGGTGTGGATGGCCTGCAGGTCGGTCTCGACCAGGGTTTCGATGCCGGGGCGTTGCACCTTGACCACAACCTCATCGCCGTTGGGCAGCCGGGCGCGATGCACCTGGGCCAGCGAGGCCGCCGCCTCTGCTTCAGGGGCAAACCAGTCGAACACCTCCTCGACCGGCCGGCCATACTCGGCGACGATGACAGCCTGGATGTCGGCCAGGGCCTCGGCGGGGACCTCATCCTGCAACCCGGCCAGCTCGGCGGTGACCACATGGGGCAACAGGTCCACCCGCACGCTGAGGAACTGGCCCAGCTTGATGAGCACCCCCCCCAACTCCACCGCCATCCCCCGGAAGCGCCGGGCGATCCCCTGCCACCGCCGCTCAAAGGAGCGTTCTACGAACCGGCGCCCCAGGATGCGTCGCACCAGGAGCTCCCACCAGACGAAATGGGCAACGACGCCGGCGAAATAGCGGACAATGCGCCGGTAGCGGGCGCGGTTGAAAGGCATCTCGGTCATGGAGCTGATGGGCCTACTCGGTGATGTCGGCCACCTGACCGCCCAGCGCGCGGATCAGATCCTCGCTCGTCAGTTCCAGGCCGGCATCGTGCCGTCCGGCGCTGATGCTCACCTGCGCTTCTTCCAGGATGTGCTGGTCTATGTAGATGGGCAGGTCGCTGCGGCGCAGGCCAAAAGGGGACACGGCGCCGATCTGATAGCCGGTGACGCGCGGCACATCGGCCTCCGGGGCCATCTCCAACGCCTTGACGCCGACCAGGCGGGCCAGCTTCTTGAGGCTGAGGCGCTGATCCCCCCGCACCAGGGCGAGCAGATGTTTCCGGTCGGGGCGACGGACCAGAAGTGTCTTGACCACCTGGCGGGCCGGAACACCCCGCTCGGCGGCGGCCTCCTCCACATTCCGGGCCTTGTGGGCGTGCATCACCACCTGGTACGGGATGCCCATTTCATCCAGGGCCCGAACGGCATGGGTCTGAACTTTGCTCATGCTCATTCCTGACCGGCTAACCGGCGTCGTCCCTGCCCATACGCATCAAGTGAAGCGACTCAAGTCGCACTTCAGGGGCCTGCGGCCAGGCGTCCACCGGCGTGGACGCCTCTCTCAACTTTGGCTTTTTGCCCGCGGCCCCCTGCATGGGCCCCTGACGGCTTCCGCGGCTTCAAAAAGAAGATTAATTTTTCATTGCGAAGGCTTCGCAATGAAAAATTTTCTTTTTGTTCTTTTGGCCTCGCCGGAGGCGGGTTTTGGAGATTTTCCCGCCCCGTTCTGAAAAAGGCCAAACTTCAGGGTCAGGGGCAGAGCGGCGCTCTGCCCCTACCGGTGCGATTTCCAATCGCCCGCGCCTTAACTTGACGTCAATGGTCGTCCCTGCCCCCCTGGGCATTGAACCATTTGTGGGCGGCATGGGGGGAGCGCAGGCGAACGACATGCAGATGAGCATATTCCGGCCTGCTGAACCACGATGGATACTCCCGTCTTCGGCGTCGGTAGGTGCGGAGCGACCACAGGATGATCGAATCGCGGCTAAAAAAGGCAGTCCGCAGCCGTTCCCGATTGCCATGCCACAACTCTTCCCCCTTCACCGCCCGCCTGACCGTGCGCCATATCACCCGGCCCAGCACCACCGGCAGGGAATAGTCCAGCCAGACCACCGTATCGGCCCGGACCCAGACGATGTCGCGCACGCGGCTATAGTTGCCATCCACGATCCAGGCTTCGCCGCTGAGCGCCTGCGCCACCCGCTCCCGGAACAGGTCCAACGCGACCGGCGTCCAGTTGGGGCCCCAGTGCAGCGCATCGAGTTCGACGTGGGGGATACCCAACCGTTCGGCCAGGCGATGGGCCAGCGTCGTCTTGCCCGATCCGCTGGTGCCGATGACGGCGATGCGGCGTGGGCCTGGAGGTGGATGGTTCATGGTTCCAACAGGCGGGCGATGAGCGCCTTCTCCTCCTCTTCGGTGTGGACCTGACCATCCAGCCTGGCGTCGCGCACAGCATTGAGCAGCCTGCGGAACAGAGGCGACGGCTTCAGGCCCAGCGCCTTGAGGTACTCGCCATCCACCACCGGCTGCACGCGGCGCAGTTCATGCTCGTAGCGCCACAGCCGGTCGCGCGCCCGGGCCGAGGGGGTCGCCAGCCAGCCGATCAACAGGGCCGGAGAGCTGGTGTGGCGCAACAGGTGATCGATCTCATGGTTGGCCAGGTCTGGCCTGTCCAGGTCGGCCTCCATGGCCCGCAGGTCATGCACCTGGCGGAGCAACATCAGGTCGTTGCGAAAGATCCTGAGCCGGCCGGTCAGCGCCTCCAGATCGGAGGGGGAAAAGGGGTAGGTGAGCAAGGCCAGGTAGTAGCCGGGCAGGGGGCGGCCACCCTCCTCGGTCGGCACCTCCCACTCACCGGCAGCCAGTGTCCGGCGCAAGCGGTCGAACAGCTCCCAGATGTTCTCGGGGCAGGCCAGGCGGGGGTGGAGGCGGGCCAGCACCCCCAGCGCGTCCAGCCGGCAGAGCACCCGTTCCGGCTCCTGTTCGCGCAGGATGAGGTAGAGTTCGTGGCGGATCCGCTCGCCGGTGACGCGGGAGAGCATGGGCAGGGCGTTGTCAATCAACTCCGCCGTGCGCGGTTCGATGACAAAGCCCAGGCGTTGCTCAAAGCGGGCCGCACGCATGATCCGCGTCGGGTCCTCGATGAAGCTCAGGCTGTGCAACACCCGGATCAGCCCCTCCTTCAGGTCCCGCTCGCCGCCGTAAAAGTCGAGCAGCCGGCCATAGTGCCCCGAATCCAGGCGGATAGCCAGGGTGTTGATGGTAAAATCGCGGCGGTGGAGGTCGGCCTTGATGGAACTGCTCTCCACCTCCGGCAGGGCGGCTGAGGAGGGGTAGAACTCTAACCGGGCGGTCGCAAAATCCAGGGCCGGGACCCCGAACTCGGCTTCGCGGCCCTCCAGAATGACTTTGGCCGTGCCGAAGCGGCGATGGCTGCGGGTGCGGGCCCCGATCTGCTGGGCCAGCCGCCGGGCCAGCCGAATGGCATCCCCTTCCACCACCAGGTCCATGTCCAGCGTCGGCTCCCCCAGCAACAGGTCGCGGACAAAGCCGCCGACGACATACAGCGGATAGCCAAGCTCCTGAGCCAGGTTGCTGGCCTGCTTCAACAGCTCCAGCAAGGGACCGGGCAGGGCGGCCTCGATCTTGTGGGCGATCTCGCGCTGGCGGGGCAGTTGATGGGGCGGGGTGGCCCACTGCTTGATCAGGTCGGTGCGGGTCACCACGCCGACAATCTCCCCACCGTCCACCACCGGCACCTGCCCTATGCCGAACTGGGTCATCACCTGTTGCAACCGCTCCACCGAGTCGGTGGGGGCGACCTGGATGTCGCCCTTGATCATGTAATGGCTCACCGGCTGGTTGTCCAGATGGAGGCGCACTGCCCGGTCAATCTCGCGGCGGGTGAGGAGGCCCACGATCCGCCCTCCGCCGTCAACAACCGGAAACCCCTCAAAGCCATACCTGAGCATCGCCTCGGCGGCTTCATGCACGGTGGTGTCGGGCGACAGGGTGTGAACGCCGTGGGACATGAGCTGGGCCACGGTCTGGGCGGGGTGGATGTGCTGCTCCAGCAGCTCAAGCAACCTGTGGCGAATGGTCGGCAGGTCGGCATCGCGGATGAGGGCCGCCGCTGCCCGCGTGTGTCCTCCCCCGCCTAAATGGTGGGCAATGTGGCCGACATCCACCTCATCGGCCGTGGCCCGGGCTACCAGTTGCCGGTGCTCCCCCAGGTCCACCACCAGGAACAGACCCGCCGGATCGTACAGGTCGCGGATCTTGTGGGCCAGGGTTGAGATCTCTTCCACATACCCTTCCGCCGTGGCGGTGGCGATCACAACGGTGTGGCCGGCAAAGTCAAACACCTCGGCGCTGTCCAACAGGGCATTGTACAGAGCCAGTTGCTGTTCGGTGAGGGGATGGTGCAAATAGTCGCTGATCACCGCCAGGTTGGCCCCTTGCTCGACCAGCCAGGTGACACAGCGCAGGTCACGGAGGGTGGTGGTGGGATAGGCCAGAGAGCCGGTGTCCTCGTAAATGCCCAGGGCCAGCAATGTCGCTTCCACCGGGCTGAGGGGCACTCCGGCGGCGATAAGCCGTTCCACCAACAGCGTGGTGGTCGCGCCTACCTCTTCGCCGGAGTAGGTCCAGGTGGGTGGCAGGTCGCGGCCGAGGGGGTGGTGATCGATGATCTGGACGATGGTTTCATCGCTCATCCCCTTGGGAGTGACCAGGGTCTGCGTGTCCACCAGGATGATGCGCTCCACTTCTGCCCGCCGGGGCAGCTCTTCGTAGTGCGTGAAGGGCAGTTCATCCCAATAGAGGGTCAGGAAATCGCGGAGATTGCGGTTGAGGCGGCGGGGCAACACCGGCCTGGCCTGCGGGTAGAGCTTCCAGGCCGCCAGTTGTGAGGCCAGGCCGTCAAAGTCGGTATTTTCGTGGGTGAGGATCAAGTGCAACCCCATCCCCTCTCACCGCAGAGCACGCAGAGAACATAGAGGAATCGTAAAAACCTGTCACTCGTCCCTTTATTCCTGGTCCGATTCGTATCTTTCTTCCGCATACTCCTCACCCCCCTGCCCCAGGCCGCTGACCATCACCACCACTCCCAACACTACGATCAGCAGGGCGAGGGCTGCGACACAGCAGATCGGTCCTTCGGCCAGGAGCATATACAGGGCTCTGTTTCCCTCTACGACGGTGTTGATCCAGTCGCCCCACAACCACCTGGGGGCCGTCGGCACCTGAAAGATCGCATTCACGATCGAATAGATACTGCTGGCCAGATAGGGAAGCAGGCAACAGCCCAATGCCACTCCCAGTGTGGCGATGATACACCCCAGGCCACAGCCTCGTCGCTCCATACTTGGACTCCTTCACGAAAAAGTCGCAAATCCTGACTATGAGCAGGTCAACTTGATCATAGTATACCCCAGGAGGAGAAGTTGTCAAAATCACCTCGTTGTGGAGGGGGGCATAACCGGTTGACACTTTCCTCTCTCATCCCCCTTATCAGGCAAGGAGCAAAGGGGGAAAAGCAGGGGCACGGCGGCGCCGTGCCCCTGCGGATGGGCGCAGATTTGTCTCTGGCGAATCCGTGTTCACCCGTGAAATCGGTGTCTTCCGTGTCCTGTTCCGGTCCCGTAGAACTCGATCAGGTCGGGTCGCCTGTCCACCACATCGGCATACACCCCCCGATATTCGGGCGGGAGCATGGCCGCCAGACGATACATGATCTCCTCGGTGAAGGCATGAATATGGGCTGCCCTGACTCTGCCCTCGACCGGAGGGGGTTCAAAAGGTGGACCGAACACGACCCGGATCCTGGCCCGGCGGAACCGCCGCAGGGCAGAGAAGAGTTGCTTCTGCCCTGTGGCAACCACCGGCACCAGTTTGGCGCCGGTCTGGTAAGCCATGTATGCCGCACCACTCCGCCCTTGCTGCATGGCGCCGGTCTTGCTGCGGGTACCTTCAGGCGCCAGACCCAGCACTCCCCCCCCCCGGAGCACGGCCAGCGCCTGGCGTAGCGCCTTCCGGTCCACCTCACCCCGTCGAACAAAAATGGCGTCCAGGGAGCGAAACAGGGGGCCAAGAAGCCAGTTCTTCTCCCACTTTTCAGCGGCAAACACATAGGCCCGATAGGGAAATGCGGCCATCACCACCGGCGGGTCAAGCCAATGCAAATGGTTCGTGACCAGAAGGTAAGGTCCTTGCTGCGGGATATGCTCCAGGCCCTCGATCTCCAGATGGGAGAGGAGGCGCAGCAAGAAGCGGATGATCCCCCGGCTCACCCGGTACCAGCCCCTGAGCCGGAGTGAATAGGTCCTGACTTGCTGTTTCTCTACATCCATCGCTGATCCAAACCCTCACCGGAATTGCCTGCCCTGAAGGCTCGCGGCGGGCCTGTGACCTGTCGAACGCCGGTCACAGACCGGCTCTGACAAACTCCCCTGAGAGCTTGTCTGAAAACCACCAAGGCACAAAGGGCACCATGCGGCTTTTATTCGTTTCCTTCGTGTTCCTTTGTGTCTTTGTGGTAAGCTTTTCAGACTGGCTCTGAGGGAGGGTGAGCCGCATCACTCACGGCCTGGCCGTTGGGGTGGGCGTTGTCGTCTCGGTCGGCACCTGGTAGCCGATCCACCAGCCCTGCACCTGGACATCATGGCGGGCTACCGGTCCCAGCGGTGTCAGCGTCACGTCAAAAGGGGCCATCGCCCCGGCCAGGAACATCTCGGCGGCAATGCCCACCGTCCGTGCCCCCACCACATGGCCCTGGTCGTCGTACAGAGTGACGACCACCGCCACCCGTTCGGCGTCGGCCTGCCCGCTGTTCCGCACCTGGCCTCGCACCTGATAGACGCCGGTCTCTGACCAGCCGCCCCACTCCTCGCTCACCTCCAGGTCTGGGTAGCGAGGCCCCAGGTGAGTGCTGGGCACGCCGCTGAGCAGGCGCGTCTGATACTGGGCAAAGCTGGCCGGCGGTGCGGCAAACAGGATGGCAAAGGGGCTCCGCCCACCGGCGGCGACGATGTCCAGTTGGGTATAGGCTGCACCAGAGGCCAGCAGTCGCCCCTGTTCGTCGTGCAGCGAGACCTGAACCTGGACCTCCTCCGCCGGCCGGCCGGAGCGGTTGACCACCTCCCCCAGGCACCACAGGCTGTCGGCCGGTGTGCGGTAGAAAGCCAGCCCCTGGATATGGAGTGTCACGGGGGTTGGCGTAGGCACAGGGGTCGGCTCTCCCTCGCCTGGCTGCAGCGGGATGATGATCTCCTGGCCGATCTGAAGCCGCCGGGGATCGGTGATGCCGTTGACCTCCTGCACATCCTGGACACTCACGCCGAACTGGCGGGCAACGGCCAATAGCGTATCTCCCTTTTTGATGACATAGATGATGGGGGTCGGGGTCATGGTAGGCGTAGGGGTGTTGGACGGAGTGGCCGGCACAGGGGTAAAGGTAGCCCGCCGGGTAGCGGTCGGCCGGGGCGTGCTGCCCGGTGTGGCGGTGAGGATGGCGGCCGCCGTTGGAGTCGGCGGCTCCAGGATGCGACCACAGCCGGCCAACATCCCGGCAGCCAACCCGGCCACCAGGATGAACCGGATCGGCATGATGCCCGTGCCCCAGGCTCCCCTTTGTCTTAACAATCTTCTCCCTCAGGTTTCCCTTTGACAGCGGGCCACATTGTAGCAAAAGAGGGAGGAAAAGTCCGAACTGTGACCACCCTTACTGAACTCTGGCCGACCTGGTGTATACTACAGATACTCCTTTCTCCTCCTTGTGAGAAAGAAGAGCGGGAGTCTGGCAAGGGGCACCGCTCTTCTTTCTTTATGGGCGCAGCCCAGGCTCAGGCCGAATTGACTCCCCGCCTCTCAATCGGTAGCCAACGCCGAATACCGTCTCGATCAGGTCCGGCGCCCCGGCCTCATCCAGCTTGCGGCGCAGGTTCTTGATGTGGCTGTCCACCGTCCGTTCCAGCCCTTCGTAGCTGTAACCCAGGCCGCGCTCGATCAGTTCCAGGCGGGTGAGCGCGTGGCCGGCCTGTTCGGCCAGTGCCCGCAGCAGATTGAATTCGGTCGGGGTCAGGTGCAGCGGCTGCCCTCTGACCTCTGCCCGGTGGGCGGCCACATCCACGGCCAGCTCGCCGACCTGGATCAGCCGCGAGGGGGTCATGTCTCCCTGAGCACGGCGGAGCACCGCCCGGACGCGGGCCACCACCTCACGGAGGTTGAACGGCTTGGTGACATAGTCGTCGGCGCCCAATTCCAGGCCGACGATCTTGTCGTTATCTTCGACGCGGGCGGTCAGCATGATAATCGGCGTGGCGGCCAGCTTCTCATCGCTGCGCACGATGCGGGTCACATCCCAGCCATCCCGATCGGGCAGCATCAGGTCCAGCACCACCAGGTCAGGTCGCTCGCGGCGCAGGATGTGCAACGCCGTTTCGCCATCATACGCGGTGAGCACCTGGTAACCGACCTGCTCCAGGTAGGCGCGCAACAGACGGACGATCTGCCGGTCGTCATCTACGACCAGAATCCGGTGGGCCATTCCCCTTTTCGTGGTCCCCTTTCACTCCACGGGCACCTCAAACCGATATCCCAGGCCGCGCACTGTGCGCAAGAAGCGCGGCGCATCGGGATCATCTTCGATCTTGAGGCGGAGCCAGCGGATGTGAACGCTCAGCGTGCGGGTGTCTTCCACATAGTCGGTCTCCCAGACCTGCTTCATGATCTCCTGACGGCTGAGGATCCGGCCCGGATTGTGCATAAAAAAAGCCAGCAGGGTTGCTTCCTTGGGCCGCAGATGAAGGGTCTGGTCTCCCTTGCGCAAAGTCCGGCTGTCCAGGTCCAGCACCAGCGGCCCCGCCTGGAGATCGTGGCGGTTCAGGTTGGTGGCAACCTTTTTCACCACCGAAAGAAGCCGGCGCGAAGTAAACGGTGGCGTCAGAAAGGCCGTGGCTGTGCTGTTGAGGCCGACCAGGTTCTTTTCCACGAGGAGGATCGCAGGCACATTATCCAGCCGGGCGCGGATGGTGTCGCTGACCTTGTAGCCGTTGCTGCCAAACGAGGTCACATCGAGGACCAGCAGATCGGGATGCAGGGAGCGGATGCGGCTCATGGCCTGGCGCTGGGTATGCGCCACGGCTACCTGATAGCCTTTGCGTTCCAGGCTCGGAACCAGCAGGTCGGCAGTAGCCATATCCTTTTCGACGAGCAGAATCCTCAAAGCCATCTCTTTCCTACCCTGCCTGGCGACACCCACCGCAGCAGAGGCCCTGTTGGCTGGGAGCGGGTTAGCGGTTGGTCCATGGCTCGACAATGTTCGATTTGACCTCACCCCTACCC
>DAOTYI010000164.1:0-1532 GCA_034434895.1 Anaerolineae bacterium
AGGTAGGGGTAGGGGTGAGGGTGGGGGTAGAGGTCGAGGTGGCGGTGGCCGTGAAGGTGGGGGTCACCCAAATGGTCACCTGGTCGCTGATGGGCGGCCCGCCGACGGCCAGCAAAATCACCGCCCCAACGGCCAGCGCCAACGCCCCGGCGCTTCGGCTCCATCCCCCCCTGCCGTTTGCCATCAACCACCTGCCGGTTGTCACCTGTCACCTACGGCGCCCAGGAGATCCGCTCCCTGGTCCAGTCATAATCGCCGCTGCCGTAGCCGCCCCCCAGGTCGAACAGCCTGCGCTGGTTGCTGCCATCGGCGTTCATCACCCAGATGGCCCAGCTCCCCCCCCGGTTGGAGACAAAGGCGATGGACCGGCCATCGGGCGACCAGGTGGGCAGGCCGTCCTGAGCCGCGTTGTCGGTCAGGCGCTTCAGGCCGCTGCCATCCAGGTTGACGGCATAGACCTCCCAGTTGCCGTCGCGGGCCGACATAAAGGCGATGCGCTGACCAAAGCCGGCCGGGGCGGTGTCGCTTTGATGGTTCGTCAGGCGCTGATAGTTGCCACCCCCGGCCCCCACCTTGAACAGGCCGCAGGCAGCATGGTCGCCCAAAAAGTCGCAGCCATGATACACCACCCAGCCGCTTTCCATCCAGAAGGGATACTCCCCCTTGATCTCGGTGGTGCCGATATGGATCCAATCCTGCTGTCTGCCGAACATGTCATTGACGATGCCCAGCCGGGTCAGGCCATCGGGCCACGAGTTGGAGGAGTAGGCCACAATGGCCCCGTCGGGTGACCAGGTGGGGTAGCTGTCTTCGGAATAGCGGCTGACCTCACGCTGATCGCCCCCGTTGGGGTTCATGGTCACCAGGTGCTCCAGATTCGGCGCTCCGTCGCCGTTGACGGCCAGCAGGTTGCCATCCTGCCGGAACTGGGGCTGGCGGAAGCCGGTGCCCAACAGGTTGCGCCCGCTGCCATCAATGCGGCTGACATACAGCTCATATTTGCCGATGTAGGGGTTCCATACCGTAAAGGCGATCTTGCCCGCCAAGGTCACCGATTGAGCTGTCGGCGTCCAGGTCGGTTTCGGCGTAGAGGTGGGCCTGACCCGGGTCGGGGTGGGTGTGCCGGTGGTGGTCGTCGGCGAAGGAGCCGCCGGCGTCGTCAGGGCAGAGGGGGTCCGGCTGGGTGTCGGCGTCGCCACCGGCGGCCGGGGGGTCGTCCCCGGCACCGGGATCACCAGCACCTGGCCGGGGCGGATCAGGGCCGGGTTGGGAATGCCGTTAGCCTGGGCCAGCGCCTCGACGCTCACGCCGAAGCGGCGGGCGATTTCATAAAGCGTGTCACCCGGCTGGACGGTATAGGTCTGGCCGGAGGGCGGGGCCGACGTCGCGGTTGCTCCGCCGCTTTCCGCCGTGGCGCCTGGGGTAGATGTGGGCGTGGCGCCTGGGGTAGGTGTGGCCGTGGGCGGCGAGCTGGTGGCCGGGGTGGTGGGCAGGTGCAGGACAAGGGGCGTCCAGGTGGGGGTGGGCTGTCT
>DAOTYI010000165.1:0-4442 GCA_034434895.1 Anaerolineae bacterium
GATTGCGCCCCAACCTGCGGGAGGGTGGGCAGTTACGATCACTATATCACAACCGGCCATCTCTGTCAAAACCGGTCTCATCGGTTCATCGTCCATGAGCCATTGTCCATTGGTCATTCACCGCATTTTGTGGGATAATAAAGCTATCGCCGCGCGGGAGGGAACAGCATGTCACAGGATGAAGCGTTGGTCATCCCACAAACCCTGCTCATCCGCCTGACCGACGGTCAGGTCCAGGAGATGCCGCTGGATGAATATCTGAAGGGAGTGGTGCCGACCGAGATCGGCCTGGCCAAACCGCTGGAAGCCCTCAAGGCCCAGGCCATCGCCGCCCGGTCCTATGCGGTCACTACCCGCCGCCATGCCGCCGATGGCTTTGACCTGTGTACCACGGCCCATTGCCAGGTCTGGAAACCCCAGAACCGCTATCCCGACTCCGACCGGGCGGTGGACGAAACCGCCGGCCTGGTGGTCACCTACAACGGTCAGATCGTCAGCGCGCCCTTTTTCGGCCACTGCGACGGCCGCACCCGCAACAGTGAGGAGGTCTGGTCGGGCAAGATCGCGTATTGCCGCAGCGTGCCCTGCATCTGCGGCCACACCGGTCTGTATGGCCACGGCGTGGGCATGTGCCAGCGCGGAGCGGTGGCCATGGCCCAGCAGGGCGCTACCGCCGAGGAGATCCTCAAACACTATTACACCGGCATCGAAATCCTGGCAGCGACGGCCATCCCCCGTACCGCCTTCCGCCGCAGCGTCATCCTTGGCCAGGTGGTGGACGAACAGGGCCGTCCCCGGGGCGGGCTGAGGCTGCTGCTCGAAGGGCCGGCCGGCGTGGTGGAAAAAGGCACGACGGGCGATGGCAAATTCTGGTTCACCGCCCTCCCTGCCGGACGGTGGGCTTTGCGGGTCAAGGGCAAAGCGGTCTGCTATAGCGACCTGGTCACCGATGGGCGCAACACGCTCCAGCTCCGGGTTGTCGTGGCCGAGGCCCCGTCGCCCCGCTGGAGGGTCAGCGTCATGCCGTTGCTCCACCCCCCGCTCCTGATCGGCACCGTGGGCCAGGATGGGGTGACGATGACCCTCACCGACCCGGCCGGCAACGAGCAGACCGTGGTCAGCGGTTCGGCCCCGGAATACAATCCCGGTGGGTTCACCCTCCCCCTGTCAGGAGCCGGGACCTACACGCTGCGCCTTTTTGACCAGAGCTTCCCCATCCAGGTCGGCGACGGCGGAGTGTGGGTGCAGTTCAGCACTCAACCGGCCTGATCCCACCCTCTCGTGACAGTCACCCCCGTCATTTGAGCCGGCTGCGGAACCGTGGTATAATCTTCAGGCAATCGGAAAGCAAGGCTGCAGGGCTGCAATGCAAAAGACAATCGTCTATTTCAACGGCCAGTTTCTCCCCAAAGAGGAGGTCCGTGTCTCGCCCGATGACCGGGGCTTCCTGTTCGGCGATGGGGTATATGAAGTGCTCCATGCCTACAAGGGCCGGCTGTTCAAAGCCGAGGAGCATTGGCGACGGCTGAGCCGCAACCTGCACGAACTCCAGATTGACGGTGTGGAGGTGGGCCTTCTCGGCGACATCGCCAGGGAACTGCTCCGCCAAAACGGTCTGGAACAGGGTCAGGCTTCGCTCTATGTCCAGGTCACGCGGGGAACGGCCCCGCGCCGGCACGCTTTCCCCGAGCCGGGAACACCCCCCACCGTCTACCTGTCTGCCTCTCCCTTCCGACCCTCGCCGGAAAAGTGGGAACGGGGCGTCCAGGTGATCCTGGTGCCCGACATCCGTTGGACGCGCTGCGACATCAAGGCCGTCGCTCTGTTACCCAATGTCCTGGCCAGCCAGCAGGCCCGACAGCGGGGTGCGGAGGAGGCGATCTTTGTCCGGGAAGGGGTGGTGACCGAGGGGGCACATACCAACCTCCTGGCCGTGTTCGATGGTCAGCTGGTCACCCACCCGCTGAATTGTCACATTTTGCCCGGAATCACGCGGGCGGTCGTGCTGGAGCTGGCCCGGGAGCTGGGCATCCCGGTTCGAGAATCGCCCATCCGCCAGGAAGAGCTCCAGGCAGCCGAAGAGATCCTGATCGTGGGCACCACGACCGAGATCGCCCCGGTGGTCCAGGTGGAGAACTGGACGGTGGGTGACGGCCGGCCGGGGCCGGTCACCCGCGCTTTGCAGCGGGCGTTCCGGGAGACGGTGACCTCATCTGGCCGTTGAACGATGACAGGGAACGATAGTGGACGAGGCAAAATCTCAAGAGCGGATCCTGGTCATTGACGACGAACCGGGCCTGCGCGAGGGTTGCCGCCGCGCCCTGAAGCGGCATGGCTTTCAGGTCGAAGTTGCCGCCACCGGAGCCGAGGGGCTGGCCTGTATCCAGAGGGATCGCTTTGCCCTGGTGCTGCTGGACATCATGATGCCTGACGTCAGCGGCCTGGAACTCCTGCAGACAATCCGGCAGCACGACCCGGAGATCGTGTGCATCATCATTACCGGCTACGCCACGGTGGAGCTGGCCGTCGAGGCCATGAAGCGCGGGGCCTACGATTTCATCGCCAAGCCTTTCTCCGACGATAACCTGCTGCTGGCCGTCCAGAAGGGCCTGGAGCGCCGGCGGCTGGAACAGGAAACCCGCCGCCTGCAACAGGTCGAGGAAGAGGCCCGGCGCCTGAGCCAGGAAAAGGCGATGCTGGAGGAGTTGGACCGGGTCAAGAGCGCCTTCATGCGCAAGGTGGCCCACGAGCTGCGCGCGCCGGTCGCCGCCATCCGCAGCTTTATCACCCTGATGCAACAGGGCTACGCCTCCCCTGACCAGCAGGTTGACATGCAGGCCCGGATCGCCCAGCGCGCGGACGAACTGCTGGCGCTGATTGATGACCTGCTCAACCTGGCCCGCCTCAAGGAGGCCAGAATGGCCGCCAAGAAACAACCGGTCTCGCTGGAACAGGTCCTCAGCGAGGTGATCGGCCTGCACACCCCCGAAGCCGAGGAGAAACGGATCCGACTGACGGTGGACACGCAACCCTGCCCGCCTGTCCTGGCCGATCCGGCCCATGCGAAGCAGTTGTGGACGAACCTGATCAGCAACGCCATCAAGTACACGCCGGCAGGAGGGCGGGTCACCGTCCGCTTATTTCCGGTGGATGGGACCATCGTCGGCGAGGTGCAGGACACCGGCATCGGGATTGCACCCGAAGAGCTGCCGCATCTGTTCCAGGAGTTTTTCCGCACCGAGCGGGCCAAAGCCTTTGCCCCGCACGGCACCGGCCTGGGCCTGTCCATTGTCAAACAGATCGTCGAGGAGTGGGGCGGCAACATCCAGGTCGAGTCGGAACCGGGCAAGGGAAGCAAATTCACCTTCCGCCTGCCGATGCCTGAAACCGATTGAAAACCTCCCTATGGCCCCCAGGAGATGTGCTCCTCGGTCCAGGTGCCGGTCAGGGGGGCCGGCAGGTTGAACAGCCTGGCCAGGCCGGAGCCGTCCGGTTTGATCACCCACACGGCCCACCCGCCGCCCCGGTTGGAGACAAAGGCCACCAGCCGGCCATCGGGCGAAAAGGTGCCCAACCCATCCTGCGAGGCAGGGCTGTTCGATAAATTCAGCGCCGTCCCCCCCTGACTGGGGATCAGGTATACCTCCCAATTGCCGCTCTCCTGGCTCATCACGAGCAGTTGGCTGCCGTGGTTATCGGTGGCCCGGATCGTCAGGTCCCCCGGCCTGACCAGGGCCGGCTGGCCGCCCCAACTGGGCATCCGATAGATGCCGCATTTGGAGCCTCCTCCCCGTTCGGACGGCACCCAATAATCGCAGCCGGTAAAGGCGATCCAATCGTCGTGCATCCACACCGGCGAGGTGCCGATGACGGCCATGCTCCCCACGGCGAGAAATTCGTCCCGCTTGCTATCCAGGACATTTTTATACAGGTTGTAGTGGCCCTTGCCCTGGTGAAGCGAATCATAGACGATCTGGGTGCCATCCGGTGACCAGAAGGGGCGAAAGTCATTGGTGAACGGGCTCTGTTCCCGGACGAACCTTCCCGTTTGAGCCTCAATGGTCCACAGACTGTCACGGCCACCCCCCTCGCCGTTGGCGACAATGAGCTGGCCGTCGGCGCGAAAGTCGGGCTGGCGCATGTTGGGGATGGGCGCGACCAGATCCTGGCCGGTGGCGGCGTTGACAATGTGCAGGCTCCCTCCGGCGCTGAAGGCGATCCGCCCGCTGATGGCCGGTAACGAAGGCGTCCCGGCCGGCGGCGTCGGGCTGCCTCCCATTGCCGGCGACGTGGGGCCGGGAGAGGGCTGGCCGGCCTCGGCACAACTCAGGTCATCCACATAGATCACGCCGCTGCCGCTGAAGCTGTCGGGGATATCGTCCAGCACCAGAGCGCGAAAGTCAATCGGATAGTCAACCGCCCCGTTGGCAGGGCCTTCGATG
>DAOTYI010000166.1:0-10385 GCA_034434895.1 Anaerolineae bacterium
CCCCGACTCCCAGCCCTACCCCGACATCCCCGCCGCCCATCCAGCTTGTGGTGCTGCACACCAACGACAACTGGGGCGAAACCGAACCATGCGGCTGAGGAGCCAATGCGACCGGCGGGTTCCGCCGGCGGGCCACTTATATCGGCCAGCAACGGCTGACCCATGACTATGTCCTGCTGTTGGACACCGGCGATGCGTTGATCGGAGGTGGAGTTCTCGGCGACAAGACCAAAGGGGAGGTCATCATCGCCGGCATGAACCTGATGGCCTACGATGCCATGGCCCTGGGTCCCAAGGAGTTGTCACTGGGGCCGGACCTGCTGCACCAGCGGATGGAAGAAGCCAGCTTTCCGCTGCTGTCGGCCAATGTGGTGTTGAGCGGCACGGAAGAGCTGGTCGCCCGCCCCTATGTGATCCTGGAGCGGGGCGGCCATCGCCTGGGGGTGATCGGCCTGACACGGGCCCTGGACAGGCCGCTGGCCGGATTCCAGGTGCTCGATCCACAACAGGCGGCGGCCCGCTATGTGCCGGAAGTGGGCAGGCAGGCCGGCGTGGTGATCCTCCTGACCAATCTGCCCTACCCGACTGCCCTGTCGCTGGCCGACGCCGTGCCGGGCATTGACCTGGTGGTCGCTGCGCTGCCGGGTCAGCTCCCCCGCCAGGTGGGCAGGGCGCCGACGACCGGCACACTGGCGGTCACCGCCGAACAGCCGGTGGCAAAGCACACCGGCCGGCAGGTGGGTTGCCTGGTGGTGACGGTCGGGGCAGACGGGGGGTTGAGCCTGGTGTCGTGGGAGATCAGGCCGATGAACGGGCAGATTGCCGACGACCCACAGATGAAGGCGTTGCTGAACAGGTATCGCTAAATGAACAGAGCAGGGCACCTGCTCGCAGTTGCCCTACTCCTGGAACTGACCGGTCACCAGCCCGCGCAGCAGCCAGAACTCGAGCTCGAAGAGGAAGCGCTGCCGGGCGGTGGGCACCACCGATGTGCTGCCCATCTCCCGGTCGCTGAACGGCTGGGAGAAGGTGGCGGCCACCACCAGGCCGTGGCCGTGGCGGGCCAGCCCTGCCACCGGCGCCTGCCCTTCCAGCAGCAGAAGCGGCTGGCCGCCGCTGACCACACCGCTGACCTGCAACTGACCCTGTGCCTGGCCGGCTGCGTTATGCACCGCGCCGGTCGTCGGCTGGCGCGGTTCCAGCCGCAGGCCGAAGGGAGTGAGGATCTGGTTGGCCAAGCCGGCCGTCTGGCTGCCCTCTCGCGGCTCGGCCAGCACCAGAAGCCGCCCCCCATGGGCCACGAACCCCTCCACCGCCTCTATCTCCGCCCGGCTGAAGGGCCGGGCCGGGGCGATCACCACCAGCACTTGACCCCGCTTCAGGGCCTCTTCCAGGGTGGGGGCGAAGGTGGGGACATAGCCCAACCGCTGCGTCCAGACGTAGAAGGTCTGGAAGCTGAGGTCGGGTGGGATGGCGGCGGGCGTGGTCGGCAGCGTGATGCGCGAATGCTCTCCCTCGAAGGCGATGCGGGTATAGTCGGTGTGTGGGACGGGCAGAGGGTAGCCTGCCCTGGCAGCCTGCTGGCCGGCCCACGGCCCGACCGCCGCTGCCAGGAGCAATCCGCCCAGGGCCAGCATGGTGGCCCGTTGCCGGTCCAGCCCCCGACCCAGGATGACCGCTCCCGCCGCCGCGAGCAGGGCCACTGCGGCCAGCGCCCCATCCAGCCACGGCCACCGCTCAGCGCGGTTCAGCCAGTTCATCACCCCCAGGAAATATTCCGGCTTGCCGGGGATAAACATGGTAAAGTTGGAAAAGACGGTGCTGTCGGTAAAGGCCACCACCCGGCCACGGCCATGCCGCACCGCCGCCGATTGCAGGAACAGGCCAAAAGGATAGTCCTGCTCCTTCTCCTTGTCGGGGAAAAAGACCCGTGTGGCATAGTCCACCGGCAGGGCCCGCAGCCCATAGCCGGTCATCACACTGTCGGCCAGAAGGGGGGCCTGCAACGTGCACGACGTGGCGAACAGGAAGGGGGGCATCTCCAGCACGGCCGGATGGGCCAGCAGGCGAGGGCGCTCATAGAGCGTCACCCGCAGCGTGGCCAGGTCGTAGGTGGCATCGTACAGGAAGCGCAGCCCGAAACGCCGGGCCAGGGGGTTGAGGTAGGAGCTGGTGCCAAAGACGTTGGTGTGATCGCCGATGAGAAACAGCCCGCCGCCGGCCCGCACCCAGGCTTCGATGGCCTCTATCTCCTCCGGGGCAAAGGGGGCCGTGGGCGTCTTGATGATCAGCACGTCATAGCCGGATAGCAGTTCCGGGGTTCGGGGTGCAAAGTTGGTGTCCACCTGATAGTAGTAGCCCAGCCACTGCCCCAGGCTGTAGTAGTTGTAGCCCGATTTCTGGCCGTACCATTCGGTGTCGAGGGCCTGCGTGGTCCATTCCCAGTTGCTGTTGTACTCGTCCAGCAGCACCCGGCCTGCCTTTGGCCGTCCCGGATCGGGGAAGGTGAACAGCGCCACGGCGGCCAGCCCGGCCAGAAAGCTCAGGCCGGCCAGGGCTGCGTAGCGACCTGCCGGTCGGGGACCGGGCTGGACCGCCGGCCCGGCGACGGCCAGGCTCAGGGGCAGGCAGCGGGCCAGCCACAGGCTCAGCGGCAGGAAGCTCGCCAGGGTGGGCACCGGCTGCCAAAAGACCGCCGGATCGCGGTTGATGGCCACCACCGCCGTCAGCGTCAGATAGCGGAGCAGCAGGTAGCCGATGGTGGCGGCCAGCGCCCCGGCCACCCGCCACGCCCGGCGACGGACAAAGGGCAGCAACGGCAGCCCGCCGGCAGCCAGCAACAGGGCCGGGAATGCGCCCAGCCGCTCCCAGGTGGTGGTGGCCCGGATCATCTCTTCGATGTGCGGCAGGAAAAGGGTCCCGCCGCTGTGGCCAACACTCCAGCCCAGCAGCCGGGCCAGCCCGTGCAACAGCGGGGTGAGGAACGCAGCCTGGTGATAGCGGGCGCCGAGCCACCAGAAGGCGACCACCGCCCCGCTCTGACAGATCCAGGCCGCGCCGGCCAGAAGCAGCCCCAGGCTCAGCGGCGTGAGCCGGCGGACAGGGCGCAGCAGAGGGGTCAGCAGCAGCCCGGCCAGGGCCAACAGGGGGCCGGCCTTGTGGGCCGCCGGCCAGAGGAGCGCAGCCGCCGCCAGCGGCCCGGCGAGCAGGTAGAGCCAGGGGTCAACCCTCTGCCGGCGGGCAGGCCGTGCCGCCAGTACAAGCAAGAGCACCCCCGCGCCGAGGAATGCCCACCCCAGCCGGTTCGACGGCAGGAAAAAATTGACCAGCAGCAACCAGCCGGCAGCCAGCGACCAGACACCCAGCCAGGCCAGGACCGTGCTCATGGCCTCCCTCCAGGACCCAATCCCAGATAGTGCTGGATGATGTCGCGCAGCAGCAAGATGTTCCCTTCCTGATAGGTCGTCTCCCCTTCCAGGGTGCCGCCCAACAAAAACTCCGAGTCGCCGATGAGCACCACCCCCCCGGCTCCCCACGGCCGGTACACGGCCAGCGGATAGCCGTAGCCGGCGACGATGGTCTGAGCCGCCGGGTCTGCGGCGCTCACCGGCCAGGCTTCATGGAACCGGACCAGGCCGGTCTCTCGCTCCACCTCGACCGGCCCCAGGGGGATGTTGCCCACTTGCAGGCCAAAGGCGGCCAGCAGGTCCCTGCTCGCCTGGCTCTCCTCCCAGCCGACGGAGACCAGCAGCCGCCCGCCCCCTTCCACCCACCGGCGGATCGTCTCCACCTCCCGGGCCGAGAAGCGATCCCCCGGCGCGATGATCACCAGCAACCTGGCCGGGGCCAGAGCCTCGGCGTCAAAGTCGTACAGCAGGAGTGGCAGGGTACCGTTGCGCACCAGGTTATAGTCCAGCCCGCCGATCGAGGTCTCTTCCCACAACAGGCGGTCGAACCGCTCCTGGTGAGAGATATCCACATAGGCGATGGGCCCGGCGGGCAGCGGGGGGGCGCTCTGCTTTTCATTGACATAAGCTGTCAGGGCCAGGGTCAGGCCCAGCACCGCCGCCGCACCGGCCAGCGCCACGCGGTCCGGTCTTCGGAGCAGGCAGGCCCCGGCCCCGATCAGCAACAGTGTGGCCAGCCAGCCGTTATGCAGCAGAAAGTTCCAGCCGGCCGGCTCCCCGGCCGTCACCCAGTCCAGCAGCCGGGCATGGAAGGGCATGGCCGTCATCAGGTTCACGCTGCCCAGCGGGGTCGTGTCGCCCAGGACCACGATCCGCCCCCGGCCATACCGCGCTTCGGCGGCAAGCACCAGATCGCCCAACTGCTCGCCGGGGTTGTAGCGCATGTCGCCGACATAGTTGCGGGCCGGGTTGTTGACGTTCCCTGCGTCCGAGTGCCCAAAACGCCCGATGATGATCGGATTGGCCGGCGGGGCGATCTCCAGCGAGGCCCCCACGGCGATGACCAGGTCCACCGGGTCGCGCACGCCGTAGACGGCCGGGTGGGGGCGCAGGCTCAGCCCCTCGGCCCAGCCCTGGCGCACAGGGACGGCCGAATCGAAGCGCAGGCGGATCGGCACGCCCAGGTGGGCCAGCAGGTCGTTGACCGGCTCGCGGATATGGTCCACGGCGGTGTGTTCGCCCCAGATGACCAGCCCCCCGCCCTGGGCCACAAAGTGCGTCAGCCGCTCCCGCTCCTGGTCGCTCAGCTTGTGGGGCAGGTTTAGAAGCACCACGGCCCCTGCTCCCTCCAGATTTTCCTCGCTCAGCGGGCCGATGCGCGCCTCATAGCCGTAGGCGGCCAGGTAGTCAGGCCACAGGCCAAAGCTGCCGCCGCTGTGCGCCCCGTAGCGCCCAAAGGCCGGCCGGCCCCAATCCAGATGGCCGGCGTCGTAAACGAGGATCGCTCCCCGGCGCGGATGCGATGGAGGATCGAGGCTCAGGACCAGGGCCGACAGGGCCAGCAGGGCCAGCCCGACCGTCACCCGCCGGGTCGGACGGCCGGTCATGGCCGGCGGCAGAGGGCGGGGGCTTAACCCCAGGCCGGCCAACGCCGATACCAGCCACAACAGCAGGAACAGGAGCCACGGCGATTCCAGATAGGTCAGAGTCGCAGGGGGGGCAGGCGTCGGGGTGGGGCTGGTGATGGAAGGCAGGTCGGGCCAGACGGTGAGCAACCATGAGCCCAGCGGCGGTTGCAACCAGAGGCAGGCGGCGACGGCCAGCAACAGGGCCACCAGCCAGGCGGCCAGGAAGGGCAGGGCCTGACCTTTCCGTTTCCCGGCCAGCAGGGACACACTCAAAGCAAACAGAGCCAAGAGGACAAACAGGGGCGTCCCCAGCGCCGTCGGCCCGAGCATCAGGCCGACCCCCACAAACCGGGAGAAATAGAGGGAGGCCCACTGTTCGGCGTGCCACAGGAGCGGCACACAGGCCACCCAGGTCTGGTACAGGGCAAACAGCAGCGCGGTCAGGAGCAGCGCCGTCGCCATGCCGTCGTCATCGGCAGCCAGGAGGGAGAGGGCAAAGAAAAAGAGAGCGGCGCCCGGCAGCCCCACCGGTTCGCCACGGGCGACGAGGGGCAGCGACAGGGCGATCAGCGCCAGGGCCGGTATGAACCGCCGGCGAGGGGCCCGCTCCTTCTGGCCTGGTTGGAGGATCGCCAGGCTGAGCAGCGCGGTGACCGCCAGCAGGCCGTTGAGGGCCCGGCTGAGGTTGCCCAGGTTGCCGCCGATCAGGGCCAGGGCCAGCAGGCCGAGGCTGGCCGCTGCTGCCTGCCGGAGTGAGCGCCTGACGTGAGTGAACCGGTTCCTGGCCGGTTCGTTCGTTGTGGTCATCCTGTGCCTGCCTGGTTCACAGCCAGAGTATACCACAGACACAAAGAGTTGTCCAACATCGGCGGTGGGGGCTTTTGCCCGCCTGGGGCTTTTCTGCTCGCCTGGGGCTTTCTTTTGCTCGCCTGGGGCTTTTCTGCTCGCCGGGGGTCTTCTTTCTGCTCGCCGGGGGTCTGTGACCCCCGGCCCGCTGGCGGCGGGGTTGCAGACCCCGCCGGAGCGGGGAGGCGCCAGTCAGCGGCGAGGTCACAGCTCCCGCCGGAGCGGGAGGTTCATAAATCAGGTGCCACCGGCTATTGACAGGGCGATGGAAACAGGGTATAATGGAAGCAGGTACCGGCATAGCTTCATTGTGGCCAATCCCCATCAACCTTTCTGCCAGGAAGGGTCTGGAAAGGAGGTGAAAATAGAAAAGGCGGCAAAGGATTTTTAGGGACAGAAAGGAGATGTCAGACAATGGGTGTGAAGCGCTATCTCCTGATCGGTCTGGGAGCACTGTTGGTTCTGGCCGTGGCCGCCAGCCTGGCCTTTGCTTCCGATCCCTCCCCCGCCCAGGAACCGCAGAGTTCTCCCTTCTTTGAGGCTACCTTGCAGCAAGCGGTCAACGAACTGGACGGCAAGGCACAGCCGCCCGCCGCGCGCCCTGGGGCGCAACCTGAACCGACCCGGCACTACACCACCGACCCGGCCCTGTGGCCGGAATGCCAGTTCGGCTACACGCGGGACCTGGTGCACTGGCCGTGGTGCCATTTCACCAGCGACCCGGCCGATCCCGACTGCGAGGCCGACTGGCCGACCAAGGACTATACCTGGGACGCCACCATCTGGCCCGAGTGCAGTCCACCCGGCGGGCCGGGCATCACCCAGGACCCCAACCATTTTTGGTGTAACCCGACCTGGACCCACGATCCGGTGTGGGGGATGCAGTGCGCCGATCCGGCCTACACCCGCGATACGGCGTACTGGCCCTGGTGCAATCCGCGCTACACCAGCGACCCGGCTCAGTGGCCGAACCACTGTTTCCCTGGACCGCCCTTCTACACGACGGACCCGCAAGTGTGGCCCGAATGCGACGCCGAGCCGACGAGCGACCCCTATCTCTGGCCCGAATGCCACTACACCTCCGATTCCCAGAACCTGAATTGCACGACTCCGTATCCGACCCAGGACTATACCAGCAACCCCGAAATGTGGCCGGGGTGTCCGGTACCCGATCCCGAGTACACCATGAACCCCATCTATTGGCCCTGGTGCAACCCCGCCTATACCAGCAATCCACAGTTGTGGCCCGAGTGTAGCGCGGCGGGAAACAACTACACCCAGGACCCGCAAATATGGCCCTGGTGCAACCCTGACCCCAACTATACGACCAATGTCTACCGGTGGCCGGTGTGCCACTATACCTCCGATCCCGCCAGGTGGCCCCAGTGCCAGCAATCGTACCCGACCAGGGACTATACCTGGGACTATAACCTCTGGCCCGAGTGTGACGATCCGGCTTATACGCAGGATCCGCTCCAGTGGCCCTGGTGCAATCCGGTAGAGTACACCTCCAATCCGCAGATGTGGCCCTGGTGCGCCCCGAACTGGACCTGGGACCCCCAGCGGTGGCCGGAATGCCGGCCGGGCTATACCAACGATCCGGGCCTGTGGAGGGAGTGTAAACTGGGCCTGTACACTTCCAATCCAGAAGTCTGGCCGGAGTGCCGATACTACACCGCCGATGCCCGTATCTGGCCCGAATGCCACTACACCTCCGACCCCACCACCTGGCCGGACTGCGACGGGACCTGGTACCCCACCAAGGATTATACCACCGATACCCAGCTCTGGCCGGAGTGCGACGTGCCGCCGGGCTATACCAGCGACCCCACCGATTGGCCCGAGTGCCACTACACCTCCGACCCGGCCACCTGGCCCGAGTGTGTGCCAGAGGAGGAGGCTGAGCTCGGCGATGCGCCCGACAGCACCAATCACTTTACCCCGACCATGACCGCCTATCCGGCCGGCGGGCCGCCCGGCACACTGGCCCATTACCCGACCGTCTACGATCCGGCCACCGGCCTGCCCCAGGGACCCAAACACTTCAACGCCCGCAGCGCCGTCTGGCTGGGGCCGTGGGTCACGTTGGAGGGCGAAGCCGACCTGATGCCCCCGGACGAGGATGGCGTGACCAACATTGACCCGCCGGGCGATATGCCGGACCGCGACGGGGCCGACGATGGCCTGCTGTTCCCGGTGGCCCGGCCGCACTGTGTGCCCACCGTCATCTCCTACACGGTAACCGCGGTGGTGGCGGGGCAGTTCTACGTCAACGTCTGGTTCGACTGGAACCGCGACGGCGACTGGGGCGACGTCTTTACCTGCACCAGGACCGCCGACGCGCCGGAGTGGGCGGTGCAAAACCAGGTGATCGCGGTGTTGCCGGGGACCTATATCTTCCAGACCCCGGCCTTCCTGCCCTACGACCAGACACCTGACGACCCGATCTGGATGCGCATCTCCATCGCCGAGCAGACAGCCCCCGTCGCGTCGGGCACCGACCTGGCCGACGGACAGGGTCCTCCCAAGGGCTATGAGCTGGGCGAGACGGAGGACTATTACCTGCGGTCGCAGCAGGAACCGGAGTATGACATCTATCTCAAGGACAACGCCGCCGACGACGGCTCGGTGGTGCCCAGTTCCAGCCCGTGGTGGAACAGCCCCGACATCTGGGTGCGCCACGACGGCGATTGCACCAACACCGCCCATCAGAACCCGGTCCCCGGCGCGGCCGAGACCGTCTGCGTTCGGGTGCGCAACCGGCTGACGAACACCGTCACCAACATCACCGTCAATGTCTATTGGGCCAATGCCGCATTGGCCCTTTCCTGGCCGGCGAGCTGGAGCTTTATCAGCAGTTTCAACATCCCCAGCCTGGCCGGCGGGGCAACGACGGTACAGTCGGTGGTGTGGAATGTGCCCTTTATCACCGGCCACTTTTGCCTGCTGGCCCGCGCCGATGCGCTGGAGGACCCGCTTCCTACCGGACCCGACACCATCGCCCCGGTGGACAGTCCGAAAAACAACAACAACATCGCCCAGCGGAACACCAACGTCGTGGACTATCCAGAGATCACTGCCTGCGGCACCTATACCACCACCGTCGCCACCGATACCGTCTACTTTGATGCGGTCAACACCTGGAACGTGACCAAGACGGTGGACATCCGGTTCGACAGCGACGACTTTCCACTGGGCAGCGGCGTCCTCATTATTGAGCCGGGCAGCCTGTGGGGGCGGTGGACCAGCCTGACAAACCTGAACCAGATTGGGACCACCTTGCGGCCCACTGCTTTCCCGGCGACGATGGGCGGAATTGACATGGCGCCCAACGAGACGGCGCGCATGACCATGACCATCGCCGCCGAGATTGACGAACGGTTTACGGTCAGCATCGAGGAGTGGGTGGGGAGCGTCGAGGTGGGGGGGATCGAATATGTCCGCGATCTGCCCCGTTGCGTCTACCTGCCGATCATCCTGAAAAGCTACCCCTAGCAGCCTGTCGGAGTGGAGGCTTTGGCCGGTGAAAACGGGTGCGTTTCCGGCTGAAACCGGCTAAAGCCTTGAACCCAGATCACCTGACCGGCAGGTTGCCGGTTGCGAGGTGGCGGGTGCCGGGTACCGGGCAGGTGCCTGGCACCTTTTCTTGTCAGCGCCGGTTGTGCCACCGGGGGTCGAGCGCATCGCGCAGGCAATCGCCCAGCAGGTTCACCGCCAGCACGGTGAGGGTGATGGCCAGGCCAGGCGCGGCGCTGACCCACGGTGCATTGCGCAGATAACCTCGCCCTTCGTTCAACATCGCCCCCCATTCCGGCCTGGGTGGCTGGACGCCCAACCCCAGGAAGCTGAGGGCCGAGGCGTTGAGGATGGCCCACCCCAGGTCCAGGGTGGCCAGGACGACGAGGGGGCCCAGGATATTGGGCAGGATGTGCCGCAGCAGGATGCGCAGGTCGCTACAGCCAACCGTCACCGCCGCCCGGACATAAGGCTGCCGCCGCGCGGCCAGGACCTGGCCGCGCACCAGCCGCGTATAGTTGGGGATGCCGGCCAGGCCCACGGCCAGCACAACGTTCGGCCCGCCGGGCCCCAACGCCGCAATGATGGTCAGCGCCAGCAGAATGGTGGGGAAGGCCAGCATGACATCCACCAGCCAGGTGATCAGCCGGTCGGGCCAGCGGCCATAGTAGCCGGCAATCAGTCCCAGGGCCGTCCCGGGCAGGGCGGCGATCAGCACCGCCACGACGCCGATGCTCAATGTCAGCCGCCCGCCATAGAGCAACCGGGTGGCGATGTCCCGGCCAAACAGGTCGGTGCCGGCCAGGTGGTTCGCCTGCGGGGGCAGGAATTGCTGGCCGGGCAGCATGGCCAGCGGATCGTAGGGGGTCAGGGCCGGCGCGGCGATCAGCAGGATGACCAGCACGGCCAGAAAGCTGATCGCCGCCAGGGCGGCCGGATTGGCCATCACCCGGCGGCGAGGGGGAGGCACATACTCGTGGCGGGGGAT
>DAOTYI010000167.1:0-14313 GCA_034434895.1 Anaerolineae bacterium
AAGTGGACATCCTGGCCGACGATGGGCGGATCACGTTGTTCGAGGTCAAGAGCGTTTGCGAGGTCGAAGATGTGGACCGCCTGGCCGACAAGGTAGCGCTGATGCGCACCTTGCATCCTGACCGGCAGGTTGACGGCGTGATGGTGACTCTGGGCGTTAAGGAAGAAGAGGTGAAAACCCGTTGCGCCCACTATGGGATTCCTCTGGTCCATTAGCGGTTGACCGAGAGCAGATGGCCAAAGCGCCCGGCAACCCCTTCACGTGCCGGGCGCTTTTGCTATTCCGGCAATCCAAAATGAGCCCAAGGTGAGCCGGCCTCCTGCCTGATCGAGGCGATGGGCTGTACCATCCTCTACGATCCGGGCGTCATAGACTTTGAGGAGCCCCGGTCTTTTGACCTGCGCCTGTCGGACGATACTACCCGGCGCCAGGCGGTTGACACCTGGAGCGTCCTGCTCACCGCCTTTGACGTTGATGCCCTGTGGATCGGCCTGACCTGCCAGAACCGCTACGTCGTTTACTAGGCGGTGAACAGCGACAACTTTTACCAGTTCGTCAGGGGCACGCTGTTCTGGAACAATCTACCTATCAACTATGGCGTCTGGGACCGGCAGGCAGGCCATTGGCTCGGTGACGCCAAGGACTTCATGGACAAGAATTTCAGTAAAGGCTTCGTGTTCCGTGTTTGCGTGCCTGGGACCCTGACGACACGCAACACGGAATTCTCTTGCTTCCTGCCTCCTGCCTCATCCCCGCCGCTGGCGGACGATCTCGTATATCAGCGCCGCCGCCGCCGCCGAGGCGTTGAGCGACGTGGCCCGCCCGGCCATCGGCAGGCGCACCACCACGTCGGCCCCCTCGCGGGCGGAGGGGGGCAGGCCGTGACGCTCGTTGCCGATCAGGAGCACCACCGGGCGGCGATAATCCAGGTCGAAATGGACCTGCCGACCGTGGGCCGATGAAGCCACCACCAGCAGCGGCAGCCCTGCTGCCCGGACCCGGGCATACCAGTGGGGCAGGGCGGCCTCATCGGCCACCCGAACAACCGGCAGGGCAAAAAGGGAACCCATCGTCGCCCGCACCGTCTGCGGATCATACAGGTCCACTGACGGCTCGACGACGATGACGCCGCTGGCTCCGGCCGCATCGGCGGTGCGGATGATCGCCCCCAGGTTGCCAGGGTCGCTTAATTGCCAGGCGACGACCACCAGCAGGTCAGGGGTCAGGGGGATGGCCGTCAGGGGGCGGTCCTCGATGCGCACCACGGCGGCCAGGCCCTGCGGCTCATCCCGATCCGACAGGCTGCGAAAGGCATCGCCCGACAACGCCAGGCGGCGGTCCGGCCCTACCCGCTTCAGCAACGCCTGCGCCCGCTCGCTGACCAGCAGCTCAGGGGCATAGACCAGAATGTCCAGCGGCGCGCCGCAGTCCAGCGCCTCCTCCACGGCGCGGATGCCCTCGACCAGGAAACGCCCCTCCTGCTCGCGGTACTTGCGTTGCCGCAATGAGCGCAACCGTTTGACCTTTGGGTTCCGCAGGCTGCTGATCTGATCCGTCAACCCTCGCTCCGCGATCACTTTCCCGCAACCAGGCCGTTGAATTCCGGCCGGCGA
Organism: Anaerolineae bacterium; assembly: GCA_034434895.1. GTDB lineage: Bacteria > Chloroflexota > Anaerolineae > JAAYZQ01 > JAAYZQ01 > DAOTXL01. The sequence continues at coordinate 1,614 of DAOTYI010000167.1, forward strand.
CACTCGCAGGCGGTGCGCACCTGCTCGCCCCGGCTGAGGGTCCCATCGTAGGGCACCCCGCTGGAATGGGCCTGCCAGCCGGAAAGCACCAGCGGCAGGGGGCCATCGGCGGCGATCCACTCGCCGTTGTATTTGCGGGCCAGGTGCAGGTGGCTGGACTCGGCCAGGCCTCCCTCGCAGGAGGGATGGCCGATGCGGTCACCCTGCTTCACCCAGGTGCCGGCCTCCACCCGACCCTGGGCAGCCACGTGCAGGTAAAAGAGCACCCAGCCGGTCTGCTCATGGCCGTCGCCATCCAGGTCAATCAGCACTTCGCCATCGTGGCTGTAGATGACCAGCCCCGGCGCGGCAGCCATGGCCCACGAGGAGGCAACCTGACAGCCCAGATAGCCCTCATCCGGCACAAAATCGAGGGCTGCCCAGGCGCTGCCCTCGTTCCAGGCGCCGTGGGGGCCGCCGGTGTAATACCACAGCTCCCCTTTCGACCAGGGCAGGGAGAGGGAGGGGTTGGGGGTGTCAGCCGGGATGAGCGGTTCGATGGCGTAGCGAGCCGGGGCACCGAACAGGCGACGGTAGGTGGCCAGAAAGCTCTCCGGCCCATCGCCTGTCCACGTTTTCCACTGACTTTTGGTGGCATTCAGGGCGAGAAAGCGCTGCAATCCGGCGCTGGCGGCGTTGAGGGTCGGGGCATAGCGGGTGGCCGTGCCGTCGTTCCAGATCTGGAGAGCCATACCCCGCCCACGCCAGTCGTAGTACCCCCTGTTCAGCTCGTCGGCCGCCCAGGCCAGTTGCCGGCTGAACAGCTCCCAGCCGCTGCCCTGATAGCCCAGCGGATGGGAAAGCGCCCGGCCGACCGGATTGGGGTTTGTCACCCAGCCGCTTTTGAACTCCAGCAGGGCCAGGAGCAGCCGGGGGCCGACGCTATAGTGATGGGCCACCAGGCTCACAATCTCCGGCCCGCTGAGCACCTGACCGCCGACCTTTTCGGAGTAGGTGGTCAGGTAGCCACCCTGCTGGTGGCAAAAGGCGGCCACATCAAAGTCTACATAAGCCGGCCCATAGACAAACTCGCTGTCGGGCAGCAGGCGCAGGTCCGGGCCGGTCTCGATGGCGGTGGCCGGGATGTGCAACGATTGCCCCACCTGCAACGCGTTCGGGTCGGCGATCCGGTTGGCCTGGATCAATTCCTCCAGAGGGCAGCCAAAGCGGGCGGCGATGCCGCTCAGGGTATCGCCGCGCTGCACGATATAGACCTGTGGCGGCGGACTGGGTTCAGGCAGCGAGCCGACGTTGGGCAGGCCGGCAGGTACAGCCGAGGGGGCAGGCGATCTGGTCAGCGGGGGGGCGGCAGATGTTCCCGGTCCAGGGGTGGGGTCCTGCCGGCGTGAGCACCCACCCTCCAGGGCCGTCGCCAGCAATGCGACCAGAATGGGGACGATCCACCTGGGCCTGATCACAGTTTCCCCCGCCATTTCATGCTCATCCAGGAGATGATTATACCACAGGCCGGGAAAAGAGAAAATTTGACAGCTCTGGATCAAAGGTGTATGATTGACCTGACAATGTTCGGTTTGACCTCACCCCTACCCCCTGGCGGAAGGGGGTTGGGGGATGGGGTGAGGTCCACCCTATCCCCTGGCCCCGGAAAGGGGGGGCATAGGCGTCAACTTAAGGCGCGGGCGATTGGAAATCGCACCGGGTGGCCGAAGGCATTGCGCACCGGGTGGCCGAAGGCATTGCCTTCGGCTACCCGGCCGTCTGCCTGCGCGGACGGAGGCGTCCACGCCAGTGGACGCCTGGCCGCAGGCCCTTGAGCTGAACCTGACGCCTGTGGGGGTGGGGGATGGGCAGGATGGTGGGATATGGAGGATTTGACGCTGACCAACCAGGTGACGACGACCTACCTGGGCAACAGCCGGGTGCGCATTCAGGCCGGGGAGCGCAGCTTTGAGGCCGATCAACGGACCCACACCGACCGGCCGGGGGCCGGCTTTTGTCCGTTGGAGCTGGTGGCGGCGGCCCTGGGAGCTTGAATGGTGCTCACCATGGCGGCGGTCGCCGACCACAAACAGATCCCCATCACCCGCCTGGCCGTCACGGTGGAAGGCCATACCCGGTTCGTGGAACGGGAGGCGAGCACCCATTTTACCAGCCACCTGGACCTGGGCGAAGGGCTGGACGCGCGCCAGCAGCGGATCCTGTTCAATGCGGCGCGGCAATGTGAGGTGCACAAGATGTTGCGCGGCCAGGTCACCTTCGAGGAGCACCTGGCGGGGCCGGGGTTGTCGGGGGCGAAACCTGAGAGCTAGTCTGAAAAGCTTACCACAAAGACACAAAGGCCACAAAGGAACACGAAGGAAACGAATAAAAACCGCATGGTGCCCTTGGTGTCCTTTGTGTCTTGGTGGTTTTCAGACAAGCTCTGAGAAGGAGTAGAACCATGGCCACAAATGTCTACGACGTGCTGAAAGAGCGAGGGTTTGTCGAGCAGGTTTCGGACGAGGCGGGTATCCGCGCCGCTGTGGAGCGGCCCATCACCTGCTACATCGGCTTTGATCCCAGCGCCGAGAGCTTTCACGTGGGCCACCTGGTGCCGATCATGGCCCTGGCCCACATGCAACGCCATGGCCACCGGCCCATCGCCATCATGGGCGGCGGCACCGGCATGATCGGCGATCCCACCGACAGAGACGAGATGCGCAGGCTGCTCAGCGTGGAGCAGATTGATGCCAATGTGGCCCGGCTGAAAAGGCAGATGTCCCGCCTGCTTGACTTTTCCGAAGGGAGAGCCTTGATGCTCAACAATGCCGACTGGCTGCGGCCGCTGAACTATCTGGAATTTTTGCGGGAGGTCGGCCGCCATTTCAGTGTCAACCGGATGCTGGCCGCCGAAGGCTACCGACGGCGCTATGACAGCGAGGGGGGGCTGAACTTCCTTGAGTTCAACTATCAACTGCTTCAGGCTTATGACTTTTTGCACCTCTACCGCGAGTATGGCTGCCTGCTCCAGGCTGGAGGCAACGATCAGTGGGGCAACATCCTGGCCGGCGTGGACCTGATCCGCCGCGTTGAGGGAGCACAGGTCTACGCCATGACCTATCCGTTGCTCACCACCAGTTCGGGAGCCAAAATGGGCAAAACGGCCGGGGGAGCCGTGTGGCTCGATCCCGACCTGTTCTCGCCCTATGAATTCTACCAGTTCTGGATCAACGTCGAGGATGCCGACGTGGAGCGCTTTCTGGCGCTGTTTACCTTTCTGCCGATGGAGCGCGTCCGGGAGCTGGGCCGGCTGCAAGGCGCCGACATCCGCCAGGCCAAGGAGGTGCTGGCCTTTGAGGTCACGCGCCTGGTCCACGGCGAACAGGTCGCCAACCAGGCCCGCGATACATCTCGCCAGCTTTTTGGCCGGGGCCTGGCCACCGACGCCGTGCCGACCACTGTGCTCGACGCCGCCGAACTTCAGGCCGGGGTCCCGGCCCCGGAGCTTTTCCAGCGGGTGGGCCTGTGTCCCTCACGCAGCGAGGCCCGCCGCCTGATCCAGCAGGGAGGTGCCTATATCAACGAGGTGCCGGTGAGCAGTGTGGACGATCTGGTCACCTCTGCTCACCTGACCGACGGCGCGATCCTGCTCCGCGCCGGCAAGAAACGCTACCATCGGGTTGTGGTCAGGTGAAAAGAAGCAGGGGGCTTCTTGCCCCCTGCCTCCTGCCTCCTTTTACCCTGCCTCTTGCCTCCTGCTTCCTGCCTCTCGCTTGCTCTGCCACAGTGCCCAGAGGATCAGGGCGACCAGAATAACCAACACCACCCACATCCCCGGCTTGCCCCGGTTTTCGACCATCAACGGCGCAGCCAGCAGGCTGATCAGGTTGACCACCTTGATCATCGGGTTCAGCGCCGGGCCGGCCGTGTCCTTGAGGGGATCGCCCACGGTATCCCCTTCGACGCCGGCCTTGTGCGCCGGTGAGCCCTTGCCGCCATAATGACCATCCTCCACATATTTTTTGGCGTTGTCCAGCGCACCGCCGGCGATGGCCATAAAGACCGCCAGCAACTGCCCGGTGAGGATGACGCCGGCCAGAAAAGTGCCCAACGCCTCGACCTGGAAGATGATGCCGACCAGCAACGGCAGGCTCACCGATAACGCCACCAGGCTGATCAGTTCCTTCTGAGCGGCTGCGGTGGTGATGCCTACCACCTTGCCATAGTCCGGCGTCACTTTGCCTTCCAGCACGCCGGGGACCCTGAACTGCTGGCGCACCTCATTGACCACCAGGTTGGCGCCTCGGGCCACGGCCCGCAGGGAAAAGGCCGAGAAGAGGAAAGGCAGGGCGCCTCCCAACAGGAAGCCGATGGTGCCGTTGAGGGTCGAGACCGGGATGCCCCGGTTCAGCAATTCCGTCACCGAGATGTCAGGGTGGGACAGGGTCAGCGCGTCGGCCACAAAGGAGAAGAACAGTGAGGTGGCCGCCACGACCGCCGAAGCGATGGCCACCTGCTTGGTGATGGCCTTGGTCGTGTTGCCGACCGCGTCCAGTTCGGCCAGCAGATGCCAGGCCTTTTGGCTCACACCGGCCATCTCGCCGATGCCGTTGGCGTTGTCGGAAATGGGGCCGTAAGAGTCCATGGCCACATTGTTGCCGGTGTGAGAAAGCATCCCAATGCCAACCATCGCCACGCCGTAGAGCATGTAGATAAGCGGCTGGTTGTGAAAGACAATAAAGCTGGCGCTGAGGGCCACTACGATAGCCACCAGGCTCCATACGCTGGCTTCCATGCCCACCGCCAGGCCGGAGAGGATCGTCGTCGCCGCACCGGTTTGGGTGGATTCGGCAATCTCCTGCACCGGCCGGCGCTTGGCCGAGGTAAAGAGGGAGGTCAGCGGGTTGAACACCACCGCCAGGCCAACACCGATGCCGTTCAGCAGGGCCAGTTGCCACTCGCCGGCGTAGAACAGGGAGAACATAAAGGCCCAAAAGACGGTGTTGATCGAGGAGACTTCATAGGAGCGGAACATCGCTTCCTCGGCGTCCCTGGCCCGCAGGAACTTGAGCGGAAAGTTCTCCCAGACCGGCACGGTGAAGGTGCCCAGAATGGAGGAAATGACGCCGATGGCCCGCACAATGAGCGGATAGACGATCCAGAAGGTATTGCCGGTTTCGTGCAGCAACACCAGCCCCAGGATCAGGGTCGAGACAATGGTGACTTCGTAGCTTTCAAAGATGTCGGCTGCCATGCCGGCGCAGTCCCCGACGTTGTCGCCCACCAGGTCGGCGACCACGGCGGCGTTGCGCGGGTCATCCTCCGGCAGGCCATGCTCCACCTTGCCCACCAGGTCGGCCCCCACATCGGCCGCTTTGGTATAGATGCCGCCGCCGATGCGCATGAACAACGCCACCAGCGTACCGCCAAAGCCAAAGCCCAGCAGGGCATCGGGAGCGGCCTTGCCAAAGATCATAAAGATGATCGTGCCGCCCAACAGGCCCAGGCCATCGGTCAGCATGCCGGTGAAGGTGCCGGCCCGGTAGGCCACGGTCAACGCCCCATTGTAATCCTCGGCCTCGGCCCTGGCCGCCACCCGGATGTTGCCCTCGATGGCCACGCGCATCCCCAACTGCCCGACCAGGGTGGAGAAGGAAGCGCCCACGATAAACGCCACCATCCGCCCGATGCCGATCCACAGTTGAGCGGCCCTGACGTCGTTGTGGAACATGGCCAGCGCTTCCCGGCTGGGCTTGACCACATACACGCTGAGGAATAACACCACGGCCAGCAGCCCCAGGATGGGCAGAATGGTCCGCAACTGCCGCTGCAAATAGGCGTTGGCACCGGTCTTGATGGCGGTCCAGACCCGCTGCATCTCAGGACCGCCCTTCTCACGCCGCAGGGTGTTGCGCCACAGCCAGTAGGCATACAACAGGCTGATGAACGCTACAGCGATCACACCCCAGAGCATATTTTGCTCCAACCTGCTCAGTTCTGCCATATAGTTCGTCCTCCTCGATGGGGTTTTAAACCGCTCTCACCAGACCGCAGTCTGCCTGGGGCGGGTTTTCTCCCTTGTGCCGTTACAGCCGGCCAGCCGCGACCGGCCACCGTGCCCAAAACGGGGCTTATTCTACTCGAGGTGACCGGAAAAGTCAAATGGAGTCCCTGCGAATCAAAGGGCAGCCGACGGCAGTGCCATCGGCTAGCCGACGGCAGTGCCATCGGCTACCCCACCGAATTTCTCATTTTGGTCAAATTGGGGGGTACACATTTTCGAATTTTGTGGTATAATAAGACAATCGCCGACATCCCCGGCTTTGCGTGAGGGGCGGCAGCGAGGACATGATCCAGGTTGAGAAGGATAAACCATGATCGACAATCGGCTGTGCCTCACCGGATCAGGCCAGGCCTGCCTGGAGGTCGTGCCGCCTCACGTTGGTACCAGCAGAGGTGTGATGCAGCTTACTGATCTCAGGCATCAGCCGGGCGTACAATGGCCATATACCGACCGGATGACCGCACCGATTGGTCAATCCATATGATTGTCTGGACGGGGCAGATCGCCGTCTTGGGCCAGCAGGACAGGGCGGCGCTCTGCCCCTACTGAATGGGAGGATACATTCAGGATGACGGAAGTGGAAAGGGACATGCCTGACCATGCCAACAGGCCCAATGGGCAAACGCAAGAGGAATTGACCGTAATCGAGCAGTTGCTGAGCCTCGGTCGGAGCCAGGGCTACATTACCTACGATGATGTGATGCAGGCAATTCCTGAAGCTGAACTGAATATCGAACAACTGGAGGATGCCTTGGCCGTTCTCATGGAGCAGGGGATCGAGATCAGCGACGGCGAGTTGGAAGGACCGATCGAGAAAGAGGAGGGCCGGGAAAAGGCCATCCCTCTCGAAATCAGCGGGGAGGACCTTGACCTGTCGGCTATTGACGTGGACGATTCGATCAGCCTCTACCTCAAAGAGATTGGGCGCATTCCTCTGCTGACGGCCGAACAGGAGGTGGAGCTGGCCAGGCGCATGGAGGCCGGCCGCAACGCCCGGCGCCGCATCAGCAAGGATGGCAACCTGAGCCGCGAGGAGGTCGAGCACCTGCGCCGGTTGATCCAGGATGGGAAGGCAGCGCAGGAGCATCTCATCAAGGCCAACTCGCGCCTGGTGGTCAGTGTCGCCAAAAAGTATGTGGGGCGTGGTGTCCCCTTCCTGGACCTGATCCAGGAAGGAAATATCGGCCTGATCCGTGCCGTCAAAAAGTTCGATTACCGCCGTGGCTACAAGTTCTCTACCTACGCCACCTGGTGGATCCGCCAGGCTGTGACGCGGGCGATTGCCGATCAGGGCCGCACCATCCGCGTCCCGGTGCATATGTACGAGCAGATCAACCGTCTGGCGCGGGTCTCCCGGCAGTTGGTCCAGGAATTGGGCCGCGATCCGACGGTGGAGGAGATCGCCGAGGAATTGGGGGTTGGCCCCAAAAAGGTGGAGCGGATCATCAAGGTCTCGCAACGCCCTCTGTCCCTGGAGATGCCGGTGGGGGAGGAGGATGACAGCTTCCTGGGGGATTTTATCGAGGACAGCGATGCGCCCTCACCCACCGATCAGGCCTCCCTGCAACTGTTGCGGGAGCAGATTGACGACATTTTTGCCTCCCTCACCCCCCGCGAAGTGCGAATTCTGCAACTGCGTTTCGGTCTGGTGGATGGCTATAGCTACACTCTGGAAGAGGTCGGCAAGAAGTTCGGGGTCACACGGGAGCGAATCCGCCAGATCGAAGCTCAGGCATTGGGCCGGTTGCGCCACCCCAGCCGCAGCCGCAAACTGCGAGACTTTTTGTTGTAGCCAGTGACAGATGAACAAACAGAAACGATCGACTCGCCGCCGTTCACCTTCACACCGGCAGGGGCAGGGGAGGCGTCTGTCGTCGTGGACCATCCCCGTCGTGGTCGGGTTGATGGTCGTCGCCATCATCGCCGGCGCCATCCTGTCTTTTGAGAACCGGCCGGCCGCGTCGGCCAACAGCAAATTCTCAGTACCGGTGGTCACCGTCCAACCTCAGCCGACCAACCAGCCCCCTTTCCCCAACGTGCCGCGCATTTCGATCCAGGAGGCCAAAGAAAAGGTGGAGCTGGGTCGGGCGGTGTTGATTGATGTGCGCAGCAAACAGGCTTACGACAGTCAGCACGCAGCGGGGGCCCTTTCTTTCCCGGAAGAGGAGATAGAGGCCCGCCTGTCCGAGCTGCCCCGCGACAAGGAGCTGATCCTGTACTGCACTTGAGGGCAGGAAAATCAAAGTGCCCGTGTGGCAGACAGGCTCCTGAAAAAAGGATTCACCGAGGTCAAGGCGTTGCTGGGTGGGTTTGGTGCCTGGCAACGAGCCCATTTCCCTGTCGAGTCGTCGCCGTAAGAGCTTGTCTGAAAACCACCAGGACACCCAGGGCACCATGCGGCTTTTATTCGTTTCCTTCCTGTTCCTTTGTGGCCTTTGTGTCTTTGTGGTAAGCTTTTCAGGCTGGCTCTAACATGGGTGGCCTGTGAGCGCCGGAAAACGGTTCTGCCGGAAGCGGGGCACCTGAGCCGGGAGGCTGGCGTTGCACCGTCGGACTATCTTGATTGGGGTCCTGGTTGTCCTGATCGGACTGTTGGTCCTGGTTCTGATCCGCTATGCGCTTGCGGCCCGCCTGCCGGAGGAGGGATGGACGCCGGCCCGGACGGTGCCCAACACCGATGTGAACCCCTACGGCGCCAACTTTTTCCTGGCCCGCGAAGTTGAACCCTGGAAGAGGGAACGGACGGTGGTCATGGCCCGGCAGGCGGGATTGGGTTGGGCCAAGCTCCAGTTCGCCTGGGCCGAGATCGAGCCGCTGCGCAAAGGGGAGTTTGTGGATCAGGTCAGCGGCGAGAGCAGTTGGGCCAAGTTTGACCAGATTGTAGACCTGTGCCGTGAGCATGGCCTGCAGGTCATCGTCCGTCTGGACCGTGCCCCGGCCTGGGCGCGCCCGCCCGATACCCGCCCGGAAACCCCCCCCACCCATTTTGAGGACCTGGGCGATTTTGTCTATGCTTTCGTGGACCATTTCCGCGGCCGGGTGCAATATATCCAGATCTGGAACGAACCCAATATCTACCCGGAATGGGGGGAACAGGCAGTGGACCCGGCAGCCTATACCCGGATGTTGCAGATTGCCTACCGACGGGCCAAGGAAGCCGATCCGAACGTCTATGTCCTGTCTGCGCCGCTGGCCATCACCCTGGGCGAACCCCATCCCGAACCGGGCAAATGGCGCTCCATGCCTGACCTGGAGTTTCTGGAGGCGATGTACCAGGCCGGTGCGGGCGACTATTTCGACATCCTGTCGGCCAATGCCTTCGGCTTTGACCGGCCGCCGGAGGACCTGCCCCGCCCCGATGTGCTGAACTTTCGGCGCGTGGAGTTGCAACGGGCCATCATGGAAAAGTATGGCGATGCTGACAAGGCGGTGTGGTTCAATGAGTATGGCTGGAATGCGGCCCCCGACTCTTTCAGCGATGAGGCTCTGATCTGGAAGCGGGTAAGCGAGGAGCAACAGGCCGAATATACCCTCCAGGGGATCGAGCTGGCCCGTCGGGAGTGGCCGTGGGCCGGCGTGTTCAACATCTGGTACTTCCGCCAGACGGGGCAGCAATACACCCCCGATGACGCGGCCTACTATTTCCGCATGGTGGACGTGGACTTTACACCGCGCCGGGTATACGACGCCGTGCAGGACGCCACCGCTGCACTGTTTGTCGCCTCGGCGGGACACCTGGAAGAGACCAACCCGGCCGTCGCGGCTGATGCCGGCTGGCATGGGGTCATTGCGGCTGAAGCCAGCGGCCGAGGGTTGTTCGAGAGCAGTGAACCGGGCAGCAGCCTGACCTTCACCTTCCGGGGACACGCGGTGGACCTGATCGCCCGCCGCAGCCCGCAAGATGGGCGCCTGCTGGTGACGTTAGACGGTCGTAACGTCGCCGGGTTGCCCACCGACGACAGAGGGCGCTCCTATCTCGACCTTCATGCCCCGCTGAGCGTGTGGCGTGCCCGGCTGCCCATTGCCAGCGGGCTGGTGGCCAGCCAGCATGTGCTGCGCCTGACCGTGAGCGACGATCGGCAGGCATTGGGCAACGTGGATGCCTTTGAGGTGAACGCGGCTCCCCCTCCTGCCTTTCCGGTCCTGCCTGTCGCCGGCCTGGGGGCAGCGATCCTGATCGTGGCTGCTGCCCTGGCCTGGGACCTGCGCCGCCGCCCACGCCGCGAACGGTTTTTCTAAATGGAGGGCAACTGCTCGCAGTTGCCCCACAGGCTGGCGTGCTGCCGGCTCAGCCACTCCACCCAGGCCTCGATCCCCTCTCCCGTCCGGCACGAAACCTCAAAGAGGGGCGCGGCGGCGTTGAGGGCCCGAACTGCCGTGCGGAAAGCCTCGGTGTTGAAATCCAGATAGGGCAGCAGGTCGGTTTTGTTCAGTACCAGGGCATCCACCACGGTGAACATGCCGGGGTATTTGAGTGGCTTGTCGTGGCCCTCTGGCACGCTGGCGATCATCACCTTGAGGTGTTCACCCAGGGCAAAGCCGGTGGGGCAGATCAGGTTGCCCACATTTTCAATGAGCAGCAGGTCCATCTTGTCGAGGGGCAATTGCCCCAGGGCGCGCTGCACCTGAGGGGCATCCAGATGGCAGCCCCCGCCGGTGTTGATCTGAACCACCGGCGCGCCGGTCTCGGCCACTTTGTCGGCATCTACCCGGCCGGCCACATCCCCTTCGATGACCGCTATCCGCAGCCGTCCCCGCAGCGCCGCTATGGTGCGCAGGATGACACTGGTCTTGCCCGCACCGGGCGAGGCCATGATGTTAACGGCCAGGATGCTGTGTTGGTCCAGCAGTTTTCGGTTCTGGGCCGCGATCCGGTCGTTGGCGCTCAGGATCTCCTCGACCACAGGTAATTCCGCAGCCATGTCGCTCCCCTCCTGTTCCCGACCCCGGTGCATGGCCTCAGGGCCCCCCTATTCGATCTCGATGCTGGCGACCGAGAACTCTCGCCCGGCGACCACCTCCCCGCCCAACGCGCCACATGCCGGACAGGTCCACAGGCGGCTGTCGGGCGGGGCATACCCGGCGCCACAGGCATGGCACCGGACGCGGGGTGTGATCCGCTCGAACTGCAACCTCGCTCCCTCGGCCAGGGTGTTTCTGGATAGAAAATCAAAGTAGAACTGAATTGAATCGTCCACATAACCGGTCAGGTCGCCGATGACCAGATGGATGGACAGGATGCGCCGTGCCCCGGCTTGCATGGCGTGGCGCAGGCTGATATCCAGGATGCTCTGGGTGACGGTCAGCTCATGCATGGAAACCACCGGGCCGGGCGATCAGGGCCTGATGATGTACACCGGGCGGTAATCCAGCGCGATCGTCTGCGAGGCGGCGATGGGCCGGCCATAGTGGTCGAAAGCGACAGCGCCCGGCGGCAAGAGGAGGTCCCGGGCTGTCCCATCGGCCGACCACAGCAGGTCCAGAAAACCACGACCGTTATCCCGGCGGAAGGTATACCCCTCGATCCCAGGCGGGTAGCCGGCTGCCTGCCCCTCGTACCCGACCGCTGTGAGAAAGGCCGCTGCCGCTTTGTAGGCATGATAGGCCGGCCTGGGCGTCAGGCTCTGGCCCGCCGGGTCAGGCAGGAGCAGGCCGGTATGGTTCCAGTTCTCATTGGTCCAGGCATAGTACACCTGCCCTGTCAGCCCCAGGGCCAGCGCCTCGGCATAGACGCGGGGCAGGTAGGCGGCCTGCATTTCCAGGCAATCATCTCTGGCCTGGCGGCACAACAGAGCTGCTTCTGTGTTGAACAGCAGCCTGTCGGTGTAGCCGTACCGGGCCAGCAGGTCCCGCAGAAAAGCGACCTTGGCCGGCATCACCGTCGGCGAATCGGGCCAGTTGGGGTTGCCCATCAATCCCGGCCTGCCGCCGTAGTAGCTGTAGGCGTGAAAGCTCACCCCGTCGAAATAATCCCCACCCCCGGCCTGGAGGATGCCCTCCAGGAAGCGGGGGCTGCTGTCCTGACCGCCGGCCGGGCGGTCCAGCAACAGCCCGCCGATCAGCACCTGGGCCTGGGGGTCGGCGGCTTTGATGGCCGGATAGGCGAGCTGGAGCATCCGGGCGTAGTATCGCCCCCCGTAATATTCGTCCTCCCCATCGCCCCAGCAACCAAAAACGGCGCGAGGGGGAACCAGGTCGGGGTCTACGTCCGGTTCGTTGCCCAGCTCCCAGTAGCGCACATTGTAAGGCGGCGGGCCATAGCGGGCCACCAGTGCCTGCAAGAAGCGGGCAAACGCGGGCAGGCTCTCCTCCCGGATCGGCCCACACGCTACGCCAGGTACCTGTTGCGCCCATCCGGGCGTAAACTGGACGATGGCAATGACCTCCAGCCCGGCTTGGGCCGCCTGGCGCAGGCCAGCCTCATCCACCTCATCCCAGCGATAGGTGGGCGGGTCGGTATAGACCGGTTCGATCCGGTCCCAATGAAAGGCAGCCAGACGCAGCCAGTGTACCCCGGCCTCCAGCGCCAGGTCCAGACCGGCGGCCATGTCTGCTTTCCTCATCTGCGTGCCAAAGATGGAAAGGGGTGGCAGCGGAAGTGGTGTAGGGGTGGGGGTGCAGGTCGGGGGGAACGTTGGCGTGGCTGTGAGCGTGGGC
>DAOTYI010000168.1:0-1561 GCA_034434895.1 Anaerolineae bacterium
TGTGGTCATCCTGTGCCTGCCTGGTTCACAGCCAGAGTATACCACAGACACAAAGAGTTGTCCAACATCGGCGGTGGGGGACTTTCAAGGGTCACCCCTGCTTCCACCGGCCAGAAACGGCCCGGTTTGTAAATCGAGAACAGTTGTGGTACAATCACCACAACAATAAAGCCTCGCGGGGCTGATGCCGGGGCACGGCCAGGACAGGGTAGACGACCTGGCAGGCCGGACTGTACCACGACAGGCCGCCGGGGCGACAATTGCGGTGTTGTCAACCACCTGCAAAATCCATGACACCGGGAGAGAGACATGAGCGATCTGGAGAGACATCTGGTCACCCCTCTGATCTTTGATGATGAACCGGTGAGCAGCGATGAAACGCTCTACTTTCAGTTCGAAGCCTACGCCAACACCCTGGCTCGCCTCATCGCTGCCAGGACAACGCGCACCCCGCTGACAGTGGGCGTGTTTGGCGAGTGGGGCACCGGCAAAAGCACCCTGTTGCGGGCCGTTCAGTTCCGGCTGGACGAGACAGAGAACCTGGGGCTGAAACGGATCTCGTTTCTGGACCCTACCGAAGAGCACGACCGGTATCGTCGCTGTCGCACCGTATGGTTCAACGCCTGGAAATACGGCCACGAAAAAGAGATCCTGGTCGCCCTGGTGGAGGCCATCCTGCGCCAGATGCGGGATGACGGCTTTATCCAGGAGCTCTACGCCGCCCTGGCCGATCCGACCACTCCCCACCTGCGCCTGGTGGACGCCACCTTGAGCATCGCGTCGCAGCTTCTCAGCGGGGGCAAGATCGACCTGGACCTCTCCAGGTTTCGGGTCGAGTCTCAGTTCCGGGAGTATCTGCCCTTCCTTGACGAATTTCAGCGGGTGTTCGACCAACTGCTGCTGTGGTATTTGCGCCGCCGGGTAGACGGCCGGCCCAACCTGGAGGAGGCCGGCCCCGAAGAGCGACGCAGGCTGGACCAGCAGGGCGTGCTGGCCGTCTTTATTGATGACCTGGACCGCTGCCTGCCCTCCAAAACGGTGCAGGTGTTGGAAGCGATCAAGCTCATGATTGGCCGGCCGGGTACGGTGTTTATCCTGGCCGCTTCGGAGCGGGTGGTGCAGGAGGCGATCCGCACCTACTATCAAGAACAGGAAAAGAGCAGCGGAACCGACTGCCAGCACTACCTGGAAAAACTGATCCAGGTGCGTTTTGACCTGCCCCCTATCCGCGAGGACGACGTCCAAAAATTCATAGAGGAGTTACACCACGGCCGGTTGGATGAAACACTGCGCGAGAACCTGCCGCTCATCGCCAAAGGTGTGCCCACCAACCCACGCCGCATCAAGACCTTTGTCAATTACGTCGAACTGCGCTGGGCACTGCTGGTCAATTCCGGCCAGGCTGAGGGGCTGGACCGGGCGGTGTTGACCCGCTGGCTGGTGCTGGACGCTGCCGAGCGGTTCCCCGGCGAAGACTCTTTCACCGATTATGTCCGCAAGTTGCCTGCTACAGAGCGTCCGGGATTTGTGCAGGATGCCCGGCGTCTGGCCCGGGGTGAGC
>DAOTYI010000169.1:0-10934 GCA_034434895.1 Anaerolineae bacterium
CCAGCTTCCGGCCGGAGCGCACCTGGAATCCGCCGACGACCATTTCCACCCAGTCCTTCAGGTCGTCTACCTTGCGGTCCAGTTGCTCAAAGCGCTGGTCCACCTGCTCAAAGCGTTGGTCCACCTGCTCAAAGCGCCGGTCCACCTGCTCAAAGCGCCGGTCCACCTGCTCAAAGCGCCGGTCCACCTGCTCAAAGCGCTGGTCCACCTGCTCAAGGCGTTGGTCCACCTGCTCAAAGCGTTGGAGCATGTCCGTGCGCAAGCCCTGAATTTCACCCTGCACCTGCTCAAAGCGCCGGTCCACCTGCTCAAATCGTCGAGCGATCTGAGCACGTAGTTCTTGAATGGCGTTCTGCACAGACTCCTGGTTCTCGATGGTTTCAGCCTGGAAGTGCAATACCCGGCCATCAAAGGCGCGGAGCTCTTCCAAAATGGCCGCAACGCTTTCCTTCGTGGCAAACGCTTTCATGAAAGCGTGAAAGGCGCGAGGTTCCAACTCTGGCTCGCGTTCCAGCATCGCCGGAAGCTGCGTATCGAGGATGTACAACACCTCTTCATCGCTCAGCTTCTTCACCGCAAACTCTCCTTACAAACCCATTATCCGCTCGACCTGGGAATATTATACCAGAAAAGTCTGTCAAAGGCAACAGCCATCTCAGCAGCTGCTCCGTGTCTCCACCGCCTGCCCCGCCCGGCGCAGGGCGGCCAGGTCGCGCTTGATCGTGGCCCGGCTGACCTCCAGCGCCGCTGCCAGGTCGTCCACTGTGGGGGCCGCGCCCTGCCCGGTGGCCTGGCGCAGCAGGCGCAGCAGCCGGTGCTGGCGGCGCTCCGTTTTGTCCGAGATAGCCTCGGCGTGCCTGGTTGTGTCTCAGGCAAAGCGAGCGACAAACTCGGCGGCAGAGAGGATGGGAATGCCCTCGTACTCGCCGAGCTCAAGGAGGTGATGATCGCCGGAGACAATTACCAGTGCACCGGCCAGTAGGGCGCATTCGACAAACTTGTCGTCGTCCGGATCTTGAGCCACCACGTGGAGTTCGCCAGTGATGTTCACCAGTTCGGAGACGCACCGCAGATCGTAGAGCACGGCGCGAATGTGGTTCTCCGAAAAACCAAATGTTTTGCGCAGTTTCTGGGATAGTTCAGCTACCATCTCCGTACAGTGGACATGCTGAACCACCCTGCCCCGCGCCAGCAGCAGGCATTGATAAGGCTTGCCGCGCCACAGCAGGCCCGAGATCCAG
Source organism: Anaerolineae bacterium (assembly GCA_034434895.1). Taxonomy (GTDB): domain Bacteria; phylum Chloroflexota; class Anaerolineae; order JAAYZQ01; family JAAYZQ01; genus DAOTXL01. The sequence continues at coordinate 1,242 of DAOTYI010000169.1, forward strand.
ATGTTGGTGTCGAAAACGACCCGCTCTGGCACGGCTATGCCTCATCTGTATGGAGCAGATCGTCAATGAACCGCTCACGCTCATCCTCGGTCAGGCTATCCCAGTCCAGGCCACGGTCGGCGCAGAGGGCACGCATGTGCCGCCCTCCATAGTCTACCAGGGTCTCAAAGGCATCGAGTCGCGGAATGAGCATTCTTAGCACCTCCTGCCTGGCCGTGGGTGAAATCTGCTGCACCCATTCTACTACCTGAGATTCCGGTATCTCCAGGATAATCCTTCCCAAGTTGACCTCCTGTTTCAGGCTTTATCTAATTGTACACCATTTGACGTATCTTTTCAATAGTGGCCCGGTCAAGAGATTGGCCACGACAGAGCTGGCTCATTTGGGGCTGCCCCGTGTTTGGATCTCGCGCCCGGCCCGGCGCAGGATGGCCAGGCCGCGTTTGACCGTGGCCCGGCTGACCCCCAGCGCCGCTGCCAGGTCGTCCACGGTTGGGGCAGCCCCCTGCTCAACCGCTTCGCGCAGCAACCGACTCAACCGGGCCTGGCGCCAGCTCGCCTTGTCAGCCATGGCCGTGTCCTCGGGCGCATCCACCGGCCACGTCACGGCCACATACTCGTCGTCGCGCAGGGGGCGACCGGTGCCGCAGCGGAGAGAGGTCACTTTGCAACCGCTACCTGGACGCATTCAACGGCCCAGGGCACCTTCAATCGCCCCGGCGGCCCACGGCAAGAGGTGGGCACAGGCGCGCACTAATCCCCAACAGCCGGCCATCATCATATCGCCGTGGGGCACGGCCAGGTAAGGTCGCAGCGCCGGGCCGACCAGCAAACCCCGGCGCGGCCCGGTCACGGCCACAAAATCAAGGGGTGACGGCGTCGGGTCGAGCAGCAGCGCCCCGTGGCCATGCCCGGCAAAGAGTTCATCGTGGGAAAGGGTGCCGGCGGCCAGTTGGGCCAGCAACTCCTCCAGCCGCTCACGGCTCAACAGGCCGGTGTGGTGCTCGAACAATCCGGCTATCTCACCATCCCGCAGGTGAAAGGCCAGGGTGTGCAGGTTGCCCACATTGACCAGGATGGCATCCCGCTGCCGGGCGACATGGGGGTCCTCCATCGCGCCCAAAATGGCCGCCGGTGCGGTGTCCATCACCACCAACGGGTGGTTGGCCGGCGCGGTGGCAGCCACCGCCTGCAGGCGGGTCATGCGGGGTGGGATCCGGTCGCCGGGAAAGGCAAAGCCGGACAAGCCAGCGCCACTGCGGATCCGTTCGGCCAGATACTCGAAGCGGAACAGGCGGTCGCTGACGCCGGGTGGGGCTGCGCCGTGGTCAAAGACGGCCACGGCCAGCAGGTCAACCTGGTTGAGGTCCACGCCAAAGACGCCAAAGGCGCGGGCCAGGGCCTCAAAGTCGAAATCAAGCGTCCGCAGACGACGGACGCCGGTCAATTCCACTGCCTCCTCATCACTCACCAGCACCACGCCCATGGCCGTCACCCTGTCCAGGTCATCGTCGAACGTGCGGGCTGCGTCGGGCGTGGCAAAGAGGCGGAGTCCGGCCCGCAGGTGCTCTTCAGCGGCCCAGGTACATGGCCCACCGCCCATGGTCACACCGGTCAGCAACAGATCCTCTCCTGACCGGGTCGCGGCACCGATAGCCTGGGCCAACTGCACAGTGGGTGACGGCATCACCAGCTTCAGGGCATTTTCCGGTTCTTTGTCTGTATCGAACAGCAGCACATCCTGCGTGCCGGTGCCAATGTCTATCGCCAGAATCTGCATGACCTCCTCACTGGAGCACAGGCTTGAGTCCGGACCCATTATAACACAGGTGCTCCCAATCGCCAATGCTCTCCCCAGATTTGATGACCCTGGAGAGTTATGGTATAATGCGGGCTTGCGATTGTGAACTTTTCCTTTTGAAAGGAAGGATGTCATCATGAGCAGTGACTTGTTGCGATCGGTTGAAGAGCAACAGCAAAAAGAGGAGATCGGTCTAAAGTCTGATCTGTCGGAGCTACAGGTTGGCGACGACGTCCAGGTTCATTTCCGCATTGTCGAAGGGGATCGGGAGCGCATCCAGTTGGTGCGTGGCACGGTGATGCGCATCAAACGGGGGGCGGGGGCCAATGCCAGTTTCACGGTGCGGCGCATTGCTGCCCACGGCATCGGTGTGGAACGGACCTTTCCCTTGCATTCCCCCCGGATCGAAAAGGTCGAAGTGCTGCGGCACGCCCACGTGCGCCGCTCCAGGCTCTATTTCTTGCGGGGCCGGCAGGGCAAAGCCACCCGCCTGAAGGAAAAGCGAACCGCTCCCGGATAATCTGAGCCGTCTGCTGCTCACAAGGGACGTGTCCAGGATGCGCTCGTGGGCACGGCCCTTTTTGATCCCTGCTGGCAACCTGGCGGAAAGACGGTCTGGTCGTTTCACCGTATTTGCTTACCGCGCCTCAGATACACCGCAGAGACGCAGAGAACGCCGGGGAGACGGGGGAGGTCAGGCTGGAGTCGAGGCTTCAGCCGGCCTTTTCCGCCTGAAGGCTCCACTCCCATTTGCTTCCCTGACAGAAGTTACGCAGTTGACCCGGCAGGCTGACCAAAAAAGCACCAAGACACGAAGAATGACCAGGAAGTCTTGGTGCGCCCTCTGTGTCTCGGCGGTAAACAAACACGATTTTGAGTCCTGGTGTCTTTGAGATTTTGATCATTAAAGCAGATTGGACTCCCACTCTGGAATATGAGCGCCGGCTATGGGCGATGGGCTATCGCCGCATAGCCGGGCTGGATGAGGCTGGTCGGGGCGCATGGGCCGGGCCGGTGGTGGCCGCTGCCGTTATCCTGCCGCCCGACGAACCGCATCTGAGGCGACACCTGGCCGGCGTCCGTGACTCCAAGCAATTGACAGCCGCTCAGCGGGAGGGACTGCTCCAGGTCATCGGCGAGTGTGCCGTGGCGTTGGGCGTTGGGGCTGTGTCACCGGCCGAGATTGATGCCCTGGGCATTGTCCCTGCCACCCGTCAGGCGATGAAGTCAGCCCTGCAGGTCATCTTGCCCCCGGCCGACTATCTGCTGATTGACCATCTGCTCCTGCCCGACCTGCCGATCCCGCAGCACAGCCTGCCCAAAGGCGATGTATGGGTCCTGTCCATCGCCGCCGCATCCATCGTGGCCAAAGTAAGCCGCGACCGGTTGATGGTCGAGCTGGAGGAGCAATTCCCCGGCTATGGCTTTGCCCGGCACAAAGGCTATGGCACGACCCGGCACCAGATGGCGCTGGCCAGGCTGGGACCCTGTGCCATGCACCGTCTGTCCTTCGCGCCTCTGAAGGGCCTGACGTTTTGATTTCGCCCAACCTCGTTCGTCATTCGACAAAGCTGTGGGCAAACTCCACAAAGCGCGCCAGCAACGGGTCGCCGATGCGCTGCGGCAGATAGGCCAGATACAGATCACGGCGCAGGTCCACGCCAGCCAGTCGCACACAGGCCAGGTGCCCGTCTGCCTGGGCCTGAGCTGCAGCCCGGGCCGAGACAAAACCGACCCCTAACCCCTGTTCCACCGCCTGGAGGACAGCCTGGGTGCTGCCCAGGGTCAGGGCTATCTTGCCCACCGGCTGGCTGACACCGGCCGCAGCCAGCGCCATCTCCACGCTGCGCCGCGTCCCTGACCCCTCTTCGCGCCAGACCAGCGGCTGTTCCTGCAATTCTCCCACCGTCACCTGCCCGCGCCCGGCAAAGGGATGTCCCGGCGGCACGGCCAGGACGATCTCATCGCCGACCAGCCGTTCCAGGTGCAGACCGGGCCGCCTGACGGGGGAACCGATGACCCCCACATCGGCCTGGTCGGCCAGCAGCCGGGTGGCCACATCGGCCGTGTCGGACACGGTCATGTGCACCTCCACCTGAGGATAGCGTGCCCGGAAGGCGGCCAACAGGCCCGGCAGCAGATACTCGCCGGGGATGGTGCTGGCTGCCAGGGTGAGAACCCCTCGCCCCACCTCCTTGAGCGTCGCCATCTCCCGTTCCACCTCCTCAAAATGGGCCAGGGTCTGGCGGGCAAAGGCCAACAGTCGTTCCCCGGCCGGGGTGAGCTCGACCTGGCGTTTGGGCCCCCGCACCAGTAAGGCCAACCCCAACTCGGCTTCCAGACGCTGCACCTGCTTGCTGATCGCGGGCTGGCTGAGGTGCATGGCCCGCGCCGCTGCCGACAGGCTGCCATGCTCGACGATGTTCACCAGAGTACGCAAATGCTCCAGGTTCATCTGACCCTCTCTTCCCGTTTCTGTCAATTTCCTGAGCCGGCGGCCTGTGCCTTGCCGGCTAACTGTTTCTCAAATGCAAAACCCCTTCCCGATCCCCCCTCTTCCCTGGCCGCAAGGCCAGAGGGAGAGGGGAGACAAAGGGGGTGAGGGGCCAAAAGTGCCAACCAATTTTGAACCATCTCCTCAAAGACACTGAGAGCTGGTCTGAAAAGCTCACTACAAAGACACAAGGACACAAAGGAACACGAAGGAAACGAATAAAAAATCGCATAGTGTCCTTGGTGCCCTTTGTGTCTTGGTGGTTTTCAGACAAGCTCTGAGACTCAAAGGGAGACCACGATCAAAAGAATACCTCAAAAACAGGCGCGGGGCAAATTCAGGGTGTCAGGCAGACCAGCATCTTTTCTTTCACCGAAGAGGGGGCGCAGGTTGTAGACCACCGCACGTTGTGCTATACTATGACCGCCTGTGCTGTTGCGGGAGGAGGATGTGCAGCCAAAGGTCACCGATGTTGAGCAGCTCAAGAAGCAGGTGCGCAAGATGGCCGCCAGCAAGGTATTGGCCGGCAACAGCGCCGATGTAGGGTTGGACCTGGCCCGAATGGCCGGCTGCCGGGTGTGGATCGCCGCCGGCTATGGCCCGCCAGGCAAGGAGTCGGCGGCAGTCCCCCACGATCGGCTGATCTGGATCCTGGACGGTTATGCCGACATCCATGGCCCCGGTGGTCAGGTGACCCACATCAGCCAGGGGGAAAGCGCACTCCTGACCGGGGGAACACCCTACCGTCTCAGCTTCCCCCAATTGACCCTCTATCTGTGCGTAGAGGCCGTAGAGAGGCCCTGAACTCGATGGCCGAACTTGATCCAACCTCATGGGTGGCCGGCCTGGACATCGGCTCACGGACCATCGCTCTGGTGGAATGGGATGGGCGGAGCATCGTCCGCGCCGAGGTGGTAGATACCGGCACCGATCCGTTGCACAATGCCCGGGCGCTGCTGGCCGGTCGCCGCTACAGGCGACTGGTGGCCACCGGCTATGGCCGCCATCTGGCCGCCGAGCGTGAGCTGGCCGACGAGGTGATCTCGGAGATCAAGGCCTATGGCCTGGGCGCATTCCATCTCTACCCCGATGTGGGCACCGTGCTGGACATCGGCGGACAGGACAGCAAGGTCATCCAGGTAGGACCTGAGGGCCGGGTGCTGCGTTTCGAGATGAACGACCGCTGCGCTGCCGGGACAGGCCGCTTTCTGGAGAACATGGCCCACGCCCTGGGGATGAAGGTGGAGCAGTTCGGCCCACACGCCTTGGCAGCGCAGGGCCAGGCGGTACGCATCTCCAGTATGTGCACCGTTTTTGCCGAGTCGGAGGTGGTGTCGCTGATCGCCCGTGGCGAGGACAGCCGCCGTGTAGCCCTGGGGTTGCACCAGGCCATTGTGGACCGGGTGGGGGGGATGGTGCGACGTGTCGGCGTGCGCGAGCGGTTTGTCTTTGCCGGTGGCGTGGCCTGCAACCCCTGCCTGCAGCAGCTCTTTGCCGAGGCGTTGGGGGTCCCCCTCAGCGTGCCCGACAATCCGCAGATCGTCGGCGCTCTGGGGGCTGCTCTCTACGCAGAGCGGCATTCGGTATAGCCGCATGGTGATGAACCGGGATTCGGAGGAGGAAAGTCATGATCTCTGGTAACTGGTCAGGAATCGGCAACAGCACGGCGATCCTGGCTGCCATGCTGTCCATCGCCTTTGGTCTGCTGAACTGTTTCTTCGGCTACCGCCTTTTCAAGGTGTTGCTCGGCATCTATGGCTTTGTGCTGGGCGCAGCGGGTGGCTTTGCTCTGGCCGGCTCGGTAACCGCGGGGCAGACCTTGTGGCTGTTGGCAGGCATGGTCGTCGGCGGGCTGGTGGGGGCAGCAGGGATGGTGCTGCTCTACCTGCTCGGCGTCTTTGTGGTGGGGGCCGTGGCCGGGGCGTTGTTGGCCAGCCTGCTCGGCGCCGCCCTGAACGTCAATCTGCCCCCGATGGTGGTCCTCGTCGTGGCCATCGCCGTTGGTGGTGTTGCCCTGGCTCTCCAACGGACGATGATCGTCCTGTCCACGGCATTCAGTGGGGCCTGGGGGGTGGTGGGTGGCATGGTGTCGCTGCTCACCGGCCGCGCCGCCCTGCTGCTCAACCCTCTCAACCGGCCAGGGGCCTGGCACAGGGCCGGCCTGCCCCTGCTGCTGGTGTTGCTGTTGTGGCTGGCGCTGGGCATTGCCGGCGCAGCCGTCCAGTTCCGCACCACGACCGAGAAACCACAGGCCAAAGCCAGGCGGTAGGCCGGGCTATTCGCTGTGCAGAAAGCAGAGGATGCCCTGCGCCACCCCCCGGGCGACCTGATCGCTGTGTTCTGTCAACAGTTGCCGGTCGGCGGCCATAAAGCCCAGCTCGATGATGGCCCCCGGCGTCTCAGGGTCAATCTCGCGAAAGGCATGATAGTCGGTCATGTCGAACGTGATGCTGTTTTCGTGGAAACGGAGGCCCGTTGCCCGGCCATACTCCCGGATCAGACAGGAGACCAGCCGGTCCTCCTCGGCCGGGATGGCGCTGGCTGCCACCCGGGCGACCTTGAAACCGGAGGCTTCGGCCACATCGCACGAGTCGGTATGGATTGACACAAAGGCATCGGCTTTATAGCCTTCCAGGCGGTCAGAGAACTCGGCCAGCAGCTGGGCTTCGTAGCCTTGCGTCTGGAGGATGGCGACCACGCGGGAGGCCACATCCAGGTTGATGGTCACCTCCTGCAGGCCATCGGGGCATACAGCCCCCGAATCGCTCTGCCAGTGTCCGGCGACAACCCCCACCCTCTGCGGGCCGGCCGTGGGGCTGGGGGAAGGGCTGACCCGTGGCGGTTCGGTCGGACGGGGCGTGCGCGTTGGGCGCGGCGTGCGGCTCGGCCTGACCGTTGCTGAGGGGCCGGTCGCCGGACCGGTCGGCGTCGGGTTGTCATCCGGCCGACCGGAGGCCAGCCAGGCCACATAGAGCACGCCCAACAATCCGGCCAGGACAAACAGGCCGAGGATCGGTTTTTTCACAGGTTCCCCCCTTGCTGTACAGTCCGGAGGTGATCATACCGCCAGGTGGCAATTTCGTCAAGCCAACCCGTTGCCTGGTTGCCCCCCGACCGAACCTGTGTTATAATGGCTCCATCTGCAGGGAAAGGATAGCCCATGAGCATCTTGAATCTGGTGAACCGTGTACGACAGAACCATGCGCTGGAGCACGCCACCATGCATGTGTTGAGCCAGCATCACCCCTATATGCGGCTGATGGGCCGGACCACCCCGGCCGGCTTTTACATCTACGGCCCGGTGAGCACGGAGGAGGTGGAATCGGCCGCCAGGGAGGCTTTGACCCGCCTGCAACAGGGAGAAGCCTACCTGGCCGTTCATCCCCGCTGCGGCACCAACCTGGCCGTCACCGCCGTGCTGGCCGGGACGGCGGCCTTTGGCGCGACTCTGGGCCGCCCCCGTTCTCGCCTGGAACGGCTGCCCCTGGCCCTGATGGCTGCCACATTGGGCGCGATGGTAGCCCAGCCGCTGGCCCATCGCATCCAGGAGCAGATCACCACCTCGCCGGAGGTCGAAGGGCTGACCATCGCCGGCATCGAGCGCCAGGAGCAGGGCCGGCTCACCATCCATAAAGTGGTCATCAGCCGGGGATAGCCCATGTTCTATCTCTTTCACGGGGAGGATGAATTCAGCCGCGCCGAGGAGCTGGCCCGGTTGCGAGCCAGACTGGCCCGGGAGGACCCCGGCATGGCCGACCTGAACACCACCATCCTGGATGGCAAGGGGCTGACCTTTGGCGAACTGCGCCACGTGTGCGATGCCGTCCCCTTCATGGCCAGCCGCCGGCTGGTGATCGTCCACGGCCTGCTGAGCCGCCTGAGCGCCCGTCAGGAAGCCGAAGGACAGGAAACGGCCGGAAGTGCCGGGCCGGGTTGGAAACGGGCCTATCTGCAAGACCTGGCCGACTATTTGCCCAACCTGCCCCCCACCACGCGGCTTGTGTTGGTCGAAGAGAAAAGCCTGCCCCCCTCCCACCCCATCCTCAAACTGGCCCGCCCGGAGTGTGTCAAAGAGTTTCAGCGGCCCAGGGAAAAGGACCTGCCGGCCTGGATCGAGCGCCGGGCAAAGGCCGGCGGGGGAAATCTCAGTTCCGAAGCGGTCACCCTGCTGGCCGCATTGGTGGGCAACGACCTGCGGCTGCTCGATCAGGAGATCGAAAAGCTGCTGCTCTATGCCGATGGCCGGCAGGTCACCAGCCAGGATGTACAGACCCTGGTCAGCCTGGCCCGCCAGGCCAGCATCTTTGAGCTGGTAGACTGCGTGGGCCGCCGTCAGACCGACCGCGCCCTGCATCTGCTCCACCGTCTGCTGGATGAAGGGGAAGCGCCCCTCTACCTGCTGACCATGCTGGCCCGTCAGGTGCGTATTCTGATCCAGGTCAGTGAGCTGCGAAGCCAGGGAGTTCCCCCCGTCCAGGTGGCCGGACGGCTCAAGCTCCACGCCTACGTGGCCGAAAAGGCGTTGGCCCAGGCACAGAACTTTAGCCTGGACCAACTTGAAGCGGCGCATCAACGCCTGGTCGAGACCGATTGGGCGATCAAGACAGGCAAATGCGACGAGGTACTGGCCTTGGACCTGCTGATTGTGGGGCTGACCTGAAGGGCTGTTGGCATCTATTCGTCCTCCAGGAACAGATCGTCCCCACCCACCACATGGAATTGCCGTTGCACGGGTGGACCCGGCGATGGCGCAGGCCAGTAGCCGGCCTGCAGCCCCATCGGTAACGACTGGGGAGTACCACCCTGGATGACCACCACCGGCGGGTAGCCGGTCTGCCGGGCCTGCCGCTCCGCTTCCTCCAGGCGTTGCCGATCGCGACGGGTGATCGCCACCACCAGCAGCAACGCAGTGGGGATGCTGGCCGCCACACCACACACGACGCCGATGACCACAGCCATCGCCTCGGTGCTCATCTGTTTGCCCACCACCACGGCCAGGGCCACGGCAAACACCAGGCCCAGCGCCACCCCTATCTGTTTGACGCTCATGCCCGATCCTCCCCGGCCTCAGCCGTCAACCAGGAGCCGATGGGCCGGGGGGAGCGGCCACCCGTCCCTTCCCCCTGCTCCCGGCTCTGAAGGGGTTGACAGGCTGATCCCAAAGGCCAGCGCCACAGCGCGCAGCGCGTCCGAGAACCCCTGCCGGTAGGCCGCTGCCCGATCCAGGTCCAGGGGCGCGACGGCGCCGGTCGAACTCCTCATCGCCTCCTGCGTGGCACTCAGAATGCGGGCCACATCGTGCGCAAACCACACATCCAGCCCCATCTGCTCCTCTGCTCCCTTGCTCCCTTGACCCTCTGCTCCCCTGCTCCCTTGCCCCCCTGCTCCTCTGCTCCCT
>DAOTYI010000170.1:0-11361 GCA_034434895.1 Anaerolineae bacterium
CCGGTTTCCAACGTGGATTCGCGCCCTGTTTCCCGGTCGTAGGCTTTGAGCCGGTACTCAGGCCATCCGTCGGCCGATTCGACTACCTCAATCCACACCACCCACGAGTCCGAGAGGCGGGCAAAGTACTTGGACTCGGTCCCCGTTGCACTGCTGACCTGTTTCATCTCCCCGGTTGTCAGGTCGAGGGTGACGATCTGTTGCTCGCCATTGATGAGAGTGTCTCCCACCATCGTATCGCCACACAGGTGCATCGGCCCAAAGCCTTGCGGGTTCTGCACGGGCACCTCCACCGCCGCGCTCAAGTGGCGGGGGGCGGGGGTGCCGGTCGGCAGCGCCGGGGTTTCGGTCGGTTCGGGGGTCGTCGTGGGCGCAGGCGTGCAGGTCGTTGTCACGGTTGCCGTCGGCTCCGTCGCCATCGGGGTTGGCCTCTGCCCCCGGAACAGCAGCCCCAGGCCCGCCGCCACCACAGCCAGCACCAGCAGGCCAGCTATTCCTTTCCACCAATCGCTTTTCTCTTTCATCGTTTTCACCCCCTATTGCGGAATGCGGAATGCGGAATGCGGAATGCGGAATGCGGAATGCGGAATGCGGAACGGCGAAAGCAAAAGCGCCGGGCGCACAGGGCACACCCGCCCCGGCCACGGCGCTATAGATACGACTGAATCGGTCCCCTTCAGGGGGGGGGGAGACGATAACTTGCCCACATGGCTACAACTCCTGTTCCTCCTCGCCGGCCATAGAATAGCACAGAACGGCGGTGTTGTCAAAACGGGCCGCAGACGCACACCGGCAGCCACCCGGCCTAGTCCCCCGGCTCTATAGCCCCAAGATTAAAATTTCAAGCTCCCCGCGAAAAACTCCCTGACACCACTTGACCCCAGGGGGAGGATCGTGTATACTGTGGGTGAAAGTGGCGCATTGTGGAATAAAGTGGTGTAACAACCCACCAAACGATTAGAACTAATGTTCTATGAATCAGATGTTCCTGGGAGAGTTCGAGCATACGCTGGATGACAAGGGGCGGATCACCATTCCGGCCAAGTTCCGGGCACGCCTGGCCGCCGGAGTGGTCGTCACCAAGGGGATTGACCCCTGCCTGTGGCTTTACCCGGTGGATACCTGGGAACCGTGGGCGGCCAGGGTCAGCGCCCTGCCCCTGACCGATCCCCAGGCGCGCAACTTTCAGCGGCTGATGCTCGGCGGGGCAGCAGACGCGGTACCCGACCGACAGGGGCGGATCAACCTTCCACCCTACCTGCGCCAATATGCGAACCTTGACAGCCAGGTGGTGATCGTCGGGTTGTACGATCACTGTGAAATATGGAACGCAGAGCGCTGGCATGCGCTCCAGGAAAGCAATGAGAACGATCCGGAAGGGCGCGCTGCCCAGTTCGCCAGTCTGGGCATCTGACCCGGAGGCAGGACAGGCCGCATGGAAGAGACCAGGGGCCACGTTCCGGTCCTCTACGATCAGGTGCTGGCCGGATTGTCGGTCCGCCCCGGCGGGCGCTACATAGATGCCACCATCGGCGCGGGCGGACACGCCGCCGGCATCCTGCACGCCTCCGCCCCCGACGGGCTACTGCTGGGCCTGGACGCCGACCCGGAAGCGGTCGCCCTCACACGGCAGGTTTTGCGTCCCTTCGGCCAGCGGCTGATCCTCCAGGTTGCCAACTTTCGGCACCTGGCGCAGGTGGCCAGGGCGCTCGGTTTCGGGCAGGTGGATGGGGTGCTGCTGGACCTGGGGCTTTCCTCCCGTCAACTGGCCGATGCCGGCCGGGGCTTTTCCTTCAGTCAGGATGGGCCGTTGGACATGCGCTTTGACCCAACCCAGGGGCCGGGCGCGGCCGAGCTGGTCAACGGCCTGCCCGAAGCGGAACTGGCCGACCTGCTGTGGCGCTACGGCGAGGAACGGTTTGCCCGGCGCATCGCCAGGGCCATCGTCGCCGCCCGGCCGGTGACGACCACCGCCCAGTTGGCCGGGGTGGTGGCACGCACGGTCGGGCATCGGGAGAAGCTCCACCCTGCCACCCGCACCTTCCAGGCGCTGCGCATCGCCGTGAACGATGAGCTGACCGCTCTGGCCCAGGCGCTTCCCCAGGCCCGCGACCTGCTCCGGCCCGGCGGGCGGCTGGTGGTCATCTCCTTTCACTCGCTGGAAGACCGGCTGGTGAAGCGCTTTTTCCAGGACGAGGCGCAGGACTGCCTCTGCCCGCCTGACATGCCGGTTTGCACCTGTGGGCATCGGGCCAGTTTGCGGCTCATCAACCGCCGGCCGATCCGGCCCGACGAACGGGAGATCGCCGCCAACCCCAGGAGCCGCAGCGCCAGATTGCGAGTGGCGGAACGTCTGCCCTTCACGCTCCCTGGCGGTCTGTGACCGGCGAGAAACGCGGGTCGCAGACCCGTTTGGAGCAACTTTTTTCCATCTACCGGGTATACGGAGGATAGATATGGCCAGCCACGCACTGCCCATCCCCATAGCCCAGGCGCGCAAGCGCCCTCGATCCCAGGCCGCGGAGCAGGAACTTTCGCTGCAGACCGTCTTTTTCCTCTTTCTCGCTCTGGCCATCCTGTTCGGTTGGTTGCATGTCATCCTCTCTCTGGAGATCGCTTCGACAGGCCGGCAGATCCAGCTCAAGAGCGACGAACTGGAAGCACTCCAACGGGACAACAACCTGCTGCGGTGGCAGGTGGCCGCAGCCCTGTCGCCTCAAAAGCTGGCTGTTCGCGCCAGGGAACTGGGCTACGGACCCCAGCCCCCCCTCTACCTGCCGCTGACGAAAGCCGATTCCCAGAAACCCCTACCCTAGAGAATGAACATGACCGGCGAGGATACGGCGAAAACCTGCTACTACCGGCTGATCCTGTTGGGTCTGTGTCTGACCTTCGGCTTTTCGGTGATCCTGGCCCAACTCTTTCAGTACCAGGTGCTTCAGCATGACCAGCTCAAGCAGATCGCCGATGAGCAACGCGATCGGGAAAAGGTGGTCCTGCCCCAACGGGGTGTCATTGCCGACACCCACGGCTATCTGCTGGCCACGAACCTGGTCCGCTGGGACATCTCGGCCTCTCCTCCGCTGATCGCCGATCCGGATGACCTGGCCAGCCGCCTTGCCGGGTTGCTCGCCCTGCCCAAAGAGGAGGTGTACACCAGGCTGACCGCCGAGAAGCCATGGGTTTTGCTGGCCAAAGAGGTCCCGCAGCAAACCGGCGAGGCCATCCTCAACCTGAAAGCCGACGGCCTCATCTGTGAGGCCCGTCAGGTCCGCGTGTATCCAGAAGGTGAACTCTTTGCCCATGTCCTGGGGATCGTCACCAACGCCGGCGATGGCTTCTACGGCGTGGAGGGGTTCTACAACTCGCTCCTCAAAGGGGCCGGCGGGAAACTCCAGATCGAACAGAACCCGGTCGGCGACGAGATCCCCGTCCCCCCGCTGAACTTCAATCCGCCCCAGCAGGGAACGAGCCTGATCCTGACCCTGGATCGCAACATCCAATATATCGCCGCCGAAGAGCTGAACCGGGCTCTGGAGGAATATCAGGCCGAGAGCGGGACGGTCATTGTCATGGACCCCCAGACCGGTGCCCTGCTGGCCGTGGTCAGTTCCCCGACCTATGACCCCAACCACTTTGCCGAAGCCGATGTTCGCCTCATGGCCGACCCGGCGGTGAGCAACATGTGGGAGCCCGGCTCCATCTTCAAAATCATCACCTGGGCGGCGGGGTTGGATTCGGGGACCATCAGCCCCGGCACAACCTGGTACGACAACGGAGCGATCGAGGTGGGTGGCCGCGTCATCCAGAACTGGGACCGACGGGGGCATGGCCTGGTGACGATGGAAGATGGGTTGGTTCAGTCGCTCAACACCGTGGCCGCTTTCATCAGCACCTCGGTCGGCAAGGACCGGTTCTACACCTACCTGCGGCGCTTTGGCTTTGGCGATTTGACGAAGGTGGACCTGGCCAGCGAAGGGCCGGGCATGATGAAGCTGCCGGGCGATGCCGACTGGTTCCCTTCCGAGTTGGGGACCAACTCTTTCGGCCAGGGCATTGCGGTCACGCCGTTGCAGATGATCACAGCCGTGGCAGCCGTGGCGAACCAGGGCCGGCTGATGAAACCCCATATCGTGCGCCAGTTCATCACCACCGGAGCGCACAGCCAGGAACGGAAGGTAGTCCAGGTCGAGCCAACGCTTGTGCGCTGGGCCGTATCCCGCGAGACAGCCCAAACATTGACCGACATGTTGGTCCAGGCCGTGGAGCGCGAAGGGTCCAGCAAGGCGCGCATCCCCGGTTATCGCATCGCCGGCAAGACCGGCACCGCCCAGATCCCAACCGCTTACGGCTACCATCCCACCGACACCATCGCCTCGTTCGTAGGTTATGCGCCGGCCGACGACCCTCGCTTTATCATCCTGGTCAAGCTGGACCGGCCCAAAGCCTCGCCGTGGGGCACCCAGACCGCCGCGCCGACCTTCCGGGCCATCGCCGAGAGGCTGTTCACTTATCTCCGCATCCCGCCGGATGACATCCGCCTGGCGCACCATTAGACAGGATGATGAGCAATCGGGAGCCAGCGACTCCTGACCCATGTAGAAGCCGATGATGACAAAAGGGGAGAGACTCACCCTGGCGGATCTGATCGCCGGGCTGACGGAACAGGGAGGAGTATCAACCGAAGCTTTGTCTGAGGCCGCCTCGGTCCAGATTTCAAGAGCGGTGATAGATTCACGCCTGGCGACGCCGGGCTGCCTGTTCATCGCCCTGCGCGGCGAGCATCACAATGGCCACGACTTTATCGCTGAGGCTATCGGCCGGGGCGCAGTGGCCGTGATCGCCGAGAAGGCACCACCGGCGGAAAAGGGGTATTGGATATTGGATAGTAGAGCTTTTCAATGTCCAATATCTAATGTCCCCAATATCCAATCCCCGGCCTGCCTGATCGTGCCCAACAGCCTGGCAGCCCTGCAACAGGTAGCAGCCCACTGGCGACGGCAGCAGGCTGTGCGGGTCGTCGGTGTCACCGGCAGCGTGGGCAAGACGATCAGCAAAGAGGCGATCGCCGCCGTGCTGAGGCGGCGCTACCGCACCTTAAAAAGCGAGGGCAACTACAATAACGAAATCGGCCTGCCCCTGACCCTGCTGCACCTGACCACGGCCCACGAGCGGGCCGTGTTGGAGATGGGTATGTACAACCTGGGCGAAATTGCCCAACTGGCCAGGATTGCCCGGCCGCAGGTGGGGGTGGTGACCAATGTCGGCCCCACCCACCTGGAACGCCTGGGAACGATTGAGCGCATCGCCCAGGCCAAGGCCGAGCTGCCGCAAGCCCTGCCGCCGGCCGAGGAGGGGGGGGTGGCAGTGCTCAACGCCGACGATGAACGGGTGGCAGCCATGGCCGGGCAGACACAGGCCCGGCTGTTCACCTACGGCCTCACCCCCGCCGCCGACCTGTGGGCCGACGAGATCGAGAGCGCCGGGCTGGCCGGCATCCGCTTTGCCCTGCACTACCAGGGCCAGACCGTCCGTATCCACGCGCCGCTGCTGGGCCGGCACAGCGTGCACACCGCTCTCTGCGCGGCCGCCGTCGGCCTGGTGGAGGGGCTGACCTGGGAGGAGATCGTGGCCGGCCTCCAGGACCCCTCGGTCCAGCTGCGGCTGGTCGTGGTCCCCGGCCCGGCCGGTTCCACCCTCCTGGACGACACCTATAACGCCAGTCCGGCCTCCTGTCTGGCCGCGCTGCGGTTGCTGGCCGAGCTACAGGGCCGCAAAATCGCCGTGCTGGGAGATATGTACGAACTGGGCAGCTTTGAAGAGGAGGGCCACCGCCTGGTTGGCCGGCAGGCCCGCCAGGTTGCCGACCGGCTGGTCGCCGTCGGACGGCTGGGGCGCATCATCGGCGAGGAAGCGTTGCAGGCCGGCATGCCCGCCGAGGCCGTCCATCTGGCAGAGACCAACGAGCAGGCCATCGCCCTGCTGCAAACCTTGATCCAGGGTGGCGACGTTGTCCTGATCAAAGGCTCGCGGGGGATGAAAATGGAACAGATCGTCGCCGCCCTCAGCCGGCCCCCGGCCGGGCGACAGGCAGGAGGGAAGCAGCCATGACCTCTCAGCCGATGCCTTTTGCCCTGGCCCTGGGCACCGTTTCCTTCTTTATCGCCGTCATCTGGGGACCTCCTCTCCTCCGCCTGCTGCGCCGGTGGCGCATCGGCAAACAGATCCGCGTTGAGGGCCCCACCACCCACCAGACCAAGATGGGCACGCCGACGATGGGCGGGCTGATGATCGTGACGCCGGTCCTGATCATCACCCTGGTCATGAACCTGGCCAACTTTTTGAGCGGTTTTGATGCCGGCAAAGCCATTCTCTCCTTCTTTCACTTCGAAGAGGGCAGCCCTCTCATCGGCAAGAGCATCCTGTTGCCGCTGCTGGTGATGCTCGCCTTTGGGGCGCTGGGCGCGGTGGACGACCTGGCCGAAGTGCGCGGCTGGTGGGGAGGGGGCGGACTGAAGGCGCGAGTCATGTTCCCCCTCCAGTTCCTGCTGGCCCTGGTGACGGCCATCGGCCTGTATCATCCTCAATTCCTGGGGTTGCACGAGGTGGGCATCCCCTTTGTCAGGGAGGTGGTGAACGTCGGCCTGTGGTATGTGCCCATCGCCGCCCTGATCATCGTCAGCATGGCCAACGCCGTCAACCTGACCGACGGCCTGGACGGCCTGGCCAGCTCGACAGCCATGATCGCCTTTGTAGCCTACGGCCTCATCGCCTTCCTCCAGGGCCAGTTTCCACTCCTTTCTTTTTGTTTCACGATGGTTGGCGCTCTGTTTGCCTTTCTGTGGTTCAACGCCTATCCGGCGGAACTGTTTATGGGGGGGACGGGATCGCTGGCACTGGGGGCCACCCTGGCCGTCGTCGCCTTGATGTCGTTCCAGTGGCTGCTGCTGCCCCTCATCGGCCTGATCTTTGTCGCCGAAGCGGGATCGGTTGTCATCCAGGTGACCTGCTTCAAATTGACGCGGCGGCTCACCGGCACCGGGCGCCGCCTGTTCAAGATGACGCCGCTGCACCACCATTTTGAGCTGATGGGCTGGAGCGAGACCCACGTCACCCAGCGATTCTGGATTCTCAGCGTCCTGGCGGCCATGCTGGGCATTGCCCTGGCGCTGTTGTAGATGACCGATGACCAATGACCAGGATCCGGTATCCATCCTGATAGTCGGGTTGGGGCGAGAAGGAACGGCATTGGCCCGTTTCCTGGCGGAGCGAGGCGCCCGGGTGACCGTGACCGATGTCAGGCCGGCTGAAGCCCTGGCTGAGAGGCTGGCAGCGTTGGCCGACCTGCGGCTGACCTGGGCCCTGGGGGGACATCCTCTGTCGTTGTTGGACGGGGCCGATCTCCTCTTTGTCAGCCCCGGTGTGCCGTCAGACATCCCCCTGCTGGTCGAGGCCCGGCGGCGGGGCCTGCCATTGAGCAGCGAGACACGGCTGTTCACCCGCCTCTGCCCGGCCCCCATCGTGGGCATTACCGGCTCCAGCGGCAAGACGACCACCACCGCCCTGGTAGGGGAGATGCTCCAGGCCGGCGGGCATCGGACGTGGGTCGGGGGCAATATCGGCCGGCCACTCATCGGCCATCTGGCCGAAATGACGCCGGATGACAGGGTGGTCATGGAACTGTCCTCTTTTCAACTGGAATTCTTTGCCCCCTGGAGGGATGAGGAACGGGTGAGCAAAGGACAGGCAGAAACATGGTTCGACCCGACGGGGTGGAGTCCACCCCTGGCGGCTGTGCTGAACGTCACCCCCAACCACTTGGACCGCCACCCGACCATGGAGGCGTACATCGCGGCCAAGTCCCACATCCTGAACTACCAGCGCCCCGGTGACGTGGCCGTCCTGAACCTGGACAATCCGGTTACGCGGCAGATGGGAGAGGAAAGGGGCAGGAGGAAAGAGGCAGGAGGCAAGGGGCAGGAGGCAGGAGAGGGCAGGCGGGTGTTGTGGTTCAGCCTGGAGCAGCCGGTAGAGGAAGGGGCTTTTCTGCGCGGCGAGGAGTTGATCGTGCGCCTGGCCGGGCAGGAGCAGAGGGTTTGCCGGATGGAGGAGATCAAGCTGTTGGGCCGGCACAATGTGGCAAACGTCCTGGCCGCCTGTGCGCTGGCCGCCGCTGCCGGCGCGCCGCCCGATGCCCTGCGCCGGGTGGTGACCTCCTTCTCCGGCGTGGAGCATCGCCTGGAACTGGTGCGTGAGCGGCATGGGGTGCGCTGGTACAACGACAGCATCGCCACCACGCCGGAGCGGACCGTGGCTGCCTTGCGGGCCTTCTCCGGCACGCCGATCCTGCTGCTGGCCGGCGGGCGTGACAAGCATCTGCCCTGGGACGAGATGGCCCGGCTGACCTGTCGGCAGGTACGCCATCTGATCCTGTTCGGCGAGGCAGCGGGGCTGATCGAGCGGGCGGTGCAGGAGGCAGGAGGCAAGGGGCAGGAGGCCATACCGCCCATCCATCAGGCAGGGACATTGGAGCGGGCCGTGGAGCTGGCTGCGTGCCTGGCCCGGCCCGGCGATGTGGTGCTCCTCTCGCCGGGTGGCACCAGCTTTGACGCCTTCCGCGACTTTGCCGAGCGGGGTGAGCGGTTTCGACGCCTGGTGCAGGCATTGGAGTGAACGATGGCAGAACCGTCAAACCGGCCCGATTGGGTCTTGCTGGCCACGGTGGCCGCCCTCATCGCCCTGGGAATGATGATGGTCTATAGCTCCACCTTCGATATGGCCTATCGTCTCAAGGGGGATGCGGCCTATTATTTCAAACGGCAGATGCTGTGGCTGGGCATCGGCGCCCTGGTCATGTTGATCGCCGGCCGGATGCACTATCGGCACTGGACCCGGTTCTCCATCCCGCTGATGCTGGGGACGTTGATCATCCTGACCCTCCTGGCCATCCTGCGCCAGAGGCGGCTGCTCAACGAGTCAATTTCGCCGGTGGAGATGGCCAAGCTGGCGGTCATCATCTACATCGGCCACTGGCTGGCCTCCAAACGGGTCGAGCAGTTGCGCAACCTGCCGGTCGGTCTGTTGCCCTTCACCATCATCGTCGGCCTGGTGGCCGGCCTGGTGATCGTGCAGCCGGACATCTCGGAAGCGGTGGTGATTATCCTGGTCTCGCTGGCCATGTTCTTTCTGGCCGGAGCCGATCTGCTCCAGTTCATTATCGGCTTCCTGGGCGGCGGGGCGGCCTTTGTCCTGGTCATCAGCCGCATCTCTTACGCCATGGAACGGCTCCAGCCCTACCTGATCGGCTGGCGGGATCCGCTGCACAGCGACAACTTTCAGTTGATCCAGGGCTTAATCGCCCTGGGCAGCGGCGGGATCTTTGGCCTGGGACCGGGCAACGGGCGGATGAAATACCAGTGGCTGCCGGCCGCCAACACCGACAGCGTCTTTGCCATCGTCGGCGAGGAGTTGGGGCTGGTCGGCTGCCTGACCATCGTCGGCCTGTTCGCTCTGCTGGCCTATCGCGGCCTCCGCATCGCCAACCGGGCCCCCGATCCCTTCGGCCGGCTGCTGGCCACCGGCATCACCTGCTGGATCACGCTTCAGGCGCTGATCAACATGGCCGTGGTGACCGGCACCATCCCGTTCACCGGCATTGCCCTGCCGTTTATCAGTGCCGGTGGCTCATCGCTGGTGACCTGTATGCTGGGTGTGGGCATCCTGCTCAGTGTATCTCGAACCGTAGCATGAAACTGGTGGTTTCAGGCGGCGGGACAGGAGGGGGCGTCTATCCCGCCGTGACCGTGGTGGAGACGCTCCTGCACCCCAAACCGGCAGGCAGCCCCCTGCCGACGCTGGCCCCTGCCGATGTGCTGTGGATCGGCAGCCGGGGCGGGATTGAGGAGGAGCTGGTCCGGCGCGCCGGCCTCCAGTTTGTCGGGCTGGCCGCCGGTGGGCTGCGGGGGATGGGCCTGCTGGTGACGGCTCGGAACGCTGGCCGCATCGCCGGCAGTGTGGGGCAGGCGCGGCGGTTGCTGGCCCGATTCCAGCCGGATGTCGTGCTGGTGACCGGCGGGTACGCCTGCGTGGCGGTTACATTGGCCGCCCGGACCCTGTCGGTGCCGGTGGTCATCTACCTGCCCGACATCGTGCCGGGGCTGGCCATCCGCTTCCTGAGCCGCTTCGCCACGCAGGTGGCTGTGACCAGCGAGGAATCGTTCCACTATCTGCCTTTCAAGAAGGTGGTCGTGACCGGCTATCCGGTCCGCCGGGAGATATTCGGCCTGGATCGCCTCCAGGCGCGACAGGCGTTGGGGCTGGACCCGGCGGAGAAAACGTTGCTGGTGTTTGGCGGCAGCCGGGGGGCGCGGAGCATCAATCGGGCGCTGGTAGCCGGACTGCGCGACCTGCTGCCCCTCTGTCAGGTCATCCATATCAGCGGGCGGCTGGATGCCGATTGGGTGGCCGGCGCGGCCCGCAGCCTGCCGGAAGGGCTGCGCTCCCGCTATCACCATTTCGACTATCTGCACGACATGCCCCAGGCGCTCGTCGCCGCCGACCTGGCCGTGGCCCGGGCCGGCGCGGCCACCCTGGGCGAGTTTCCGGCTGCCGGCCTGCCGGCCATACTGGTGCCCTATCCCTACTCCGGCCAGCACCAACAACCGAACGCCGACTATATGGCCCGCAACGGCGCAGCCCGCCTGCTGGCCGACTCGGACCTGGAGAAAAAGCTGGTGCCCACGGTGATAGAACTGCTGGGGGATGAGAGAACTCTGGCGGCAATGCGCGAAGCGGCCCGGGCCATGGCCCGGCCTGACGCTGCCGAGACCATTGCCGGACTGCTGGAGCGGGTGGCCCGCCACACCGAGAAGGACACAAAGAAATGGTACCGGTCGTAAACACAACCACCTACCTGATCGTGCTGTTTGTGGTGCTGGCCCTTTCCTTCTGGGTCGGCTACAAACAGAAGTGGATCCGGTCCGCGACCATGCTGGCGGGCATCATCATCAGCCGCCTGCTGTTGACGCCCAAAGGCGCCGGACTGTTCGCCACGGTCGCCAACAGACTGATCAAGGGGGTGATCGTGGCCGTCCGCAGCAAAATGGACTACAAAGAAGCAGCCAGAATCGCTGAAGAGGTGAGGTCCGACTGGATCAACCCCTCCAACCAGGCGGTGACGCTGACGGTCGCGGCGGTGGCCGTCATCGGCCTGGCCTATCTGGTGGGCAAACTGCTGACCAGGGTGGTCAAGACAACGGCGGGGTTGATAGGAGGCATCCTGGGTGTGCTGTGCGGCTACCTGCTGCTCAACCTGTTCCTGCCCTATCTGCCCCCCCAGTTACCCGGCTGGATCACCACCAC
>DAOTYI010000171.1:0-3408 GCA_034434895.1 Anaerolineae bacterium
AGGCGGTGGTGGCTGTAGGGCTGGCCGTGGGGCTCGCACCGGCGACCAGCGATTGCTCCTGCACCCCCAGGACGATAGCGATGAGCAGGGTCAGGACTATCAGGGCGGCAACGAACACCCCGCCCAGCACCGGTCCCAACCCCGGCATTGGCCGCTCCGGCCGCCCCGGTCCCTGCCCCTGCTCTGTCTGGTCAAGATCCATGGCGCCCTGCCATCCCATTCCCCTGGTCATCGAGCTGTCCGGCGGGGGCCTTGTTCATGGGCAGGACAAAGCTGAAGGTCGTGCCCACACCCCGCTCGGTCTCAACCCATAGCCGGCCGCCATGGGCCTCCACCAGGGCTTTGACCAGGGCCAGGCCGGCCCCCGATTCGCCCAACCCCTTGGGGGTCTGGCTGGGACGCGACCGGTCAAAGACCCGGCTCAGCGCCTCCTCCGACAACCCGCCGCCTGAATCGCGGACCGACACGATCACAAACCCATCGCCGTCCAGGTCGGGGTGTTTTCCTTGCAACACGGCCCCGTCCGACCGGGCAGCCGTGATCGAGATCCGCCCCCCCACCGCCGAGGCCAGGCAGGCGTTCGACAGCAGGTTGGTCAACACGCGCCGCAGGTAATCGGGATCGGCCCGGATGGGCGGCAGGTTGTCCGGCACCTCCAGGTCCAGGTGAAGGGCCTTCTCTTCGATAAAAGGGTGCGCTCCGGCCACGGCCCGGTCTATGAGCTGACCGACATCCACCGGCTGCCACTGCGGGCCGATCCACCGTTCCTCAGGCATGGCCTTCTGGGCCAGCTCATCGGTCAGACGGGCCAGTTGTTCGGCGCCGGCGCGGATACGTTGCAGGAAGTTGCGTTGGGCCTCGCCCAGGATGCCGATCGACTCACCCAGAAGCAGATCGGCATAGCTGAGGATGGTGGTGATGGGAGTGCGCAGTTCACCGGCCAGAGAGGTGATCCTCTCCAGCCGCATCCGCTGCTCTTCAGCTTCGACCGAAATATCTTGTAGGATGGCGACCAGGCCCTGGATATCGCCCTGGGCCCCGTTGGGTGCGGGCAGAGGGGTGATATCGCACAGCAGCGAGTTGGTGCCGATCCGCACGGTCAGGCGGACCGCTTCGCCGCCGATGGCGGTGGCCACGGCCTGTTGCCATCGTTTGTCATGGCTGACCGCCGCCAGAGCCAGGCCGTGCAGCTCGCTGCTGTCGCGTTCCAGGAGGATTTCGGCCGCGACATTCGCTTCCTGGATAACCCCCTCGGCATCGGTCACCAGGATGCCGGTGGTGATGCCCTGCAACAGGGCCTGGAACCGTTCGGCGAGCTGGCTGGCCTCTTCCCACTCGGCCTGATAACGGGCCAGTTCCTCCTGATGCCAGCGCAGTTGGGCTTCGGCATTGGTGTGGGCCTGGGCCAGGTCGGTTTCCAGCACCGCCACCCGCTCGGCCAGTGCATCGGCCTCGGCCCGGCTGCTCACCAGTTTGATCTCCAGAGCGTTGCGTGCCTCACGGGCCATCTCCTCACGGCGGCGCAGCTCCTCCATCTCCGCCTGAAAGCCGGTCAGCCGCTCGGTCAACTGCCGCAGCTGGTCCCTGGTCTGCCGGGCAGCGCGCCGCTCCTCGGCCAGGGTGTGGTTCAGTTCGTCAATGCGGGCCTGGGCGGCCTTGTATTGACGGGCATTCTGAATGGCAATGACCACCTGCTCGGCCATGGACTGGCACAGCTTGGCTTCGTTTGGAGTAAAGGGCCGGCGTGAACGGGAATTGCCGACGATGATGGCCCCGATCGGTTCCCCCTCGGTCAGCAGGGGTTGCACCAACAGTGGGCCGATCTCGCTGGAACCCATGAGGGCGAAAAGGACTTTGAGCTGGACGTTGTCCGCCTCCTCGCTGAGGACATATTTCCGGCGGCGAATCGCCTGTTGAACGATGAACTGATATTCGAGAGGAAAGGTGACGACCTCCCCCCGCCCCTGGCGTGCCGGGTTATAGATGGCTACCAGGCGCATCTGGCCGGGGTCATTTTCAGCCGGGAAGGCGATGGCACACTGGTCGGCCTGCAGGGCGCGGGCAATCCCCTCCACCGCATTGTCAAGCACAGCCGGCAGGTCCAGCGAGCCGGACATCCGCCGGCTGGCGTCGAACAGAAAGAGCAGGCTCTTGATCTGGTCCAGAGAGGCCTGGCTGATGTCCTGTAATTGCAGGCTGCGCAGGCGCAGGCTGACGACGATATTCTGATAGACAGCAACGGTCAACAGGAGATAGGCCACCAGGTTCGTCAGCCGCTCCCAAATGGGCAGGTGAGGGATGTCACCCGGATAGGCGATCTGGAAGGGCCGGCCCAGGAGCATAAGGAGCAGGGCCAGGAACAGGATGCCCCAGCCCTCATCCCGGGCGCGCAACAGGGTCAGGCCGGTCAGGAGGATCAGGCCGATCTGCCACAGACTCCAGACGAGGGCCTGCCAGGAGGTGTTATAGTTGGCCGGGACGGGGACCTGTCTCCAGAGCAGGATGAAGACGATGCAGGCACCTATAGCCAGGAGCAGGTTGGCGCTCAAGACAAGGTTCCAGGCGCGTGTACGGCGTTGGACCGGAGGCGTGAAGGCCCAGCCCAGAAACACCAGGCTGGCCGTGTCGGCAAATCGCTCGACAGGAGGGAGCAAGGCCCAGGATGGGACCCAACCGGCCGAAGCGATCAGGGCAGCGATGAGGTAAGAGGCGCGCACCACAGTCAGGCCGGCCATAGCCAGCAACAGGCGGCGGGCCTGCTCGTGTCGGGCGCGGCGCCACTCGCCCCAGGCCATGCCCAGGGCAGCCTGGACGGCCAGCAGCAGCAGCAGATGGTAGACCAGACTCCCCAGGGGAGAGCTCAGGATCTCACCAGCTTTGGACAAAACCCACATCACTGTCACACCCATAGAGTAGGGCGAACTCTGGCCTGCCAACAGAGCACCGTCGGGCCGGACCGGGTTCTTGCCCGGTTCTATTATACCAGCTTTTGAGTTCTTTGGCAAGAGGCCGTTGACAAGGGTGTTCGAAGCAGAACGCCGGTGGGGGGCGCAAGGCTGGTGCGTTTGTAGGGCAACTGCGAGCAGTTGCCCTACCTGCGCTTTTCGGTATCTTCATTGTTCAGCGGGGGCCTGTGACCATTGGCATCCAGTTAAGGCGCGGGCGATTGGAAATCGCACCGGGTAGCCGAAGGCATTGCCTTCGGCTACCCGGATATTCGCCTGCGCGGACGGAGGCATCCACGCCGGTGGATGCCTGGCCGCAGGCCCTTGAGTAGGGGCCAGGCGCCGCTCTGCCCCATTGGCATCAAGTTAAGGCGCGTGCGCTTAATCGCACCGGGTAGCCGAAGGCAATGCCTTCGGCTACCCGGCCGTCCGCCTGCGCGGACGAAGGCATCCACGCAGGTGG
>DAOTYI010000172.1:0-1802 GCA_034434895.1 Anaerolineae bacterium
GGGGCCAGCGCCATCGAGAAAATGGTGCACATCCTGAAGGGGATGCAGGAGCTGGAGCGGCACTGGGCGGTCACCAAGAGCTACCCCGGCATGCCCCCGGGGGCCAATACCATCAACCCGGCGGTGATCAAGGGGGGCAGGCACCCGGCCTTCATCGCGGATGAGTGCTCCCTCTGGTACACCATCCACTACCTGCCCAACGAGCGGCTGGAGGCGGTCAAGTCCGAGGTGCTGTCGCACCTGCAGGCCCTGTGCCAGGCGGACCCCTGGCTGCGGAACAACCCTCCGGAGGTGATTTTCGGGGGCAGCTCTATGTTCCGGGACCGGGGCGAGATCTTCCCGGCTTCGGAAGTGAAGCTGGAGGACCCGCAGGTGCAGCTGCTGGGAAAGACATTCGGCAAGGTGCTGGGCCGGGAGCCGGAGAGCATGGTTTGGCCGTCGGTCAGCGACGCCGGCTGGTTCTCGGAAGCCGGCATTCCCGTGGTCATCTGCGGCCCCGGGAGGCTGGAGGAAGCCCATGCCATCAATGAGAAGATCGAGATTTCCCAGCTGGTGGAGGCGGCCAAGCTGTACGCCGCCTTCAGCTATGCCTATTGCCGGGGGAAGTAGATCATGGTGATCGACCTGCTGCTGAACCTTTTCTTCTCCACGCTGAACATCCTGCCCATATACCTGATCGCCTCCCTGGGCGGCTTCCTGTCCCAGAGGGTGGGGGTCTACGATATCAGCATGGAAGGCAACATGACCTTGGGCTGCGCCCTGGGCATGATCGGATACTTCGTGAGCAAGTCCCCTTGGGTGGGGCTGCTGTTCGGGTTGGCTGGAGGGCTGCTGTTCGGCCTGATTCTGTCCACCCTCTCCATCCGCTTCAACCTGGACCAGATCGTGATCGGTTTCGGTCTGTGGTTCGTGGGCCTGGGGCTGGCCAGCTTTCTCTACAAATTGTACATCCCCTTCGACCAGTCCACCGTGGGCTTCCCGTCCATCGCGGCCATGCTGGGCTTCACCGACCGCCACCGTGGACTGGGCCTGATCCTGGACCTGGACCTGATCTTCTTCCTGTCGATCATCCTGCTGGCTCTGGTTTCCTGGTTCCTGTACTTCACGCGCCCTGGCTCCTTCATGCGGGCCGCCGGCGAGAACCCGGCGGTGGTGGACGCCGCTGGGGTTGACCTGTTCCTCTTGCGGCAGCTGAGCGTGACCCTGGGGGCTGGCCTAGTCGGGGTGGCCGGCTCCTATCTGGCCGTCGACTTTCTGCAGGGTTACACCCAGGGCATGGTGGCCGGGCGAGGTTGGATCGCCTTCATCATCATCATATTCGCCCGCTGGCGGCCGGCCAACATCCTGTGGGGCTGCCTGCTGTTCGCCGGCATCAACGGCCTGCAGATCCGGCTGCAGGCCATCGGGGTGCGGGTGCCCTCGGAGTTTTTGACCGCACTGCCCTACATCGTCACCCTCATCGTGCTGATCCTGATAATGTCCAGAACCGGGAAGTCCCGAATTCCTTCGGCTCTGGGGCAGCCGTACTACCGGGAATAATAGGCGGGACGCCGTCGAAAGGAGGTGATCGAGAGGAGGTCCAAGTTTTCGACCAACAGCCGCGCGGCTTGGTCCGCGCCGGCCGCAAGCTCTATCGTCAAGCGCAAGGAGGAGAGAAGATGAGAAGAAGTTATCTGCTGTTCGTCATGGTTTTGGTCCTCGGCCTGGTGAGCCTGGCGGCCTTCGCTGGCGGCGGAGGCGAAAAGGCGCCCAAGGGCCAGATGGAGGTTGTGGCCATCATGTACGGCCATGCCAATGAGGGG
>DAOTYI010000173.1:0-12757 GCA_034434895.1 Anaerolineae bacterium
ATCCACCCAGGCTCCCTTGCGGGTCACCGGCACCGGCGTGGGGGTTACCTCGACGACCTGGGTCGCAACGACGGTCTTTTCCACCTCAACAGTCTGGACGACCGTCTCGCCTGGCACCACCTTGGTCTGCTCGACCACGACCGTCTGGACTACCGTGCTGGGTGCGGGCGTGGGGCCGCAGGCAGCCAACACAAGCGGGGCGACCATCACCAGGACCGCGAGGATCGCCAATTTCTTGTTCGAAAACATTGTCTCCTCCTTCTTTTTCTTTTGGGTTGGATTTTGCGTTTTCCAGGCGCGGGGATCCTGCCGCCGAACTGGTCCCGCCTCATCACCTCCTTCCTGTCTTTCCCCCCTCAAAGGCACTAGACTGCCTGGAGGTGGGCTTTTCCCGGTGGACGAAGCTCTTGTATCATACCACATTCCGGCCTGAAAGTCAAGAGCAACGGCCGGTTTTGTCACTGCTCCCCCCAGGCGGTTCCAGGCCTTTGTCTTTCACACCCGGAAGCAGGCCACCCAATGGCGGCCGCCCACATCTTTGAACTCCGGCTCCTGTTCCAGACACACATCCATGACCACCGGGCAGCGGGTGTTAAAGTTGCAGCCCAGCGGCGGATTGGCCGGACTGGGAACATCCCCCTCCAGGATGATCCGCCTGCGCTTCTCTTCTACCACCGGGTCGGGGATCGGCACGGCCGACAGGAGGGCCTGGGTGTAGGGGTGGAGCGGGTTATCGTACAACTCCTGGCGGGTGGTCAGCTCTACGATCTTGCCCAGATACATGACCGCCACCCGGTCGGAGATGTGCCGCACCACCGACAAGTCGTGGGCGATGAACAGATAGGTCAGGTGAAATTCCCGTTGCAGGTCTTCCAACAGGTTGATGATCTGGGCCTGAATCGAGACATCCAGGGCCGAGATCGGCTCGTCGCAGATGATGAACTCGGGCTGCACAGCCAGAGCGCGGGCCACGCCGATCCGCTGCCGCTGCCCGCCGGAGAACTCGTGGGGGTAACGGTTGACAAAGTAGGGGTTCAGGCCCACCACCCGCAACAGATCCTGAACCCGTTCTCGCCGTTCCTTGCCCTGGGAAATATTGTGCACCAGCAGCGGCTCGCCGATGATGTCCCCCACCGTCATGCGCGGGTTCAGCGAGGCGTAGGGGTCCTGAAAGATCATCTGCATCCGGCGGCGCATTCGGCGCAACGGCTCACCCTTCAACTGGGTGAGGTCGTTGTCTTCAAAATAGACCTTGCCGGCGGTGGGTCGGTAGAGTTGCAAAATCGCCCGGCCGGTGGTGGATTTGCCGCAGCCCGATTCTCCCACCAGGCCCAATGTTTCGCCGCGCATGATGTCAAAGGAAATGCCGTCCACCGCCTTGATGGCCCCTACCCGACGCTGGATGACAATGCCCCGGGTGATGGGAAAGTGCATCTTCAGGTCACGAACCCGGACCAACGGTTCATTCTGGGTCATTGGCCTCTCCCTTTGTAACTCAACTATACACCGGCCCCTTGCGTCACATCCACCCAACAGGCGATGCGGTGCCGGGGGCCCACCGGTGCCAGCTCCGGCCGCTCCACCTTGCACCGTTCGATGGCATAGACGCAGCGAGGCTCAAAGGGGCAGCCCGGCGGCAGGTCAATCAGGTCGGGCGGCAGCCCTTCGATGGATCGCAGCTTTTCGCGGCGGACCTCGTCCAGGCGGGGGAGGGAGCCCAACAGGCCCAGGGTGTAAGGGTGGCGAGGATCGGCATACACCTCCTTGACCGGCGCTTCCTCCACGGCAAAACCGGCGTACATGACCATCATCCGGTCGGCCAGGCCGGCCACCACCCCCAGGTCATGGGTGATCCAGATGATGGCCATGCCCATCTCGTCCCGCAGCCGCTTCACCAGGTCCACAATCTGGGCCTGGATGGTCACGTCGAGGGCGGTGGTCGGCTCGTCGGCGATGAGCAGTTGTGGGTTACAGGCCAGGGCCATGGCGATCATCGCCCGCTGGCGCATCCCTCCTGAGAACTGGTGGGGGTAGTCGTCCAGCCGCGCCTCGGCCTGGGGAATGCCGACCATCGCCAGCAGTTCGGCGCTTCGCTTGCGCGCCTCCTCCCGGCTCATGTGCAGATGGAGTTCCAAGGCCTCGCCGATCTGCCGGCCGATGGTCAGGACCGGATTGAGGGAGGTCATCGGGTCCTGGAAGATCATGGCAATCTTGTTGCCCCGTACCTGCCGGATCTCCTCGTCGCTCACCTGCAACAGGTCCCGACCTTCAAACAGCACCTGCCCGGCCACGATCTTGCCCGGCGGCTGGGGGATGAGGCGCATGACTGACAGCACGCTGACACTCTTGCCACAACCGCTCTCCCCCACAATGCCCAGAGTCTCCCCTTCTTCCACATAGAACGACACCCCGTTGACCGCCTTGACCACCCCATCCTGGGTGAAGAACTGGGTTTTCAGATCTTTGACTTCCAGCAGTGGCATGATCCTCTTCCCTCGCGTCGGATTATGAAGGCACGGCTCTGAACCACGCCCCGCACTGCCCCCCCCTTCGCGGCGACGTGCAAAGCGCAGATATTATATTCGCAAAGGGAGGAATTGTCAAAACAGCGATGGCTTTGGTTCCCTGTCATGACCTGTCACCATTTTGAACCATCCTGTCCCGATCTACCAGTCCGCCTGGTAGATCGTCACCCCCTCGTTGCGAAAGACGACGCGCAACCGGCCCCCGGCAGCCATCTCCTCGAACTTGGCCAGGCCCGACAGTTCATAGTAAGCCCGCTCCAGCGGTCCGACGATGATGTAGCGCACCCTGTACCGGCGCAACAGCTCCTCGGCCAGCGAGGACAGGGGGGTGTTGTAGATCGTGGCGATGTCGGCCAGTCGCTGCCGCACCTCCTCCTCGCCGAGAGGGCCCCGCTGCTGGCGCTGGTGCCAGTTCCAGCCCAACACCGTTGGCAGCCCGGTGTTGACCGAGTAGCGCGATCCCCAGCGGTACTCCGGGGTGTTGCCTTCCAGGATGACCGGCGAACCGATCACGTTGTCGGTCAGCCAGCGGATCGCTTCCAGGTCCCACTTCAGGTCGTATTGGGCATTATTGGGGTCAAAATAATGGGCTGTCTGCATATAGGCCCAGCCGTCCAACCCGGGCCCCAGGTCCGGGTCAAACCGGTCGCGCACCTTGGCCGAGGCTGCCAGGGGCGGATAGAGGGCAGCGCAGGCCAGCAACAGGGCCAGCCCTCCCAGCCACCAGCCCCGGCCTGACCGCCAGCGTTCCAGGCGCGGCAGCAGCCAGGCCAGAGCCACCGCTGCGGCCACCCCCCACATCAGCCACACCTGCAGGTAGAACTTGAACACGGTGTTCATCCGTCCGATGTCTCCCTGCAGGACAATCACCTCTACTCCCAGGCTCATGGCCAGCCCCAACAACACCAGGAAGGCCCACAGCCGCTCCTCCGGTTCCAGGTTGCGCCGGAAGAGGAGCAGCCAACCTAACACCCCCAGCGGCAGGCCCAGGGCAAAGACGACCAGGCCGCGATAGGCATAGGCTCCCTGCGCGACCCACTCCGGGTTGGCGCGGGTGAAGGAGGTCAACCCCGGGACCAGGAAAACGACTTCGACCAGGGCCAGGATGGCCAGCCCGATCCAGACCGCGCATCCCGGCGGCAGGCCGCGCACGCCGGCGATCCGCGCCGCCCGACGCAGGCGGTCGGCAGCGTGCCGGTAGCGGATGGTCAGGGCCAGGCGGCGCAGCAGCGGGTCGCGTTCCCGGCGGCTCAGCGTCCGCGCGCACAGATAGCTGATGATGAGGAACAGGAACAGGCCGTGGACGATCAGATAGGCCCAGAGCGCCGTGCGTGAGCCGTTCCACACCGCGATGCTGGTATAGATCGGGGCATAGTGGGTCCAGAAGGGCCAATAGAGCAGCCGCCAGCTCAACAGGAAGAGCAGACCCAGTTGCCAGGCCACTGCGCCGATCAGCCGCCAGCTCAGCCGTCCACGCCGGGCAAATTCGCCGATCACCAGCGCCCCCAGGGCCACCAGCAGGTGCGGCGGCACGTCCCAGGTGTTGGTCGTGCGCAGCGCGCCGATGGTCAACCCCCACAGGAGCAGAGGCAAGAGCCCTCCCTTTCCTGCCCCCCGCACCACGGCCAGCGCCAGCGACAGCGACACAAAGGTCAGCGGCATGGCGATCAGGTGGGCGTGCAGGTCGGCATAGAGGAAGGTGAAGAAGGGGAATTCGGTGATGACCGATTCATAGGGTGCGGCCGGGATGGCCCGGCTGGCGTTCCAATACCACTCGTTGATGGCGACAGGCAACGCCTTGCCGCCAAAGATCACCTCGAAGGAGCCGATGATCAGCCGCACCAGGCCGACCAGGCCGGGGATGGTGCTCTGAAAGGTGGTCATCACCCCCTCGGCGGCCTTGAGCAACAGCAGGTGCACTTCGCCCAGGTTGCCCAGCACGGCGACAAACAGCGCCCCCACAACCCCAAACAGAACGGCTCTGGAGGGCAGGGTGGAATCCCGCCTGGCAACCAGGTTGCAGGTGACGCTGAACGCACCCATGGCCGTCATGGCGAACCAGGTGGGGATGGCCAGGTTGTAGGCCACATTGGGCACAATGCCGACCAGCTTGATCAGGGTGCCGACCAGCACCTGACCAAAGTAATAGTAGTTCAGGTAACCGCCGGCAAACCACGGGTCGTAGGGTGGGAACTCGGTGCTCTTGAGGATGGCATTGAGATAGGCGAAATCCATCGGCTTTTCGCCACCCATCCAGGGATGCCACAGGTCCGGGTTGCCCCGACGGATCAACCAGAACAGGAAGAAGAACAGGAGGAACAGGGCCTCGGTGAACAGGACGGTGCGCCTGTGGCCGCGCCACAGGTCGAGCAGGCGGCGGCGTTGGCCGGGCAGGAGCAAAGAGGCACCAGAGCAGGAGGCGATCAGGCCAAAGGCCAGCAGGATGGTACCCCGGCTATAGTGCAGCGGCGTCAGGTTGGTCAGCATCCACGACAGCCAGCCCAGCAGCAGCACGCCCACCGGCCTGGCCAGGATATAGCCCCGGTCGGGCAGATGGTGAAAGAGGGCCAGGGTCAGGGGCAACGCCGCCAGCCCCAGCAGGCCCAGCAGCAGCAGCCAGAAGAGGGTGGGCCAGCGGTTGGACAGGCTGTTGCGGTTAAAGAGAAAGACCCAGGTGCCGCCGGACTCTTGCACCTGGCGCTGTTCCCCGGTGAGCAGCAGGCCGTTGGTGCGCTCGCGGGTGCGTTGCCAGCGCTCCTGCTGGCGGGCAAACCGGTCCGCCTCCCGCTTCTGGCGTGCCTGCTCGCGCCGCCATTCGGGCAGGTCGCGGGGGTTGAGCCCGTGGGCGATCCTGCCCCACTCAACCCCCTCGGTCAGCATGGCCTGCGCCTGCTCCCGGTTGTAGCGGGCCGTCTTGTGAAAGATCAGCACCCGGGGATGGTCGTAAACGCTGAAGGCTTCCTCGGCAGGGGGAAGGGATACCTTGATCGGCTGACGCTGATGCACATAACCTGCTTCCATCAACGGGTAGGGGGTCTCCTGGTCGGGAAACTGGAAGGGGCCGATGGCCGGGCAGGAAGTGAAATCGGCCACCAGCTCAAAGCCCAGATCTCCGGCAAAGAGGGCGCGATAGTAGGCCGTCGTCACCGGATAGCGGGCCGGGAGCCGAGAGATCGAGGCGTAGAGCCGATTGCTGGCCAGAAAGAGATAATCCGCCTGGTCCAACCGGTCAAGCAATTGGACCAGTTTCTCCGGGGTGTCCTCGTCATAATTTGTCATCTCTATGCCGGTGTACATCCCGGCGAAGGGGTTGTGTCCATCCACCGGCAGAGGCAGGCCCCAGTCCCAGTGTTCGTTGGCCACAGTGACCCCCGGCGGGATGTTGGCATAGATCCAGCGCGAAGCGGCCACGCGCGTATTGGGTCGCAGGTAGATCGAGAACACAGCGCCGGCCCATAGGGCTGTGCTGACCACGACGAGAGTGGCAAGGCTCAGGCCCAGACGACGACGCCACCGGCTTGAGCTACGGGCCAGGTGAACCAACAGGCAGGCGGCGAAAATCACAAACAAGGGATAGAGGGACAGGAAATAACGCATGGCCTTGACCCAACGGGTGGACTGGTAGAGGAAAAAGAGGGTCCCCCACACCCATAAAACCAGATGGATATGCTCGCCGCGCCACAACCTGTAGCCGACCACAGCCCAACCGGCCCAGGCGATCAACCCCAGGGGCAACCCCATGCCCCAGACCACCATGTTGATCCAGGGAAACAGGATGGGGGCCCGGTCGGTCCACTGTTGACCTGGCGGCAGGTCTACTTTGCCGCTCTGCTCGGCAGCAATCTGCCCCAACCGTTCCAGCCACTCTGGGCTGAGCTGCAGGCCCAAGAATCCAGGGCCTTCAAAGGCGTAGGGCTGGGCAAGGCGAAAGGCGACGAGGGATAGCAACCCGGCCAGGAGAAGCCTGGGCAGAAGGAAAATGAGGGGGGAAAGAAGGGAACGACGGGATTGAGCCCGAATGGCCTGCAACCACCACCCCACCCCGGCCAACACAACCAGGAGCGCTGCCCAGATGGCGCTGATCTTGCAGGCTGTAGCCAGACCGGTCGCCAGGCCCGCCAATCCGAAATCGAGCCATGACGGCCCCCCCCGGGGTTTGGACTGACCGGCTCGGACCGCAAAGCAGGCGGTCAGGGTGGTGAAAAAGGCGGACATGCTATCCACGGTGAAAAAATGGGCCTGCTGAATGAGAAAGGCAGTCAGCGCCCCCAGGGCTGCAGCGAGCAGCCCGATCGCTTCGCCGTACAAACGCCGTGCAATCAGGTAGATCAGGGCGACAGTTCCCAGATCGGCCAGGGCTGAGAAGAAGCGCCCCACCTGAGCGCTGCGCGGGCCGGTGAAGGTGCCGGAGGTACATCGTGAGGCCGAGGGTCCTATCAGCACCCTTCCTGCGGCTGCGCTCAACCTGTCGGGCGAGTCCCCACAGCCACGGTCCAGCCATTCCGCCGTCCAGCGGGTCAGGAAAAGGGGCAGTGTGCCATAGCTGTACTGGTAGCCACTGTTGAGGCAATTCAGGGGCGAATGGTGGGTGTCAAAATAGAGAGAAAGGCGATCTGGCATCCTGATGACGGAAGTGATGATCCGCATGTGCCCCTCGTCGGGGTGGATCCATTGCCCTTCATCCCAGTTCAGACCTGTAAACCGCAAATAGCCTGCCGTCAGCAGGATCAAGGGGAGCAGAAGCCACCGTATGGCAGCCACTCGTTTGGAACGATCCATACCAGCTACTCTTTGCTGCTTCTCCGAAACCGGCCCGCTGCTGGCGCAACCTGGACCTGGGCTGTACTTTCCGGCCTGCCTGGACAGCCTGAAAGGCTGTTCAGCACCATTCCGCGACACAGGGCCGCAGACCCGCTTTGGGCAACAGAGCACAGTATAGCACAGACCTGACAGGTTTTCCAAAACCTGTCAGGTCTGACGACTGGTGGGCGAAACAGGGTTCGAACCTGTGACCTCTTCCTTGTAAGGGAAGCGCTCTCCCGGTTGAGCTATTCGCCCTCCTGCGGATTATACCTGGAAACAGGGCATCTGTCAATTGAAGCCTGGATCCAGATCTCTCACCCTGCCAGAGGTTTCACAGGGGTTGGGAGGCTGCTGAAAAAGTCCTGGTTTGCACCGCAGAGACGCAGAGGCCGCAGAGTTTTTTTATGATTCCTCCACGTTCTCTGCGCCTCTGCGGTGAGAGGGGATATTTTTAAGCAGCCTTCTAGCAGCCTGTCGGAGTGGAGGCTTTAGCCGGTGAAAACAGGTTCGTTTCTGGCTAAAACCGGCTAAAGCCTTGACTCCAGATCGCCTCGCCGACAGTCTGTTAGCGGTAGAAGGTGAGAACGAGCGCTGCGACGATGGTGACCAGGGCCAGCAGCAACAGCCACCAGTTCTCCTGGAACGCCTGACCCCAGCCTGTCCCGTGGGGATGGGCCATCACCGGGACGGTGGCCGCATCGCCCAGGAGCATCTTACACCAGGCTGCCACCGAAGCGGGCCGCTCCCGGGGGTGCAGGGCCAATGCGGCCAGCACTGCCCGCTCTACCACGGGGGAGATGGCCGGGTTCACCTGGCGCGGCGGCAGCAGGGCTTCGGGGTTCAAAAAGCGTTCCTGGGCGCTGGCCGGCGGGCGGCCGGTCAGCAGGTGGTAGAGGGTGGCTCCCAGGCTGTACAGATCGCTGGCCGTGGTGGTGTGGCCCAGCTCACCGGCATACTGCTCGATGGGGGTGTAGGGCAGCGAACCGATGCCCCGCAGCCCGGTCAAAGTCTTGGGGTCCTCCGGGTCCAGAGGCTTGACCAGGCCGAAATCTACCAGTTTGATGCGGCCTTCCGGCGTGAGCTTGATGTTGGCCGGCTTGATGTCGCGGTGGAGCACCGGCGGCTCCTGGCGGTGCAGATAGGCCAGGGCGTCACCCAGTTGGGCCATCCAGTGCAGCACCTCCCGCTCCTCCAGGAACCGCCCCTGGCGGCAGGCCTGCTGCACCACCTGATGCAGGTCCTGGCCGGGGACATAGTCCATCACCAGATAATCGCGGCTTGCATCCTGATCGCCCCCGCCCGGCGCCGCAGTGAAATAGTCGGACACTTTGGGCAGGTTGGGATGGTCCAGCCGGGCCAGAGTGCTGGCTTCGCGCAGAAACTGCTCGCGGGCCTGGGCCAGGGCCTCGCGGCTGATGCCGGGCAGCGGCCAGATCTCCTTGACCGCGCAGATGCGGCCAGGCAGACGGCGGTCGGCGGCTTTGTACACCGCGCCCATGCCCCCCTGACCGATGAGGCCCAGGATTTCGTACCGCTCTCGCAGCAGCGTGCCCGGAAGCAAGCTCTGATGCATGGTGCGTATTTCGTGTTGCGTCGTAACTACCTGCCCGCTACCCTCCCGCAGGTTAGAAAGTGGCCGGCAACAGGGCGAGCAGCCCATTGCGGTGCACTTTAATCCAGAGATTGCGCCCAAACCTGCGGGAGGATAGGCAGTTACGTTGCGTCAGCCCAACTGCTCTGCGGTGAACCCTTCAGGCAGCAGTTGGCCCACGGTAAAGGTGCGCAGGTGGCCGGTGGTGTCGGCCACGATCACCCGCAGGTTGCCCTGAGGCCCACCGAACTCGCGCAGGATCTGGCGACAGGCACCACAGGGGGCAGCGCCGGTGGCCGTGACCACGGCGATGGCCTCGAACTCCCGCTCCCCTTCTGATACGGCCTTGATCACGGCCGTGCGCTCGGCACAGGTGCACAGCGGGTAAGCAGCATTTTCGACGTTGCAGCCGAGATAGACCCGTCCCGACCGCCCCAGCAGAGCCGCGCCCACCGGAAAACCGGAATAGGGGGCATAGGCTCGCTCCCGGGCCTGGCGGGCCATCTCGACCAGCTCCAGATCGGTCGGTCGTTGGGTCATCAGCCCTGTCATCCCTTTCCATTCCCCTCGGCGCGGGAAGCAGGGGAGGGGTCTTCCTGGCGCTCCGGGGTGGCCGACGGCGGTTGCCGTTCGATGCGGACCTTCCTGATCCGCCGCCCTGTCACCGATTCGACGGTCAGCACCAGGCCCTCAAAGGTTAACCGGTCGCCGACCGCCGGCACCTTGCCCAACTGGGCATAGATAAA
The DNA here is from genome assembly GCA_034434895.1 of Anaerolineae bacterium. Classification (GTDB taxonomy): domain Bacteria; phylum Chloroflexota; class Anaerolineae; order JAAYZQ01; family JAAYZQ01; genus DAOTXL01. Next base: position 9,666 of record DAOTYI010000173.1, read on the forward strand.
ACCGCCCAGCGTGTCGCTCTCCTCGGTCGGCAGAGCCACATCCATCATCTGGTTCAGGTCGTCCAGGTCCAGCCGGGCGTCGAACAGATACTCATTCTCGCCGACCTGTTCGACAAACGGCTCTTCGGCGTCATATTCGTCCTGGATTTCGCCGACAATCTCTTCCAGCAGATCCTCGATGGTCACGATGCCGGCCACCCCCCCATATTCGTCCACGACGATGGCCATGTGAGTCCGCCGCTGTTGCAGGTCGGGCAGCAGGTCGCCTGCCCGTTTGGTTTCAGGGATAAAGTAGGCCTGGCGCACGATGCTGCTCAGCGGCACATCGGTCCGGCCCTGGCTCAGGTAGGGCAGCAGGTCCTTGGCGTACAACACACCGATCACATTGTCAATCGTCTCCTGGTAGATCGGGATGCGTGAGTGGCCGGCTTCTATGATCCTGTTCACGGCTTCCAGCATGGGGGTCTCCACGTCGAGGGCCACCACGTCAATGCGCGGCACCATCACCTCGCGGACCAGGGTGTCGCCCAATTCAAAGATGGAGTAGATCATCGCCTTTTCCTCTTCCTCGATGACCCCCTCCTCCTCGCCGGCATCCACCAGGGTTTTGATCTCCTCTTCGGTGACAAAAGGCATTCCGCCCGGCGGTCCGGCCCCGAACAGCCGGGACAGGCCGGTGCTGATCCAGACGATGGCGTGGATCAGGGGCATGAGCAGGGCCGCGATCAGCAACAGGGGACGCGCCAGCCACAAAGCCAGTCGTTCGCTGTGTTGCAGGGCGATCGTTTCCGGCACCAGTTCCCCCAGAATGAGCATGATCAGGGCAGCCAGCAGCACGACCAACCCAAAGGAGACCGGGAAGCTGGCCCCCCCCAGCCAGGGTCGAAGGGCTGTGGCCAGGGGCGGGGCCGAGACGACAGCCACGACCGCGCCGGCAAAAAAGCGGGTGACCATCATGCCCAGTTGAGTGGTGGCCAGCAGGCGGCTGGAATCCTCGGCCAGCCGTTCGGCGATGCGGGCCGGGCCGACCCCCTCCTCGGCCAACTGCTTCAACCGCGGCCGGCGCACGTTGACGAGGGCCGAACGGGCCGTAGCCAGAAAGCCGTTGAGGAGAACAAGCCCCGCCAGCAAGAGCATCTCTCCTGTGGTCACCTTACCCGACCTCCGGTTCCTCTCCCTCTGGCAGAGATTTGACCCTGGCCGGCACGCCATAGGCCACCGCCCCGGCCGGCAGATCGTGGGTGACGACCGAACCGGCTCCGGTCTTCGCACCGGCGCCGATCTCCACCGGGGCAACGAGCATCGTATCGCTGCCGATAAAGGCCCTTTCGCCGATGACGGTGCGGTGCTTGCGCTGGCCATCAAAGTTGCAGGTGATCGTCCCCGCGCCGATGTTGGCCCCGGCTCCGACCGTCGCATCGCCCAGGTAGCTGAAATGGCCCATCTTGACCCCTGGCCCCAGGTAGGAGTTCTTGACCTCGCCAAAGTTGCCCAGATGCACTCCCGGTCCCAGGTGCGCTCCCTGCCGCAGGTGGCCAAAGGGGCCGATCTCACTCCCCTCCTCCATGATCGCCCCCTCCACCACCGACAGCTCCACCCGGCACCGGTCGCCGAGGGTCGAATCACGGATCACAGCCCCCGGTCCCAGGATACACCCCTGACCGATGCGTGTCCGGCCCTGCAACAGGGTGTGGGGCCAGATAACCGTGTCGGCACCGATTTCGACATCGGCCTCAATGTAGGTCACGTCGGGATGGACAAGGGTCACCCCGGCCTGCATCCAGCGCTCGTTGATCCGCCGCCGCATCTCGGCCTCGGCCTGGGCCAGCTTCAACCGGTTGTCCAGGCCGATCACCTCCAGCGGATCGGCGACCGGGAAGCCGGCCACCGCTTCTCCCTGGCCGGCAGCCAGCGCCGCCAGGTCGGTCAGATAGAACTCGCCGCCGGGATGCCGTTGCAGGCGGGCCAGGTTGGGCCACAACCATCCGTCCCGAAAGCAAAAGACACCGCCGCTCACCTCGCCAATGGCCCGCTGCTGCGGGGTGGCTTCTTTCTCCTCAACGATGCCCAGCAGCCGACGGCCCTCTACGTCGCGCACGATGCGGCCGTAGCCGGTGGGGTCATCGGGCCGGAAGGTGAGGAGCGTCGCCACCGCTCCTTCGGCCTGGTGATAGGCCACCAATTGCCGCAGGGTTTCGGGTCGGATGAGGGGGGTATCGCCGTACAGCACCAGCACATGCTCTGCCCGGCCGGCGAGGGCGGCTTCGGCCTGCTGCACGGCATGGCCGGTGCCCAACTGCTCGGCCTGGACCACACAGGTGACCCCTTCGCCAGCCGCCTGGCGCACCTGTTCCGCGCCGTGGCCGATCACGACGACCAGGCTGACCGGCTCCAGAGCGCGGGCTGCATCCAGGACAAAAGAGAGCATCGGCCGCCCCACCAGCGGATGGAGAACTTTTGGCCGGGCCGATTTCATGCGGGTACCCTGCCCGGCCGCCAGGATGACGATTGACAGGTTCACTGTTCTGCTCCTCATGCCGATTGGAAATCGGCCTTTCTGGGCGCCTGCGGCGCCGGGCGTCGGCCTCCGCCGACGCGGAAACAACCCGATCTGGCCGCCTGCGGCGCCGGGCGTCGGCCTCCGCCGACGCGGAAACAACGGTTGGCGCAGGCCGACTGCGGGCCAAAGGCCTCAGGCGGGCGACTTCAGTCGGTGTGGGCAGGCAGTTACTCCAGCTTTTGAAAAGTGCCCTGAACCGTTACAAGGAAAGACAAAATAAAACGACCAAAGCCAGCCTTACGCCCGCCAACGCAAGGTCTGTTTTGGTCGCCCACACCACTTTATTCCAAAGTTGAGGGTCAGCCCCCTCTGAGGGTTGTTCGTCCATCCAAACCCGGCCCCAGCGGGCCCACGTTCCCGGCACCGGTACAACGATTCTCTGCTGCCTGTTATTGTAACACAGGCACCACTTTTGTGCAAGTAAACGGTCGGGGCCTGACCCAATACCTTTCAAATAGATTGACAGCTTGCCCTTCCACCGGTATAATGAGCCTGACATTGTTCGATTCGACCTCACCCCATCCCCCAACCC
>DAOTYI010000174.1:0-6393 GCA_034434895.1 Anaerolineae bacterium
GGGTTGGGGGATGGGGTGAGGTCCACCTTGACCGCCATTTACGTTCATGGAACATTGTCGAGCTGGCAGCCTGTCGGAGAGGCGAGTGGGAGTCAAGGTTTTAGCCGGTTTCAGACAGAAACACACCTCTTTCACCGGCCAGAGCCACCGATAGCACTGCAAAGCGTTTTCACTGCCGGGCACGCAGAGACCGCCGGGGAAACAGACCTGCCTGCCCTGTGCTCACCGGGCCAAACCCGCTCGCCGGACCACAGGCTGCTGGCCCATCGGCGCGGGGTGTGACCCGCGCTGCACATTCTGAACAGTGTCTTGACCGGGCGTCGTTCGTCCCTGCCGATGAACGGCGCCCGGATTTCGAGGTTGACTATGAATCACCCCAAACAGCCACCGCAACGTTCACTGCAAATCGAACTGCCGGCCGAGCTGGAGGCGATCTATTCCAACTTTGCCCTGATTACCCACTCGCCGTCCGAGATGATCCTGGATTTCGCCCGCGTGCTGCCGAATGTGCCCAAGGCCAAGGTCTATGCCCGCATCCTCATGACGCCGATGAACGCCAAACTGCTCCACCGGGCATTGGGTGAGAACCTGGCCAGATTTGAAGAAACGTTCGGCGAGATCAAGACGCCCGACCAGGGTTTTGAACCCCACGCCGAGCGGATGGGCTTTGTGCGCGATTAGACAGACAAACCCCGACAATGCGCAAGCCGATTGTTGCCCTGGTTGGACGGCCCAATGTGGGCAAGTCCACCCTGTTCAACCGCCTCATCGGTCAGCGACGGGCCATCGTCGAGGACACGCCCGGCACCACCCGCGACCGGCTGTATGGCCAGGCCGAGTGGAACGGCGTGCCCTTTACTGTGGTGGACACCGGTGGCCTGGAGGTCGCCGATGGGGGGCGCAGGCCGCTGGCCACCGGCTCGGCCGACTATGTGTCCGAGATCCGTCGGCAGGCCGAGGTGGCTATCGCCGAGGCGGATGTGATCGTCATGCTGGTGGATGCGCTGGACGGCCTGACGCCGGCCGACAGAGAGGTGGCCGACGTGCTACGCCGGACCGACAAGTCGGTGTTGGTGGCTGTGAACAAGGCCGACAACGAAATGCGCCGCCAGGCCGCTCTGGAATTCTATGCCCTGGGCCTGGGCGAGCCGTTCCCGCTCTCGGCCCTGCACGGCACCGGCACCGGCGATCTGTTGGACCAGATCGTCGCTTCCCTGCCGGTCGTCGAAGGGGGGGAGGAGCCGGAGGCGCTCAAGATCGCCATCGTGGGCCGGCCCAATGTCGGCAAGTCGTCGCTGCTCAACCGGCTGTTGGGACAGGAGCGGGCGATTGTCAGCCCCATCCCCGGCACCACCCGCGATACCCTCGACACCTATCTGACCTGGGAGGGGCAGCCGGTGCTGCTGATTGACACCGCCGGCATCCGCCGCCGGGGACGCATCGAGCGAGGGGTGGAAAAGTACAGCGTCCTGCGTGCCATGAAGGCCATCGCCCGCGCCGACGTGGTCCTGCTGCTGCTCGACGCCCAGGAGCTGGTCACCGCCCAGGATGCCCACCTGGCCGGCTACATCCTGGAGGAGATGCGCAGCGTGATCGTGGTGGTGAACAAGTGGGACCTGATCGAAAAGGATGCCCATACCATGGAGGTCTACACCCGTCGCATCCGCGCCGACCTCAAGTTCCTGGACTATGTCCCGGTGCTCTATATCTCGGCCCTGACCGGCCAGCGGGTGCAGCAGCTCCTGCCACTGGCCTTTCAGGTCCACCAGGAGCGGCTGGTGCGCATCCCGACCGGGGAGTTGAACCGGCTGGTGGCAGAGGCCACCCTTCGCCATCCGCCCCCCCACAAAGGGGGACGGCAGCTCAAGGTCTACTATGCGACCCAGGCCGCTGTGGACCCGCCGACCTTTGTCTTTTTCGTCAACGATCCACGGCTGGTCCACTTTACCTACCGGCGCTTCCTGGAAAACCAGATCCGGCAGCGGTACGGCTATCTGGGCACCCCGCTCAAGATGGTGTTCCGCCTGAACGAAAAGGACACGGCCTAGGCACAGAGGCAGAGTCCAGGGTGGGTACGGGCGTATCTGTGTACCGCGCTTCCGATACACCGCAGAGACGCAGAGAACGCGGGGGAGACAGTGGAGGTCAGGCTGGAGTCGAGGCTTCAGCCGGCCTTTTCCGCCTGAAGGCTCCACTCCCATTTGATTGCCTGAGGCTCATGGGGCAGGCGTTACGCAGTGGACCTGGCAGGCTTCCCACAAAGGCACCAAGACACGAACAAGTCCTGTCATGGGGGCTTCGAGGAAAATCTCTGCGCCCTCTGTGTCTCTGCGGTGAACAAATATCCCTCTGTTTCTCCTACGGTGTCGGCGTGGGGGTCGGTTGAATGCCAAAATAGGCTTCGACCACGCGGCGGAAGAGAGGAGCAGCGTAGGTCGAACCCTCGCCGCTGTGCTCGACAACGACGGCAATGGCGATCTCGGCCTTGTCGGCCGGCGCGTAGCCGGCAAACCAGGCATGGGGCTTTTGCTGGCCGCTTTCGGCGGTGCCCGTCTTGCCTGCCACCGCCAGGCTCAGCCCCTCGAACGCCTGATAGGCCGTGCCCTCCGGCGCTGATGTCACCCGGTACAGGCTATCCTGGATGACCGCCAGGGTCTCGGCGCTGACCGGGAGGTGGGCCACGGCCACCGGCCGAAAGGTCCATTCCGGGTTGGCCGGGTCGGCGGCGATCATCTCCACCACCTGGGGGCGGTAGAGGGTGCCACCATTGCCCACCGCCGCCAGCATCATCGCCACCTGCACCGGCGTGACCAGCAGTTCCCCCTGGCCCACGGCCAGATTGACCCCGTCCCCTGGGGCCCAGCCCTCCCCTCTGGCCTGGAGCTTCCACGCCGGATCGGGCACCAGGCCGGCCTCCTCTTCAATTTCAAGGCCGGTGGGCGCCCCCAGGCCGAACTGTCGTGCATAGCCGGGCAGCAGGTCCGGGTTGATCCCGTTCAGCATCAGCCCCACCTGGTAAAAGGTGATGTCGCAAGAGACGGTCAGGGCCTTGCTCAGCGAGATGTTGCCATGCCCGCTCTTGAGCCAACAGCTCTTGGCCCATTCTGCCCCCAGGCCGGTCCAGGTGCCCTGGCAGAGGAAATTGCTGTTGGCCTTCAGGCCCCCGGCCTCCATGCCGGCCGCCATGGTGACGATCTTGAACACGCTGCCGGGGGGATAAGTGCCCTGCGTCGCCCGGTTGACCAGGGGACGGCCCGGATCGGCCAGAAGGCTCTGCCATCGGGCCTGGCTGATGCCGGTGGCGAAGGGGTTGGGGTCAAAGAGGGGATAGGAAGCCAGGGCCAGCACCCGACCGGTCTGGGCCTCCAGGACGACGATGGCTCCCGGCTGCCGGCCGAGGATGTCCTGCACCTTTTTCTGGAACTCGCGGTCGAAGGTGGTGTACAGGCTGCTGCTCTCCCGTGCCGGCCTGTCGGCCAGGACGGCCACCTGCCGGCCGGTGAGGGTGAGGATCTCCAGCCGCCCGCCCCGCCCACCGGCCAGGTAAGGCTCGCCCCACCGTTCCAGGCCGGCCTGGCCGACCATTTCATCGCCGCTGTACCCCTGGGCCCGCCACCGGTCCACCTGTTCGCGGGGGATGGGGCCGACAAAGCCGACCACGTGCGGGGCGATGATCTCCGGGCGGTAGGAGCGGGTCCACGCCTTGCGCAGGACCACCCCTGGCATGGCTTCGAGCGTCCCGGCATAGCGCTGCCCGGCCTCGACGCTGAGCTGGCCGAGGGGGACATACCAGTCAGGCCTGGCTCCGGCGTAGCGCGCCTGGAGGTCGGCCTGCGATTGGCCCAGAATGGTGCTCAGCAGGGCCAACAGCGCCGCCTCATCCTGGACCTGGCCGGGCACCACCCCGACCTCCACCCGCTCCCCCTCGATGGCCAGGCCCAGGCCGTGGCGGTCGTAGATGTTGCCCCGCGATGGTGAGCGGGGCGTCAGCCGGACCAGGGTCTCGGCGCTCAACTGGGGGATGATCAGCGCCGGCGACCAGTCCACGCCCCACTCCCCCGCCTCAAAGGTGAGCGGCATCTGGTTTTGCACCTGAAAGTCGCCGACCAACGCTGTGTGAAAGGTAACGGCGAACGACACGTCGGCATGGGTGTCAGGCTGGTAGGCGGCCAGGAGGCGGGGTTCTACTCGCAGAATTGTGGCTTCGGCGACGACCTGGCGGTAGGTCTCGATGAACCGGTCTTCCGGCCAGCTTTCCTGGGCGTCGGCGGACAGCAGGCTGTACATGGCCGGGTAATCGTCGCGCTGCCAGGCCTGGAGGAAGGCAAAGGCCACCTCATCGGCAGGGGGCAGGCTGGGGGTCGGCGTGGGGGCAGGAGTTGGGCTGGGCTGCAAGACCGGCAGGCCGCAGCCGGCCACCAGCAGCAGCAGCAGCCCGAGCAGTATCGAACACAACCTGGAGACTCGCGCCCAATGCCTCATCGTTCAGGGGTCTGCTGTGCGATTCTGTGTAAAGGAGGTTCTCCGGCACGCTCCCAGGAGGGTGCTTAATTCACCGCAGAGGCGCAGAGAACACGGAGGAATCATAAAAAACTCGGCGGTCTCTGCGGCCTCTGCGGTGCAGGCCGGGGCTTTTTCAGCAGCCTCCTAACGGGTGTCAGACTCCAGCGTGGCCGTCAGGAAGTGATGGACGGCCCCATCCTCCACCTTTTCCACGGTGACGGGACCAGGTCCGCCCGCTCCGGCCACCATCTCCGAGTGCTTCCACACCGAGCGGTAGTCCCACGGCCCGCCGCTCACATAGCCGCAGCCGGGGATGTAAAAGTGGGACAGGCCATATGTGCCGCTGCAGGTGGTCGGGTTGCTGAAGGTTCCGCTGGCGTAGTAGGAGGTGCCAAAGGAAAAGTGGTTGCTCGTGATCGGCTCCGGCGTGGTGTGGGTGATCTTGTAGCTGCCGCAGCCCGACACGGAGACATAGATGGCAAAGTCGTCCACATAGGCGCTGTCGGAGGTCACATAGAACTCCGAGCAGCCGGGGCAGCCGTAGGTGTTATCCTCCTGCCAGAAGCCCGGTGTCGGCCCCGAAGGCCCGGCGACCACCACCGACTGGACATTGCTCCAGCCGCTGGTGCCATATGAGTTGGAGGCATTGACGCGGTAGTAGTAGGTCCCTGGCCCTTTGCCGCTGATGTTCGTCGAGGTGGCTGCGCCGGAGTAGGCCGTCGTCGGGCTGGTGAAGGAGGCGTTGTCGTCCTCTTGCAGGGTGTAGCCGGTCGCCCCGCTGGGGGCGCTCCAACTGACGGTATAGTTCCCGTCGCCGTCGGGGTTGCTGATGGAGTTTAGCGTCGGCGCAGCCGGGGCTCCTCCCCCGGCGCCATACGACCGGAGCACGATCGGCAGATAGACCCAATGGCTGGGGGCTGCCCCGCACGAGCCCCGGGCCACCAGGGCAAAAGGCTGCGGCCCCTGGGGCACGTTGGCCCCTTCCACCCGCACAGTCCAGGTGCCGACGGCCGGGTTCTGGACGTAGACGCTTTCGACGTTGTTCACGCTGTCGGCCGTGCCGCCGGGCGCCGACCAGCCACCGCTAAAGACGTTGCCCCGGTAGGTGGTGCCGCCGGGGCTGGTGACCACCAGGTTCAGGTTGTTGACCAGGGCCTGGGCCGACGAAGGATTTCCCGGATAGTCAGTCCACACCAGGGTGACCTTGAAGGGCTGGGCGGAGCTGTAGACCGGGTAGCTGTAGGTCTGATTCGAGCCGGTTGTGACCGTATCGCCATCATGGAAGGGGCAGGTGGCCGAAGTGGCTGCGCCGACATTGACCAGCCCCCAGCCTTCGTGGTTGTTGGGGATCGGCTGGCCGGCCTCCTGACTGCTGTTGCCGTAGCCGGTGATGTCGGTGGCCGAGTTGATCAGCGTCGCCTTGACCAGTGCGGCGGTGGGGGTATGCCCCTTTTTCTCGACGTAATACTCGCGCACCAGGGTGGCTGCCCCGGCGATCAGCGGGTTGGACATCGAGGTGCCCCCCATGTACATGTAGTAATTGTTGGGATAGGTGCCCCATCCGGTTTCCGAGGCATATTGCGAGCGCGTCGAGAGGATGTTGGTCCCCGGTGCGACCAGGTCGGGCTTGATGCGGCCATCGTCGGTCGGCCCCCGGCTGGAAAAGGCGGCCAGCTCCTGCCGGGTGTCGGAGATATAGTCATCGCGGGTGGGGTTGGTCGGGTAGTCACTGCCCCAGCACCCGTACCAGGTCCAGCATGGCCCGCCGGGATTGTAGCCGCCTGTCGTCCGCTCATTGTCCGAAGCGCCGGAGGTGATGCAGTTCTTGGCCGTCCCCGGCGAGCCGATGGAATCCTGGTCCACATAGCCGTTCGCATTGGCATCCACCCC
>DAOTYI010000175.1:0-7635 GCA_034434895.1 Anaerolineae bacterium
CCCCAGATCGCCCACCCCCACCACCTGTCCTGCCAATCACCGGCCAGCCGCTCTCCAAGCCATAGCAGCACAGCGCCCAACAGCAGGGTTTCGCCATACGCCCCGATGCCGGCTGTCGTGTACAGGGTCACCATCACCGGCGGGAAGGCCATCATCAGGGCGGTGACCCCGACGGCCTTGGGGCCGAAAAGCCGATGGGCCAACAGCAGGGTGAACAGCATCGTCCCTGCATACAAGGCGATCTGGACCAGGCGGGCAGTCTCCACCGATTCCCCTAACAACAGAAATGCACCGGCCGTCAGAGTCGCCCCCAGGCTGCCGACATAGGCCTCGCCATAGTAGAAAAGCGGCCATTGTCCCTGGGTGATGTGGCGGGCCATCAGGGCGATCACCCCTTCATCGGAGGTAAAGTCGATCGCCTGCCCGGCCACGAGGGCGATCTTGAGCCCCAGCCCCATCAGCAGAGGGCAGAGCCACGGCCAGGGGCAGGTCCCCCTGACCCCTTTCACGATTCCGGCCCCCTTTCTTCCCTGAACAGGAGGGGATGGTGGTGCGGGCTCACCACCTCCCGCAGCCGCTTGCTGAACAGGTCGATCTGCACCAGCCCCCATTTATGGGCCAGATACTGGAGCGCAGTCCACAAAGTACCCAGGCCGTAGGGGATCCCGGCCCGCAGGCCCACCGACGAGGCCTCGGCAAAATAGCGGGTAGGCACCCCCACTTCGGCGATCGAAAAGCCAAAAGCCACAGCCTGAAAGATCACCTGGGTATCAAACAGAAAGCGGTCGGAGTTGAGGACAAAAGGGATGGTCTCCAGGAAACGACGGCTGTAGGCCCGGAAGCCGGTGTGGCATTCGGACAGGTGGGTACCCAGGACCAGGTTTTCCACCCAGGTCAACAGGCGGTTGGTGAGGATCTTCCATCCCGGCATCCCACCGGCGCGGGGGTTGCCCCCCAGAAATCGGGAGCCCAGGACCATGTCGGCCCTCTTTTCCAGAATGGGGGCGATCAGTTGGGGGATGCAGGTCGAATCATACTGGTTATCGGGATGGAGCATGACGACCACGTCTGCCCCGGCTTTGAGTGCCTCCAGATAGCAGGTCTTCTGATTGCCGCCATAGCCCCGGTTGTAAACATGGATCACAGTCTCTAACCCCAGCCGCCGGGCAATCTCCACCGTCTGATCCCGGCTGACATCGTCCACCAGGATCACCTTGCTCACAATGCCGCGCGGAATGTCCCGGTAGGTCTGTTCCAGGGTGCGGGCCGCGTTATAGGCCGGCATAACCACGATTACCGACATCAAGCACCTCCGGCAAAAGTCCCCTGTTTACGGCCGATCTCCTTCCGCCAACCGGGCCCTTACTTCCGCAAGGTAAGGGTCCATCTCCAGGACGGCGGCGTAGACCTGCCGGGCGGCCTGCAGGTCCCCTTGTTGTTCAAGGAGCCTGCCCCACTCCAGCGCCGCCTCGCCATCCTGGCGGTAGCCGATCCGCGTCACCTGCGGCAAGAGGCCGGGCCAACTCAGGCGGTGGTAGAGCACCCGATAATAGCCCTGGGGCAAGACCAGGGGGTGCAGCGCCCGGGCATATTCCTGCCGGGCAAGCTGTTCTTCTCCCTTTTTCCAGGCCAGCCGGGCCAGGCCCAAATGGGCGCGCGGTGTCGGTTCCAGAAACAGGGCGATGCGTAAGTCCCGTTCCGCTTCCTCCAGGCGGCCCAACGCCAGGCCGGCCTCTCCCCGGACCAGATAGGGTTGGGCCATAGAGGGAGCCGCCTCCACAGCCCGGTCCAGCCAGGCAAGCGCCTCCGGCAGGGATCCCAGGCCCAGTTTGGCTTCTCCCAACCAGGTCATGGCCAGAGGGTCGTCGGGACGATCGGCCAGCCCGTTCTCTATCTCCTGAGCCGCCTGCTCCCACCGGCCGGAGGCCACCAGGGTCTGCCACCGCCAACCAACCCGGTCTCCCCCCATCAACTCCAGGCTCTGTTCACCGGCGGCCAGGATCTCGTCCCACCGGTCGGACCTGCCCTCCTGCTGCCAGAAGGGAGAACCGGCCAGCTCAGGGTCCAAGGCCAAAACCCACCCATAGGCCATCACGGCTTCCTGTTGGTCTCCCGATTGCTCGGCCCACAACCCCCGGTTGAACCAGGGCAGCCATTCAAGGGGGGTCTGAGCGGTGGTCTGACGGATGAGGGTCCGGGCCTCGGCGCCCTTCCCGGCCTGCCACAGGAGGGCAGAGCGGTTCAAAGAATCAAGCCAGCCGGGGACCGGAAGTGGGTCCAGACACTCCCGGTACCGTTCGAGAGCGGTGCCCAACGCCCCCTCCCATTTCCCGGCTGCCTGCAATCCGTATAGATAGCCGGCATGGCAACTGTATAACCCCATCCCAGGGTCATGCTGCCGCGCCTGTTCGACGGCAGACAGAGCGCGGACCACCTCGTTCCGTCTGGTCCAGGCCAGGCCCTGTGCAAAGCGAACATACCCCCCCATATCCCAGGCCAGCCCTGCCCCTGCCAGGGTCAGAATGGCCAGGGCTCCCATCCACAGCCGGCGCCGAGGCCGGGCCCTGGCCCTGTTCTCCGGAGAGACCGGCTCCAGAACCTGGGCGACCAGGAAGGCAGCCGGCAAAAGGACCGCCGGTTCGACAAAGGTGTCCACGAGGAACTGGGCAGCCAGGCCGGCCAACGCCGCACCGATGCCCAGGTGCCGCCACCACTCCGGCCTGCCCGGAACCAGGGTGCGCCACCGTCGCCACCAGCTCCGGGCCAGGACCCCCAACAGCCAGACCAGGGCCAACAGGCCCGGCAGGCCCATTTCCGCCGCCACATTCAAGTACAGATTGTGGGCAGTAGTGATATGATCGCGGGCCAACAAAGGTTGCCGGTAGATACGCAACTCGCGGCCAAAAGCAGCCGGGCCGACCCCGGTCAGCGGATCCTGGCGGACCATCTCCAGGGCGCTCCGCCACAGGTCAATCCGCACTGCATCGCCTGAGCCGTGCTCCGCCAGGCGGGCAGCCCCCACAACCCCCACGGCTCCCAGGCCGATGACCACAGGAATGACCACCAGGAGCAGGCCCAGGGAGCGGCGACGGCCCCCGCCTGCGGCCCAGAAGAACCGGCGGCGGACCGCAGGGCTGCGGGTGGCTCCCACGAGCAGGAAGGGCAAAGAAACCCCCAGGGCCAGGAATCCCCCGCGGGAGAGGGACAAAAAGAGGACCCCCGCGGCTGCAGTCAGCCAGAACAACAGAGCCAGGCGCGTCTCCTGCCGGCGGGTCGCTGCCAGAAAGCAGATCGCCGGCGGGATCAACAGGGCCATATAGGCCGACAGGGCGGTGACGTTCCCCAACGCCAGGCCCAACCGGTGCCAGGTCGGCGGTAGAAGCCCGGTCCCCCCGATGGCCGGCCATCCCTGCTGGAAAACAGGCAAAAGGGGCCAGCCAAAGTACCAGGCCAGCAGTTCAGCCGCACCGATCAGACAGACCACCCCGCCCACCAGATAGGTAACCTGCCACAACAACGCCTGCCGGCCACAGCGGTTGGCATCTACCAGAAGCCACAGGAGCAGCGCCCCAATCAGCGCTTCCCAGGCGCCGTACAGGCCGGTGCGCAGGTCGGTGGAAAAAAGGGTGCTGAGAGAGACCGCCGCAAGCCAGGCCAGGAGAGGGCCATCGGCCACGGTTCGGGGCCAATCGGCGCGGCGCCGCCAACGCCCCAGGAGCCAGATCCCCAGGCCGATGGTCGGGGCCAGCCAATCCAGCCCGTAGAGCGGCAGGGACTTGAGGCTATAGGGGGTGCGCCACAAAAAGGTCCCATACAGGGCCCCTACCAGCAGCCAGGTCCGCTGCTTCCGGGCCTGAGGCCGGATCTGCGAGGAGTGAAGCCGGGTCATGGCTCCCTTTCCGCCTCCCCCCTTTCGATCTGCTGACGGAGGGCAACCCAGGTCAGCAGGTCCCGCAGTTCGGCCAGGCGGCGTTCCTGGGCCAGCCGCTCCAGTTCGTCCAGGACGATCTCCAGCTCGCGGGCCGGCACCGGAGGTTCCTGAGTGGCGACCTGGATGCCGGGATGGGAGGTGTGGCGGACCTCTTCGGCCCTGGTATAGAGCGCCTCGTGCAGCCTTTCGCCAGGCCGCAGGCCGGTGAAGATGATGGGGATGTCGCGCTCCGGTTCCAGGCCGTGCAGGCGGATCAGGTCGCAGGCCAGGTCGTAGATGCGCAGCGGCTGGCCCATATCCAGCACAAAGACCTCGCCACCCTGGCCCAACGCCGCCGCCTGGAGCACCAGCCGCACCGCTTCGGGGATGGTCATAAAGTAGCGGGTGACTTCGGGGTGGGTGACGGTGACCGGACCGCCGGCGGCGATCTGGGCCTGAAACAGGGGCACCACACTGCCCCGGCTGCCCAGCACATTGCCGAAGCGGACCACCACATAGGGCCGGCCATTCCGTCGGGCGGCGTGTTGCACGATCAGCTCCCCGATCCGCTTGGTCGCGCCCATCACCCCGACCGGCTCCACCGCCTTGTCGGACGAGATAAAGACCAGGCGGGTCACCCCACCGGCCTCGGCGGCGGCGATCAGGTGGCGGGTGCCGACCACATTGTTCAGCACCGCTTCGTCCTCGTTGGCCTCCAGGGCGGGGACATGTTTGTAGGCGGCGGTGTGAAAGACCACCTGGGGATGGTGGTGGGCCATGATCCAGTCCAGTTTGGCCCGGTCGCGGACGGTGCCCAACACCGCCAGGCAGCTCAGGCCGGGGAGGGTGCGCCGCAGCTCCATCTCGATCCGGTACAGGCTGTCCTCGCCATGCCCAAAGAGCAGGAGCCGTTCCGGGCCAAAGCGGGCCACCTGACGGCAGATCTCCGAGCCGATGGACCCGCCGGCGCCGGTGACCAGGACCACCGCCCCGGTGAGACAGGCCGCTACCCCTTCCAGGTCTATTGCCACCGGCGCGCGGCGCAGCAGGTCTTCCAGCCGGACTTCGCGGGCCCGCTGTACACTCACCTGGCCGCCGATCAGCTCATAGTAGCCGGGCAGGGTGCGGACCTGCACGTTGGCGCTGCGGGCCAGTTCCACCACCCGGCGCACCGTCGCGCCTGGGGCGGTGGGCATGGCGATCAGCACCTCATCGGCCGACAGTTCCCGGACCCGCTGGGGGAGGTCGGCCAGGGTGCCCACCACCGGCACGCCGTGGAGGCGCAATCCCTGCTTGTCGGGGTCATCATCCAGAAAACCGATCAGGTGGTAGCCCAATTGTGGGTTGCGCAGCATCTCGCGGGCGACCATGGCCCCGCTGTCGCCGGCCCCGGCGATGAGCGCCCGGCGCTCCTCGGGCCGGCCCGCCGCTGCCTGGGCGGCGACGGACTGCCTCTCGTAGCGCCAGCGGGCGGCAAAGCGCACCCCTCCCACCAGCAGCAGGCTCAACATGGCGTCAATGGCGATCACCGAACGGGGAAAGCCGGTGGCCAGGGTTGGCGTCGGCCAGACCCACAGGAGCAGGATCAGCAGCCCCCCCAACGTCGAGCTGAGGGCCACCGCCCAGGTCACCGCCAGCAGCTCGCGCACACTGGCATAGCGCCACAGCCGCCGATAGAGGCCCAGCAGTTCAAAAACGATCAGCTTGATGGCCAGCAGCGGGATCAACAGCGGCCAGTAGAGCCCCAGTTGCTCGAAGAAGCGGACGTTGTCGAAGCGGATGGCGAAAGAAAAGAGGTAGCTGGCGACCAGGCATAGCAGGTCCAGGGGGAGCAGAAGCCGGTTGCCGACATACAGGCGCAGGGTGCTGAACAGCAGGCCCAGGTCGCTCCACACGGTCCGGCGGCGCAGATAGGCCAGGTCTATGGCCAGTTTGGCCGGCATGATCTCCTGCAGGTAGGTGGCTTCCGGGTCGGCGGCGTGGCGCAGCCGCTCCGCTTCGTTGCGGAAGGCGATCTGAGCCGGGCCGGTGATGCCCGGTCGCACCCGCAGCACCTCCCGCTGCTCCGGGGTGTAATGGGCCACATAGCGGGGGTCCTCCGGGCGTGGCCCGACCAGGCTCATGTCGCCGACCAGCACGTTCCACAACTGGGGCAGTTCGTCCAGGCGGTGGACACGCAGCCAGCGGCCCAGCGGGGTGATGCGGGGGTCCTGGTCCAGGGTGAGGCCCGGCCCCAGCCGGTCGGCGCCGGCCTGCATGGTGCGCAGCTTGAGCAGGCGAAACTCCCGCCCGTCCCGGCCCACCCGCCGGCCCCGGTACAGCGCCGGGCCAGGCGAAGTCAGCCGGACCAGCAGGGCCAGCAGCAAGAGGAGCGGGCTCAGGATCACCAGTCCCATCCCGGCTGCCGTCACATCCAGCAGACGGCGCAGCAGCTCGTCCAGTTTATGGCTCATCGGCGGTGGGCCTCCACCAGCTCCTCCACGGCGGCGATGACCCGCTCCACGTCGGCATCGCTCAGGCGCGGGTAGCAGGGCAGTGAGAGGGCCGAGCCAAAGACCGCCTCGGTGACGGGGAATCGGTCCGGCTGCCAGCCGAACCGCTGCCGATACCAGGTAAAGTGATAGACCGGGATAAAGTGGACCGACGCGCCGATGCCCCGCGCCTTCAACTCTTCGAAAAAGCGGTCGCGGCCGATGCGCAGCCGTGCCAGGTTCAGGCGCAGGATGTAGAGGTGGTGGGCGTGTCGGTCGCCGGGCCGGGCCGCCGGCGCCGGGATCAGCTCCGGCAACCGGGAAAAGGCGGCGGTGTAGCGGGCCGCGATTTCCGCCCGGCGGGCCAGGTTGCGCTCCAGTTTGCCCAGTTGCACCAGACCGATGGCCGCCTGGAGGTCGGTCATGTTGGCCTTGAAACCGGGCAGGAGCACGTCGTAGCGCCACGATCCTTCGGCGGTGTAGCGTTTCCAGGCATCGCGGCTGAAGCCGTGCAGGTGCCAGAGGCGTGCCCGCTCGATAAACTCCCCATCCTCCGAGGTCAGCATCCCCCCTTCGGCGGTGGTCAGGTTCTTGGTGGCGTAGAAGCTAAAGGCGGTGGCGTCACCCAGGCTGCCCACCATCCGACCGCCGACCTGCGCGCCGACCGCATGGGCTGCATCCTCCAGCAGTTTCAGGCGGTGAGACCGGGCCAGCTCCAGCAGCCTCTCCATCCGGCAGGGCAGCCCTGCCAGGTGGACCGGCAACAGCACCCGGGTGCGGGGGGTGATCGTTTCGGCCACCCGCTCCGGGTCCAGGTTATAGTCGTCGGGCGAAACGTCGGCCAGGACCGGCGTGGCCCCCAGGTGGACGATGACATGCAGGGTGGAACAGAAGGTGAGGGGAGAGACGATCACCTCATCGCCGGGGCCGATGCCCCACGCAGCCAGGGCCACCTGCATCGCCGCCGTGCATGAGTTCAGGGCCAGGGCGTGGCCGGCCCCCACATAATCGGCGAAACGTCGCTCGAACTCTTGTGTGCGCGGCCCGGTGGTGATCCAGCCGGAGCGCAGCACCTCGGCCACGGCGGCGATCTCTTCCTCGCCGATGTCTGGCCGGTCGAATGGGATGAAGGGTTGACGATTGGCGATTGACGATTGATGATTGCCCATTGCTCATCCCCTTTGGTCATTCGCTCGACAATGTTCAGTGAACGTCAATGGCGGTCAAGGTGGACCTCACCCCATCCCCCAACCC
>DAOTYI010000176.1:0-1616 GCA_034434895.1 Anaerolineae bacterium
ACCTTACGCCGTGCGTTCTCATAGGCAGCCGTGGCTTCTTCGGCCAGCGTATGGACGCCCCGATGGATATTCGCGTTATAATGCCGGTAGTACTCGCTCAGGGCCTGGATCACCACCTCCGGCTTCTGGGAAGTGGCCGCGTTGTCCAGGTAGACCAACGGCTTGCCATGCACCTGGCGCTTCAGGATCGGAAAATCGGCGCGAATTCGATTGACATCCCACATGACTCCCATCTCCTCATCACATCATCGGCCCTCTGCATCTAATCAATGGAGGACATTCCATCCCTGCCACGGAGTTTGGCCGAAATGGCTTCACTCAATCGCTCCCTGAGCCCATTCAGGTTGTCAGGGAGGCGGTCCAAAGACGGCTGAAAGAACCCCTCCACCAGGAGCTGAATGGCATCCACCCGAGGGATGCCCCGGCTCATGAGATAAAAGACCTGTTCCTCATCGACCTGACTGACCGTAGCGCCATGGGTGCAACGAAGATCATTGGCTTCGATCTCCAACTGCGGAAGCGAGTCGGCCCGTGCGTCCTTCGACAGGATCAGGTTTCGATTCGCCTGGTAGGCGTTCGTCTTCTGCGCCCCTGGCCGCGCCCGAATAGCGCCCTCATAGACCACTCGCGATCTGCCGAGTAACGCCCCCTGGTACAACAGATCGCTCGTACAACTCGGAGCGTCGTGGTCCTGGAGCGTGTCAAAGGCGATGTGCTGTTTACCGTCGGACAAATAGAGACCGGTGATCCGCGCTTCACTGCCCGGCTCCCGTAGCAGAGTGTGCTGGGACGCCCGGCTCACCCGTCCCCCCAGGGTCAGCGTCAGCCATTCCAGGCGGCTGTCCCGGCCCAGCACCGCCGCCTGGGTCCGCACGTCGTATATATGGCGCCCCAGGTCCTGAACGGCAACGAACTGGACATGAGCACCTTCCCCCACATAGAGCTCGGTGATCCCGCCATGGTAGGTGGCGGGACAGGCCTCACAGCCCATCGAGAGCGCCTCGGAGACTATGGTGACCCGGCTCCCCGCATCCACGATCACCAAGGTATGGGGAAAGACAGCCAGTTGAGGCATCTCCTGCCACACCACCGTGACAAATGGCAGAGTCACCGTGGTATTGGGAGGCACATAGAGAAAGGCGCCTCCCGCCCAGAACGCAGCGTGCAATGCCGTGTACTTGTCGCGGGTCACCGGTACGGCGTTGGTCATAAAGCGGGGTCGTACCAGCTCAGGGACCTCCCGCACGGCCGTTGCCAGGTCGGTCCAGATCACGCCCTGGTTACGCACCGCCTCGGCCAGGTCCAGGTACACCGGTGACAGGTCTCGCTGCAACATCAAACCGGCGCGTTCCCCATACACGGCCAGCGCCGCGTGGAGCCTGTCCGGCAAAACCTCCAGATCGGTCACGGGTGCCTGAGGCGGCGCATACGGGATCAGCTCCTCCCAGCGGAGTCTGCTCATGTCCGTCCGTCGCCACAAGGGAAGCCCCATCTCTTGATAGTCACACCAGGCCTGATAGCGCTTGTCCCCCATCCAGTCAGGTTCCCGTTGTAGGGCTGAAAGAGCCTCGACGGTCTCCTGGGAAAATCCCGGGATACGATATTTTACCTCCTGT
>DAOTYI010000177.1:0-3010 GCA_034434895.1 Anaerolineae bacterium
CCATACCCCCCTGCCGCCGCCGACCGAGACGCCTCCACCAACGGCCATCCCCAACCCCACCCCGCTACCACCTGCCCCGTGGCGCGCCGGGTACTTTGCCAATCCCTGGTTGAACGGCCCGCCGGTGCTGGTGCGGGACGAGGAGAGCCTTGATCACAACTGGGGGACCGGTTCCCCAGGCGAAGCGGTCCCTGCCGACAACTTTTCGGCCCGTTGGACCCGTGAAGTGGAGGTCACAGCGGGCACCTACCACTTTTTCTTACAGGCGGACGATGGGGCGCGGGTGTGGGTGGATGGCCTGCTGCTCCTCGATGCCTGGCCGGCGGACCCCGGCCAGACCTATGTCATCGAGCTTGACCTGGCGCAAGGTGTTCACATCTTTACCGTCGAGTATTTTGAAACGACCGGTGAGGCTCGCATTCACTTCTGGGGGGAATGATTTGCATCTCTGCCCGGCCGTGCTATAATTTGCAACGATGGACGAGAAAGCACCGACGGTTCGCCTGCACGCCACCGTCCACGGACGGGTTCAGGGCGTCAACTTTCGCTACTATACCCTGCACCGCGCCAGGGAGCTGGGCCTGACCGGCTATGTGCGCAACCTATGGAATGGCAGCGTCGAGGTCGTGGCCGAAGGGCCACGGGCCGGCGTAGAAGAGCTGCTGGCCTTTTTGCACGTCGGCCCCCGGTCGGCATATGTGACCCGCGTAGACACCCGCTGGCCTGCTCCAACCGGAGAATTCAGCCGCTTCGAGGTGCGCTACTGATGCGTAAAAACCCGGAGCGCGTCGCCTGGACGGTCCTGTGGGCCGCCTTTTTGACCTTTTGCCTGCTGATCACCGGCATCCCCCTGGCCATCCGCTCCTACCTGCTCAACGCCACCGTGGAGCAGGACACCCATGTGCAACGCATCGCCGGCACGATCCTGCTGCGCAAGGCCAACGGCGGCGAGCCGATCGGGGTGACCGAAGCCACGACCGCTTCGCCGGGCGACCAGGTGATCACCGATGCTACCTCGCGGGCGATCCTGGACCTTTTTGAGCGAAGCCATGTCACCCTGTACAGCAACACCAGCCTGGAATTGACGCAGCTTGAAACTCCCCGTTTTGACCTGAGCAACCGGCCCAACCAGGTGGTCCTCAGCCTGACAGGGGGCCTGGCGCGCGTGGGGGTGGCATTGCCTGGCAAACGGTCCACCCGGTTTGAAGTTCACACCCCCCATGCCACCATCCTGTTGGACGAGGGGAGCTACCGCATTCGGGTGACCAACGAGGTGACAGAAGTGACGGTGGTGCGAGGACAGGCGGTGCTGAACGGGGAGCGGGGAACGGTGACGATCCCGCAGGGGACGCGGGGCCGGGTGGAACTGGGCGGCATGCCCTCGGCTCCCCTGCCGGCAGCGCAGAACCTGATCAAAAATGGCGATTTTCAGGAACCGCTGGCCAGCACATGGCTGATCAACACCGAGGTGCTGGACCCGGCAGTCCAACCGCCCAGCCTGGAGGTGGTGGAGGACGCTGGGCGGAAAGCGGTGCGCCTCTTCCGCCAGGAGCAAGATGAGGGCAAACACACCGAGGTGTCCATTGAGCAGAAACTCGACCTGGACGTGCGCGACTTTAACCGGCTGACGGTCTCCCTCGATGTCAAGTTGATCTTTCAGAGCCTCTCCGGTGGAGGGCAGTTAAGCTCCGAGTTCCCCATCATGGTCCGCCTGAACTACAAAGACCTGTGGGGCAACGATAACTTCTGGGTTCATGGCTTCTATTATCAAAACAGAGATGGCTACTCGATCGCTCCTGACTGGTGGGGCCGACGCCGTGGCGAGCGGATCCCCCAGGGAGTGTGGTATCCCTACGAGTCAGAGAATCTGATGGAGCTGTTGGGAGAATTCCGCCCGGCTCATCTCACCGGCCTGAAGGTCTATGCCTCCGGCTGGAACTATGACAGCCTGATCTCCGAGGTTCAACTGATCGTCGAGTGAGGGGGAGATGCACCATACGCATCAAATTAAGCGTCGCACCTCAGGGGCCTGCGGCCAGGCATCCACCGGCGTGGATGCCTCCGTCCGCGCAGGCGGAAGGCCATCTGAAAACCACCAAGACACAAAGGACACCAAGGGTATTCGTTTCCTTCGTGTTCTTTGTGGCCTTTGTGTCTTTGTGGTAAGCTTTTCAGACCGGCTCTTAGAGGTGGCCGGTCCGCCGTAGCTGGGCCTTGTACCGTTCCCGGATCGCGCCGAACAGGAGGCAGTAGGGCTCGCTGGCATAATCGGGATAGGTCCAGGGCCAGGGACGGAAGCCCCCCTGCCGATAGGTCAGCGTTACCTCACCATAGATACCCTGGCCCAGGTAGAGGCGATGGCCGTGGTCCTTGGTCGAGGCCAGCACCAGTTTCCCCAACGAGACATAACCGGGATCAATGTTCACCCGGCGTTTCCCCTCCAGGGCAAATGACCGTTCCAGCTCGTTGGTCTGGCGTTTGATGGCCGGCAGGTCCCCAGGATTGACCAGCCGCTC
The DNA here is from genome assembly GCA_034434895.1 of Anaerolineae bacterium. GTDB lineage: Bacteria > Chloroflexota > Anaerolineae > JAAYZQ01 > JAAYZQ01 > DAOTXL01. Next base: position 2,517 of record DAOTYI010000177.1, read on the forward strand.
GAAGGCGACGATCTGCCGCTGCAGGCCCGGCCCGAATTCGGGGGTGTAATAGTCGGTATGCTCAAAGGGCAGCAGTTCGCTCTCATAGTCCATCGGCCCAAAGAGGGGCAAAAGTCCAATTTTGGCCTGTGCGAACAGATCCGGCTCCCCTGTCAGCAGGCTGATCACCAGTTTCACCGGCATTGGCTCGCGGGCTGTGCCCATCGGTTCACCCTCCTGGATACATGATACGCCCGGGTGGGATTTCTGTCAACCGTCATTCCTCCTCTGTCACGGGCCGGTCACAGCCCGTCGGCGAGCAGTCACCTGGAAGGTTTGACAAGATGCCCAACTTCGTGTACTATGAGCCTGATCCGGCCTGGCCGATCCGAAAGGGCCGCCAGGTCTGTACGGGCGAAGTGGGGAAAAAATTTTTTGTGTCCTTTGTGGTAACTCGACAATGTTAAATTAACATAAATGGCAGCCAGGGTGGACCTCACCCCATCCCCCAACCC
>DAOTYI010000178.1:0-18877 GCA_034434895.1 Anaerolineae bacterium
TCATTGTCGGATTCCCATCTGACAAGTCGCCAAGGGCGAAAGCCATTCGGTGATCAGCGCGAATCTATCCGTTTATCTGCTTCTCATCCGTTGCTGTGACATGGTAAACAAATACTCGCATTGACTATGACTTTGAGGGCTCTCAGTTGGGGGCCGACGATTTTCCGCCGCTGAGCAAGGGGATGGCCATTCTGCGCGATAGTCTAAGAGGAACCTGCCATGACCACACGTCGCATTTTCCAGGTGGGACAACCCACACGCCGCGCTGTGACGCTGGGAGACGCTCTCGTCCTGGTCGCCCTGGCCGCCCTGCTTTATGCCGGGGCCCGGCTGGCGGTTGACGCCCCGGCAGTTGTCGAGGGACCCGACATCTCCCTCTCCCCTCGTGCCCTGCCCTGGTACGCCCTCCTGTCGGTGGGCCGTATGGCGGCAGCTTACGCCCTCTCGATGCTCTTCACCCTGGTCTACGGCTACCTGGCGGCCTACAACCGTCGCGCCGAGCTGGTGCTGATGCCCCTGCTCGATGTGTTGCAGAGTGTGCCGATCCTGTCCTTTCTGCCGGTGGTGCTGCTCAGCTTCAGCGCGATTCTGCCGGAAGGCATTGCTGCCGAGCTGGCCTCGGTGGTGCTCATCTTCACCAGCCAGGCCTGGAACCTGACCTTCGCCTGGTACCAATCGCTGACCACCGTGCCCAAGGAGCTGCGCGAGGCCAGCGCCACCTTTCGCTTCAACGGTTGGTTGCGTTTCAAGGCATTGGAGCTGCCCTTCGCCGCGCTCTCGCTGTTGTGGAACAGCATGATGAGCTGGGCCGGAGGGTGGTTCTTCCTGATGGCCGCCGAGATTTTCGTCGTGGGCCAGCGGGATTTTCGCCTGCCAGGGCTGGGTGCCTACCTGCAGGAGGCGGCCAACCAGGGCAACCTGACGGCCATCCTCTGGGGCATCGGCACGCTGGTGCTGGTCATCGTCGCCCTCGACCAGTTAGTCTGGCGGCCGCTGCTGGCCTGGGCCGATCGCTTCAAGCTGGAGACGGTTGAGGGCGAAGAGCCACCCGCCTCCTGGTTCTATGATCTGCTGCGCCGCTCCCGCCTGAAGGAGTGGCTCTCCCGCCAGGTCATAGTGCCGCTTGGCGAACGGACCGACGCCTGGCTGCTGCGACGGTTCCCCCCGTCGGCCGGGGAGACGGGGGCCGGTTCCCGCCATCCCTGGCTGGTCTATCTGTTGATCGCCGCAGGGGGGCTGGGCCTGGCTTACGGGGCCCTGCGTGCCGGGCAGATGTTGCTGCGTGTGCCGCCTGCCCAATGGGGTGAGATTGGCCTGGGGGTCGCGGCCACCCTGCTGCGGGTGTTGGCCGCCCTGACCATTGCCCTGGCCTGGACCGTGCCGCTGGGTGTGGCCATTGGCACCAACCGCCGCCTGGCAGCCTGGCTGCAACCGGTGGTGCAGGTCATTGCCTCGGTACCGGCCACAGCCCTCTTTCCCGTCTTTTTGTTGCTCCTGGTCAGCCTGCCGGGCGGTCTTGACCTGGCGTCGGTGCTGTTGATGCTGATGGGCACCCAATGGTATCTGCTCTTCAACGTCATCGCCGGGGCTTCGGCCATTCCCCAGGACCTGAAGTACACCACCGCCTTGCTGCAACTGAGCCGTCGCGAGCGCTGGCGAACCCTCATCCTGCCGGCCCTATTCCCCTACGTCGTCACCGGGGCCATCACCGCCAGCGGCGGGGCGTGGAACGCCAGCATTGTGGCCGAGCATGTCGAGTTCGGCGGGCAGACTTTGCACGCGGTGGGGATCGGGGCGCTCATCGCCCAGGCCACAGCCGGCGGCGACTACCCCCTGCTTCTGGCGGCTACCCTCAGCATGGTCCTGGCCGTGGTCGCCATCAACCGCCTGGTCTGGCGACGGTTGTATCGTCTGGCCGAAGAACGCTATCGCATGGAGTGAGCTATGTCCAGGAACGAGTACCTGTTGGAACTGCGACACATCTACCAGCTCTACCGGAGCGGCGAGCGGACCTTCACCGCCGTGCAGGATGTGAGTCTGACGTTGGCTGCCGGTGAATTCGCCTGCCTGCTGGGACCATCGGGCTGTGGTAAAAGCACCCTGCTGCGGATCATCACCGGCCTGCAATCGCCCAGTGAGGGCCTGGTTCTCTACCGTGGTGTACCCCTGCGCGGGGTCAACCCCCACTCGACTATCGTCTTCCAGACCTTTGCCCTTTTTCCCTGGCTGACGGTGCAGGAGAATGTCGAGGTGGCGCTCAAGGCGCGTGGCCTGCCGCCCACGTTGCGCACGGCCCGCGCCTTAAAGTTGCTGGATATGGTCGGGTTGGACGGCTTTGAGACGGCCTATCCCCGCGAGTTGTCCGGCGGCATGCGCCAGAAGGTCGGCTTTGCCCGGGCCATGGCTGTCGAACCGGAACTGCTCTGCCTGGACGAGCCCTTTTCCGCCCTGGATGTGCTGAGTGCCGAGGCGCTGCGCGGCGAACTGCTGGAGTTGTGGACCGGCGGCGACATGCCCACCCAGGCCATCCTGATGGTTACCCACAACATTGAGGAGGCGGTGTTTATGGCCGACCGGATCGTGGTCATGGACCATGACCCCGGTCGGGTCGTGGCCGAGCTGACGGTGGGCCTGCCCCACCCGCGCCAGCGCAAGTCACCCGAATTTCTGGCGGTAGTGGACCGGGTGTATGCCACCCTGGCCGGGCAGACCCAGCCGGAGCACCTGGAGTTGGGCAGCGCACCCGGCGAGCCGGGCCGCACCCGGTCGCTGCCTCATGTCGGCATCAACGACCTGGCCGGCTTGCTGGAGCACCTGAACGAGGCCCCTGGCAGCCGCCATGACATCTACCAGCTGGTGGATGACCTCAATGTTGACTCTGATCACCTGCTACGCCTGACCGAAGCGGCCGAACTGCTGGGGTTTACCACCATCGCCGAGGGCGACATCACCCTGACGCCCCTGGGAGAGACCTTTGCCGAGGCCAGCATCCTGGCCCGCAAGGAGATCTTTGCCGCGCGTCTGCGGCGCCTGCCGCTCTTTCGCTGGCTGCTGGCCCTGGTGCGGGCCTCCGAGGGACAGCGCCTCAGGTCGGAGGTGGTGCAAACCGCCCTGGAGCTCGAGTTCCCGGCTGAGGAGGCGGAACGCCAGTTGGATACGGCGATCCACTGGGGGCGGTACGCCGAGTTGTTGGCCTACGACGATGACGAGGGGATGCTCTACCTGGAGCCTGCAGGGTAGTAGCAGAACCGGCACCACGATCCGGCTGATCCATCGTATTTGGCGGCCTGCCCATCGTCTACGCCATCGTGCAGTCCCGACGGATGCTCATGAACCTGAAAGAGTTCCTGAGCTTCAGCAAGTACGACCTGCCGCGCTTCAATACCGGCGAGCGGCTGACGGTGCTGGTCACCGTCCTGGGCAGGATCGTCTATGGCATTACCGGCCTGACGGTGTGGTTCCTGAGTGGAATGTGACAGGGTCCAGGTTCCGGTTGGCAAACGGACAATTCTGTGCTACAATACAGGCACAGCCAGGCTGTTGGACATTTGATGGCGAGCAATCTGGACGAACTGAAACAAACCCTGGAAGCTCTGAAGAAAAGAAAGGGCACGATCCCCTTCTCGATGCTTTACCCGCTCTCCGACCTGGCCGGGCAGCGTTGGGTCGAATTCGATGCCGCCTGGAGCACATTTTCGACCGACCAGCGCCGGCACCTGATTCAGGCCCTGGTCGAACTGGCCGAGGCCAGCTTTGAGGTCTACTTTGACCCCATCTTCCGCCATTGCCTGGATGATCCGGACGAGAAGGTGCGGGCTATGGCCATTGACGGGTTGTGGGAGAGCGAAGACCCGGCCCTGATCGGCCCCCTCCTGACCATGCTTCGTTCCGATCCCTCCGCCCAGGTGCGGGCCGCAGCCGCCAGGGGGCTGGGACACTTTGTGCTGGCCGGTGAACTGGAGAAGCTGGACCAGCCGATCCAGGCCCGGATCGTGAATGAGCTCCTGATCACCATCCATCAGACGGAGGAGCAGACCGAAGTGCGCCGTTGTGCCGTCGAGTCGGTGGCCTATGCCTCCACCCCTGAGGTTCTGGACGCGCTGGAGATGGCCTATTCCGAGGAGGACGAACAGATGCGGATCAGCGCCGTCACCGGCATGGGGCGCAGTTGTGACCGGCGTTGGAAGGAGATCCTCCTGGCCGAACTGCAAAGCGACTCGCCGGCCATGCGCTATGAGGCCGCCTGGGCCTGTGGCGAGCTGGCCCTGCGCCAGGTTGTGCCTGTCCTGGGCCGCCTGGTGGACGATCCCGACGCCCAGGTCCGCAGTGCGGCGATCTGGGCCTTGGGCCAGATCGGCGGCCCACTGGCCAGAGAGATCCTCCTGGAGGCCTATGATCAGGCCGGCGATGAGGATACTCTGGACGCCATTGACGAAGCTCTGGCCGAGCAAGCCCTGCTCGAAGGCGAGTTCGACTTTCCCCTGTACGAACTTGACGAAGACCTGGATGGCGAGCTACCTGAAGATGAATTTTTTCCTGTTTGGGATGCAGAAGAGGATGACTGAATCGGGCTGACCCCAATACGGTTTAGACAGGCAAATGGGGGTGGAGCCCGTTCCTCTGAGTCTTGGTATCTTTGATTCATCTCAAGACGGCATCGGCCGGCATCCCCGGCTTGAGAAGGTGCTCCCGATTGGGCAGGCGTACCCGTACGGCAAAGACCATCGTCACCCGGTCCTTTTCCGTCTGCACATTCTTGGGGGTAAACTCGGCCTCCTGGGAGATGTAGGAGACCGTCCCGGTAAAGACCCGCTCGGGGAAAGAATCTACCCGTACCTCAACCTCCTGCCCCAGATAGACCCGCCCCAGCTCATCTTCCGGGATGTAGAGAGTCAGCCTGACCTCATCCAGGTTGGCCACGGTGAGCAGTGTTGCGCCAGCGAGGGCCGTCTCACCCTTATGAGCCGGACAGGTGGTGACCACGCCGGCAATGGGCGAGCGCAGCGTCATCTTGTCTATCTGGACTTGCAGGATGGTGACAGCCGCCTGAGCCTTTTGGAGCTGAGCCTGGGCAACCCCGATCTCCTCTGCCGTTGGCCCGGCCTGCAGTTCAATCAGTTTGGCCCTGGCCACCTCAACCCCGGCCTCCGCCAGTTTATAGTGCGCTTCGGCCAGATGCACCTGGCTGACCACTGCCAGCGGATTGGCGCGCAGGGCTTTCAGTGCGGCCAGCGTCTCTTCAGCCCCCTGGTGGTTGGCCCTGGCCGCCTCGAGCGCGGCCTGAGCAGCCTGCACCTGGTAGTCATAGACGACATACAGCCGTTTTTCTTCCAACGTCCCCTGAGCGCGGTATTGGTCCCGCTCCACCTTGGCGGTCTCCAGTTGCGCCTGGGCCTGCTCAACCTGCACAGCGGCCAGGTCCACCGCTGCCTGCGCCTGGACAATCTGGGCGTCAATCTCCTGCGGGTTGTCCAGGATGGCCTGGGCGTCCCTCCAGGCGGTTTCGGCCGCATCTCGCCCGGCAAGGGCCTGGTCGAGCGCAGCCTGGGCGGCCAGAATCTGAGCCGGGTGCGTGCCGGCCCTGACATTTTCCAGGTTGGCCTCGGCAGCAGCGACCGCAGCCTGCGCCTGAACCATCTGCGCCTGGAGCAGGCTTGTATCCAGTTCGACCAACACCTGCCCGGCCTGCACCTCATCCCCCTCCCCGACATAGAGGCCCACGATCCGCCCGCCGAACTCGGAGACGATGGACACCGCCTCACCCTCAATGCTGCCCGAAGCCAACACCCCCTGCGCTTCTCCGGTTTCGGGCCTGTCGCTCAACCAGGTGACGAACTGCCTGGCCCGGTCGGCTTCCAACCCACGGTCTACCAGGAACCGGGTTGCCTGCTCTGGCGACCGGCGCACCCATTGCCAGCCCCCCACCGCTCCCACGACCAGGACTGCTGCCAGGAGCAAAGCGATCCGCTTCATCGTCTCTCTCCAATCTCCAGAACGGCATCGGCCGGCATGCCGGGCTTGAGGGCATGGTCTGCATTGGACAGCCTGACCCTGACGGCAAAGACCATGTTCACCCGTTCTTCACGGGTCTGGACATTGCGGGGCGTGAACTCGGCCTGGCCGGAGATGAAAGAGACGGTGCCTGTAAAAGTGCGGCCGGGATAAGCGTCCACCGTCACCTGCACCGGCTGGCCGATATGCACCTGACCCAACCGATTCTCCGGCACATAGAGGGTCAGGGTCAGATGGTCCAGATCGGCCAGGGTCAGCAGAGGGGAGCCAGGCCGGGCCACCTCCCCCACATGCACCGGCCGTTCCAGCACCAGGCCGGAGATGGGCGCCGTCAGGCTGAAACGGCTGGCCTGCACCTCCAGGGCGCTCAGCGCCGCCTGGGCCATCTTGACCTGCGACTCGACGGCCGCGATCTGCTGGGGCGTGGCACCCATCCGCAGACCATCCACCTGAGCCTGAGCCAGGGCCACGTTGGCCCGGGCGATCTCGACCTGGGAGCGGGCTGCGTTCACCTGAGCCTGCAGGGCCAGAGGGTTGGCCTTTTGCTGTTGAAGCTGGGCCAGGTAGCTGTGAGCGCCGTTCCTCGCCGCCTGAGCCTGGTCCAGGCCGGTCCAGGCAGCCCATGATTGATAGGTGGCGATGGCCTGCTGGTAGCGTGCCGTGGGCAGCGCAGCCGAGGAGGGCTTGATGTGCACCTTCATATAGACGGTGATCGTACCGTCGTCAATCACGATCTTGTACCTGCCGATGAGATACTCGCCATCTCCCAGGTCAGGGGGCAGGGGGATTTCCGGGGGCAATGTGCCCAGGTCGAAGGAGCCGATCAGGACCCACTCGTCATATGGCTCGAACTCTTGCAGAAGGCTGACCATCTCATCGGCAAAATCGCGGCCTGTCTGGGCTGCATTGGCCAGGGCCTGGGCTTGTTGCTGCTGGAGATCCAACACCTGGAGTTGTGCCCGAGCAGCGATGATGGCCAGCTCCAGGTCCTGAGGATGATCGCGCATCGCCTGAGCATCCTCCCAGGCGACGCGGGCCGCCTCTTCTGCAACCCTGGCCTGTTTCAATAGGGCCAGAGCGTGGTCCAGTGTTTCCTGCCGGACGCCGGCTTTCACCCGGGCCAGGTTGGCCTGAGCTACAGCCACCTCAGCTTTCGCCTGCTCGATCTGGGCCAGCAACAACGAATCGTCCAGGCGGACCAGCAGTTGGCCCTGCACCACCTCATCTCCTTCGTCGGCATAGAGGGCAACGATCCGCCCACCCAACTCCGCCGTCACCGCTGCCTCATCGGCCTCGATAAAGCCGGAGACAACCAGATTGGCCGGCTCCTCCTCAGGCCCCAGACCCAACCTGGCTGCCCCTTTCTCCAATTCCTCCTGTGCCCAAAACCACCATTCTGGATGTTTGTTGACATACCACCAACCGCCGCCCATCGCCCCGGCGAGCACAAGCAGGATGATCAGGGCTATCACAGCTCGTTTCATTTTACCCCTCGCTGAAACTTCTTTACTGCCTGGACATCCGCACGCTGGAGATAAAGACATCTTCCAGCGACGGGGCAATTCGATCCATCGTCCGCACGCCGATTCCCCTGCCCTGAAGAGCCTCTCTGATGCGCGGTTTCAGGGCCTCCACATCGGGGGCAACGGCATGGATCAGCATGCCGTACAAGGCCACTTCCTCAAAAGCCCCCATTTCGCGCAGAGCCGGGATAGCCAGGGCCGGATCGTCACAGTCAATCTCCAACACCTGGCCGCGCATCCTGGTCTCTTTGATCTCAGCCGGCGAGCCGTGGGCCACGATACGGCCATGTTGGATAAAGGCCAGGTTATGACAATGCTCGGCCTCGTCCATATAATGGGTGGTGACCATGATCGTGGTTCCCTCTTCGGCCAGTTTATAGAGCAGGTCCCAGAAGGCGCGCCGCGAAACAGGATCCACACCGGCCGTCGGCTCGTCCAGGAACAGCATTTCCGGCTCATGGATGATGGCTGTGCCCAGGGCCAGGCGTTGCTTCCAACCACCTGACAGGTTGCGGGTTAGCGTGTGCTCCTGTCCTTCCAGGCCGGCCATATGCAGGACAAACTCTTTTCGTGCCCGGAGCTGTCTGCCCTTCACGCCGTAGGTCCGCCCATAGAAGTTCAGATTCTCCTCCACTGTCAGGTCATCGTACAGGCTGAACCGCTGCGACATATAGCCGATATGTCTCTTGATCTCGGCCGTCTGGCTCACGATATCAAAGCCGAGGACCGTGGCCCTGCCCGATGTCGGCTTGAGCAGGCCCAGCAACATGCGGATGGTTGTCGTCTTGCCCGCGCCGTTGGGTCCCAGGAAGCCATAGATCTCCCCTCGCCAGACGTGAAACGTCACCCCATCTACAGCAGTGAAATCCCTGAACTTTTTGGTCAGGTCTATGGCCTGAACGGCATAGTGACCGGCATGTGACTCGCACAGACTGTTCATTCTGTCAACCTGGAATTGCCTGCAACATGGACTGGCCGCCGGGCACAGGGCGGGCATGGCCGTCAGTCCGTTGTTTGCTGCTGCTGTCGGACCAGTGAGATAAACGCCTCCTCCATGCGCGGCCGGGTCTGACGCAGGCCGATGACCTCGATGCCGGCGGAGGTCAATGCGGCCTGAAGTGCCGCCTGCCGTTGCGCAGCTTTGTCCACAAAGACGTGGAGCAGATCGCCATAGGTCTGCACTTCCAACACCCCCTCCAGCCTGGAAACGACCTCCCCGGCGCGGCGCAGGTCGGGGGTCCGTACCTCCAGCAGTTCCCCTCTCACCAGCTCCCTGATCCGTCCCGGCAGATCACAAACGATGAGCCGGCCCTGGTAGATCAGCCCCACCCGTGAGCACCGTTCCGCCTCATCCATGTAGGGGGTACTGACAAAGATCGTGATGCCTTGCAGGTGCAATTCGGTCAGAATGTCCCAGAATTCGCGGCGGCTGACCGGGTCTACGCCGGTAGTCGGCTCGTCGAGAAAGATGATCTCCGGCTGATGGATCAGGGTGCAGGCCAGGGCCAGCTTTTTTTGCATTCCGCCTGACAGGTGGGCTGCCCGCCGCTTGCGGAACGAGGTCAGGCGGGCAAAATGTAGCAGTCGTTCTTTGCGTTCCTGCCGCTCGCGGCCCCGTACCTGGAAGATATCGGCGAAAAAGTCCAGATTTTCGGCCACCGACAGGTCGCCGTAGAGGTTAAAACGCTGAGCCATGTAGCCGATATGGGGCTTGATCTGCTCCGCTTCCTTGACGGTATCAAAGCCGGCCACCCATGCCCGGCCCTGGCTGGGGTCCATCAGGGCGCACAACAGGCGGATGGTCGTCGTCTTGCCTGCGCCGTCGGGGCCAACCAGACCGAAAATCTCGCCGCGGTGGACCGTCAGGTTCAGGTTGTCCACAGCGGTGACCTTTTTGAAGCGCCGCGTCAGCTTTTCGGTGATGATGACCGGCTCACACTCGTTGCTCACAAACGATGCCCCTCCTTTCGCATAGTTTCGCTTCCATTTTCAGCCAGTTTCAGGCCGATAGCTTCCCGGTCCGATGTGACTATGCGAAGAATCACTCCAACCGCTTCCGAAACCGCGCCGCCGCCAACACCACCACCACCCCGCCAAAGATCGCCAGCGACCCCACCTCATCAGCCAGTACATCCAGGCCGGCCCCTTTCAGGATAATGGAGCGCACAATAATCAGCACATAGGTCAACGGCACGGCCCTGCTTAACCGCTGCAAGAGGGGCGGCATGGCGTCAACCGGGAAAAAATAGCCGGAAAGGAAGATAGAAGGCAACAGGATAAAAAAGGTCAACAGCATCGCTTCCTGTTGGGTTTTAGACACGGTTGAGATCAAAATGCCCAACCCCAACGACGTGGCTAAAAAGATGGACGATAAAGCCAGCAGCAAGAGCAGGTTACCGTGGATCGGCACGCCAAACCACCAGACGCCGACAGACAGGATCTCCAGCAGGTCCCAAAAGGCGATGAGCACATAGGGCAACACCTTGCCGAGGATCAGCTCCAGCGGGCGGATCGGGGTGACGATCAGTTGTTCGATCGTCCCCTGCTCCCGTTCGCGGACGATGGACATGGCCGTCAGCAGCATGGTCAGCATGGACAGGATGACTCCGATCAAGCCGGGGATCATAAAATTGGCACTTTTCATGCTGGGATTGTACCACACACGGGGATGGACCTCAATGCCCGGAGCGGCTGCCAGCCGGCTGCCCAACGCCTGCTGGATCACCGCCAGCGACTGAGCCTGCCCCACCCCCTGCGCAGCCGACAGCGCCGTCGTGGCCACGCCCGGATCCGAACCGTCAATGACAAAGCCCACCCTGCCCTTTTCCCCCCGGGTGAGGGCACGTTCATAACCGTCGGGGATGATCAACCCTGCCCGCACCTTGCCGCTGTCTATGGCCCGGGCCATCTCCGCCTCGTCATCCACTGTAAGTTTTATGTCAAAATAACCGGAGGCGCGATAGGCCTCTATCAACTCCCGGCTGCGGGCCGTATGATCCCGATCGAGCACCGCGGTGGCCAGATGTTTGACATCGGTCGTGGCCGCATAGCCCAGCAACAGGAGCTGGATCACCGGGATCAAAAAGATCACCGCCAGGGTGCGTGGGTCGCGCACGATGTGCAGGAACTCCTTGCGGACGATGGCCAACACGCGACCGGGCATCTCTCATCCCCCTCTACCAGCGTTCAGGCCATCAAAAACCAGGGTGGCCAGCAGGTCGGGCACCTTCTCCCAACCGGCACGCAGCAGTTCATCGCCCAGGATGCGCAGCACCAGCAGGCCGATGAACACGCTCTGCACCAGGCGCACCGTCAACGACACATCCACAGGACGGATGCGCCCGGCCGTGATCTGGGCCTGCACATACTGCTCCAGCAAGGCCGCAATGCGCAACACATACTGGCGGTAGAACTGTTCACGCAACGGCGGGTTGACAAACACCTGGGGCAGGATCGCTTTGAGCATCTCTTCACTCTGCTCGATACGGGCCAGGCGGTGGTGGAAAGCAGTAACAAAAAAGTTGCGCACATCCCCCTGCAAAGCCTGAGCCAGCTCATCCGACAGCCGCTCTAACTCGGCCAGGCGGGACATCAGGCCAATGAGCAGGTCCGCCTTGGTATCAAAGTAGTTATAGATGGTGCCTTCCGACAACCCCGCTATAGCGGCGATCTCCCGCGTCGTCGCCCGATCATAGCCCTTAACTGCAAAGATGTTCGCGGCTGCATCAAGGAGCTGATTCCGCCGGGCTTCGATCAACTGTTCCCGGACAGGATCGGGCGGTTTTTCATCCATAGGGATCTGATCGGGCACCGTGACACCCTCTCTCCTGGCACTGTATGGGACACGGGACACTCTTCCACCTCCGCAAGATATATTGCCCCTCTACTCCGGGGGCTGGAACCCCATTGGCATCAAGTTAAGGCGCGGGCGATTGGAAATCGCACCGGGTACCGGTGGATGCCTGGCCGCAGGCCCCTGAGGTGCGACTTGGTCGCTTCACTTGATGCGTATGGCCTGGAACCCCCGGCCAATTCCTATTGAGCATATACTCACTTTGATGAGCAATTACTCATAGTATACCCATCCCAGAAAATCTGTCAAGATCGGCCCTCTGTCTGGCACTGCCGGCCCATTGTGAACGTATTTATCTCGACAATGTTCGAAATGAAAAAATTTTCTTTGGGGTGAGGTCCGCCTTGACCGCCATTTACGTTAATTTAACATTGTCGAGCTACCCTCCCGCAGGTTTGGGCGCAATCTCTGTACAAGTGCGCTGCGATGGGCTGCTCGCCCTGTTGCCGGCCACTCTCTAACCTGCGGGAGGGTAGTGGGTTTGAGAAGGTAGGGTTTTGCGGCAGGTGGCTGCGCCGCCCGCCGCAAAACCCCTTGTGTAACTCCTGCTGCTGAGTATACCACCCTTCCTTTGTTCATGGCAAGTCGAAAAGACGTTGAGTGTTCGTAGCAGAAGAATGGAACACCCCCCCCGCCCTGCTCCCCCCCGGTCTGTGACCCGGCGACCCCCCCACTGTAGGGCAACTGCGAGCAGTTGCCCTACAAACGCACCAGCCTTGCGCCCCCCACTGGCGTTCTGCTTCGAACACCCGCCTTCCAGGTCTGACGGTCCCCCCGACTTTTCCGCTCGTCGACGGTCTGTGACCCCGGCAGGCCCCGCCGACAGATCCACGAGGCCAATCGAGCAGCTATTGACATCCGGCTCAGGGAAGGGTATAATCCAGGCCGGGGGTCTATCGGCATGTGGGAGCCTGGCGCACTGACCTGTCTGCTGGATGAACACCTGGCCCGCTATCCGGCTGCGCAGCCGGCCGACCTCTACAAGCTGCTCTATCAGGGGGTGTTGGGGCCGGAACATCTGATCGCCTCGCCGGAGGATTTTGCCCTTCGGCTGCGGGCCGAGTATGAAACGCTGCTGCCGGACCCGGCCGGGCCGTTGTGGGAACCGGTGCGGCCTGACCGGTCGCTGGGCCGTCTGCACCTGCGCCCGTTCAAAGCCCGCCACGGTGACCTGGAGTGGCTGATCGCCCTCTGCCTCCGCACGGCGGAGCGGACCTGGGGCACGGCGGCGGAGCTGCGGTCGGTCTGGGCCACCTTTGTCGCCCTGTGTCGGGCCGGCCGCTGGGAAAGCCTGGCCCTGGCCCAGGTGCAGGCCCTCCATGACCGGCTGGAGGCGCAGGGCTATCCCCCGCTTCACCACTCGGCCATCTATCGGCAGGCCTACCACCCTGCCTACCGCCTGGTGGCCTGTGAGATGTAGGGCAACTGCTCGCAGTTGCCCTGCTGTCTACCCGCTGGAGAGTTTTTGCGCCGCATGGCCGGTTGTGGTATAGTAGCCTGTGCTGCTTCCAGGCCATCGGCGTCCGGGACGCCGAATACGCCCGCGACGATCTGAGCCGGTTGCAGCCATAACTATCCGTCATGGGTCATTCAAGGGGAGCAGGGTCCGGTGTTTTACCGTGAACGGGCCAGCGTCGTAGCGGCGCTGGTGGTGGTGGGGCTGATCCTGGCGGCCTATCTGCGGCTGCCCACCTGGTCGTATGAGTTGACAGTGTTGGGTTCGCCGCTGACGGTCAACCTGTCACAGACGGCGCTGCTGGCCGCGCTGCTGGTGGGCATCACCTGCGCCGGCACCGATGCGGTCGTCCGCTCACACCCGGCGGCGCGGCAGAGCGAGGCCCGCTACAGCTTTGTCACCTGGACGTTGCCGGGGTTGACGGCGCTGCTGGCTGCCGTGCTGCTGCCCCAGGCCCCCACCCTCCTCTACCGGCTGGCCGGCTCCCTGCTCACCGGCCTGCTGCTGATCCTGGTCATCAGCGCCGAGTATGAGACGGTGGACCCGGCCGGCCGCCGCTACCTGGCCGCCCGGCTGGGGTTGAACGCCTGGGCCTACCTGCTGGCCCTGCTGCTGTTTGTGCTCCTCTATTCGGCCAAGGCCCGCAGCCTGATCTCGGCCACCGGCGTCACCCTGGTCAGCACGCTGCTGGCGCTGGAGTTCCTGCGCAGCGCCGGACGGGGCTTTGGCCGCACCGCCCTCTATGCCTTCATCGCCGGATTGAGCACCGGCGAGATCATCTGGGCCATGAACTACTGGCGCATCTCCGGGGTGACCGGCGGGCTGATCCTGCTGTTGGGCTTTTATCTCTTCACCGGCCTGGCCAATCAGCAGCTCCAGGAGCGGCTGACGCGCCACGTGCTGATCGAGTATGGGGCGGTCGCCCTGGTCGGGCTGGCGGTCCTGTTGCGCTTCGGCCCCTGAGCCTGAGGACCCCGATGATCTCGTTCGTCATCCCGCTGCTCAACGAGGAAGGTTCGCTGCAGGCCCTGTACCAGGCGATCACCCAGGCCGCCGGCTCGCTGCCCGATGCCTATGAGATCTGGTTTGTGGATGACGGCAGCACCGACCGCTCCCCGGCCATTCTGCGCGAGCTCTACGAGCGGGACAAGGCCCATGTGCGGGTCATTCAATTCCGGCGCAACTTTGGCAAGACGGCGGCGCTGAGCGCCGGCTTTGCCCGGGCGCAGGGTGAGATCCTCGTCACCCTGGATGCCGATCTGCAGGATGACCCGGCCGAACTGCCCAGGCTGCTGGCCAGGCTGGAGGAAGGGTACGACCTGGTGGGGGCGTGGCGGGTGAAGCGTCAGGACCCGGTTTCCAAACGGTGGCCTTCCCGTTTTGCCAACTGGACCGTTTCAACCCTGACCGGCATCCGGCTCAACGACCTCAACTGCGGCTTTAAAGTTTACCGCCGTCCGGTGGTTCAGGAGCTCCGCCTGTATGGCGAGCTTCACCGCTACATCCCGGTCCTGGCCCACTGGAAGGGCTATCGGGTCGCCGAAGTGCCGGTCGTTCACCATCCCCGTCGCTTCGGGCGTTCCAAGTTCGGCGGGCGGCGCTTTGTCCGCAGCTATCTGGACTTTCTCAGTGTGCTCTTTTTGACCACCTATCTGAAGCGTCCCATGCACCTGTTCGGTCTGGCGGGCAGCCTCTTTGCCGCCATCGGCACGGTCATCATGCTCTACCTGACGGCGTTGTGGCTGATCGAGGGGGGGATCGGCTGGCGGCCCCTGCTCTTCTTCGGCATCACCGCCCTGGTGGTGGGCATCCAGCTTGTCAGTGTGGGGCTGCTGGGGGAGATGCTGCGCCACGTGACCTTTCGGCCGGAGGAGGAATACTCGATCCGTTGTGTCTGGGATGCAACCGGGGAGGAAGGATGACAGACAAGATTTTGGTCACAGGTGGGGCCGGGTTTATCGGCTCCTTCCTGGTGGATGAATTGCTGGCCCGGGGGCATGAGGTGCGCGTGTACGACGCGCTGCTGCCCCAGGTACATGGCCCGCAGCAGGCGGTGCCTGAATATCTCAACCCGGCAGCCGAATTTGTCCGGGGCGACGTGCGCGACCGGCAGGCGCTGCAACAGGCCCTGCAGGGGGTGGAGGTGGTCTTTCACCTGGCTGCGACCGTGGGCGTGGGCCAGTCCATGTACCAGATCCGTTACTACACCGAGATGAACACCCTGGGGGGCGCGACCCTGCTCGACCTGCTGGCCAACACCCGACATCGGGTGCGGAAGGTGATCGTCGCTTCCTCCATGTCCATCTATGGCGAGGGGAAGTACGAGTGCGCCGGGTGCGGCGTTGTCTACCCCCGGCTGCGGCCCGAAGCCCAACTCCAGGCCCGCGAGTGGGAGATGAAATGCCCCCACTGCGGCCGGGAGGTGCGTCCCGCGCCGACCGATGAGGCCAAGCCGCTGTTCCCCACCTCCATCTATGCCATCACCAAACGGGACCATGAGGAGATGTTCCTGTGCACCGGCCTGGCCTACGGCCTGCCGACGGTGGCCCTCCGCTTTTTCAACGTCTATGGCCCGCGCCAGGCGCTTTCCAACCCCTACACCGGCGTCATGGCCATCTTTTCCAGCCGGCTGCTCAACCGCCAGCCGCCGGTTATCTATGAGGATGGGTGGCAGACCCGCGATTTCATCCATGTCCGCGACATTGTACAGGGGCTGCTGCTGGCCATGGACCGGCCGGAGGCCGACTACCAGGTCTTTAACCTGGGCACCGGTGTGCCGACCTCGATCCGCCAGGTCGCGGCCATGCTGAGCCAGCGCCTGACCGACGGCCAGGTCCAGCCGTTGATCCGGCACCAGTATCGCGCCGGCGACATCCGCCACTGCTACGCCGACCTGAGCCGGGCCCGGACACAGCTCGGTTTTGAGCCGCATGTCCCGCTGGATGAGGGGCTGAGCGACCTGCTGGCCTGGGTCCGGGAGCAGCGGGCCGAGGACCGCTTTGCCCAGGTTGAGCGGGAGCTGGCGGAGAAGGCGCTGGTCGGCTAACGGCGATGCGCACCCTCCTGGTCCTGTCGCCGTGCGACATCTTTCCCCCGGTCCACGGCAGCAGCACAGCCATCTACCACACCCTGCAATTCCTGTCCGAGAGCAACCGGGTTGCGGCTCTGCTCTGTACCCTCTATTCGCAGCGGGGGAAGCCGGACCTGCACAGCCCCAATCTGGTCATCCGCTATTGCCGTGAGTCCCCCCTGGACCGGCTGGGCTACAAGGGGCTGTTGTTCAACCCGCTCTACTATCAGGCTGCCTGGCAGATGGCCCGTCGCTTCCGGCCCGACGTCATCCAGGCCGAACTGCTGTGGACCGCGCCGGCGGCCCTCTGGCTGCGAAAGCGACTGGGAGTGCCGGTGGTGCTGATGCAGGAAAATGTCGAGTATCAGAAATTTGTGCGCATGGGCCTGACCAGCCCGTTTCTGAAGCTCCTGAAATGGCTGGAGGGCTGGGCCTGCCGCGCCGCCGACCGGGTGGTGGCCCTGTCCGGCGTGGATCGCGATTTCATGATTGACCTGTACCATGTGCCATCGGAGCGGTTTACGATCATCCCCCACGGCGTGGACCCCGAGCTGTTCGACTACCGGCCCGCCGGGGCGGCCGCTGCCCGCCGGGCGCTGGGCTTGAGCGACCAGGTGCCGGTGTTGACCTTTGTCGGCAAACTGGACTACCTGCCCAACCTCCGCGCCGTGGCCTACATCGCTGACCAGATCGCGCCGGCGGTCTGGGCCCACTACCCCGAAGCCCGCTTCCTGATCATCGGCCAGGGAGCTGAGAGATTGACAAACTATCGGCGAGATGGTATGATCTTTACCGGCTTTGTAGATGCGCGCCCGGGTGTCCAGCCCAACCTGAGCGACTACCTCTCCGCCTCCGACCTGGTGCTGGTGCCCCTCGATGCGGGGTCGGGCACCCGGCTCAAGATCGTGGAGGCGGCGGCCAACGCGCGGGCCATCGTCTCCACCCGCCTGGGCGCCGAGGGGCAGGAGTTTGTGGACGGCGAGGAGATCCTGCTGACCGAGAGGGTGGACGAAGCGTTCGTGGCGGCCACCCTCCGCCTGCTGGCCGATGCTGACCTGCGGGCGCGGCTGGGCCGTGCGGCGCGGCAAAAGGCCGTGGCGCAGTATAGCTGGCGGGCCCAGGTGGGCCGGATGGAGTGGGTGTACGAGGAGCTGGGGGTGTGAGGATCGAAAGGATCGTCTGGCTCAGAGAGGTCGTAGACAAGCTGAGCTTCAAGCACAATGTGGAGGTGTACGAGGTTGAGGAGGTGTTCAGCAATCGGCCCAGGTTTCGCTTTGTTGAAAAAGGGAGGAGAGAGGGGGAAGATGTCTACTTCGCCCTGGGGCAGACAGAGGCAGGGCGGTATCTGGCTGTGCTTTTCATCTACAAGGCGGCGAGGGAAGCGCTTGTTTTGAGCGCCAGGGACATGGCAAAGAAGGAAAGGCGGCAATATGACAGGAAGTGAAACAGGAAGCCTGCCACAATTTGGGTCTCTCGACCGGTTGATCGAGCATTTTGACACCCACGACTGGGGAGACTATCTGGAGCAGATGCCAGAAGTCGAGTTTGAAATGGAGATCAGGCAACGGGTTCACCTCGTCGCCCTTGATGCGGATCTTGCCGAGAGATTGACCGAGATTGCCAGAACAAGGCATACATCCTCTGAGGCGCTCGTCAACACCTGGGTCAGAGAGAGAGTTCTGGCAGATGCTAGGGTCCTGCGGGAATCGAGTCCCGACTATTGCCAGGAATAAAACTTGTTGCCGGCCTGTGGGCGCGGCAAAGGGTCCTGGCCCGGTATAGCCGGCGGGCCCAGGTGGGCCGGATGGAGCGGGTGTACGAGGAGTTGGGCTTGTGAAAGCACTTGTCGTCATTTTTGAGGAGCTGGTGCCCATCAGCGGCGGCGGCACGCCCCGCACCTTCCATATCGTCCGCGCTCTGGCCGGGTGGGGCCACCAGGTCTATGTCGCCGCCTCGTTCGGTGTAGATCGGGAAGTGGCCAGACGGGAACTGGGCGCGGCGGGGGTGTTGCCGCTGACCGGCGTCAGCCGCCTGGACCCCGGCAAGATGCGCAAATATGCCCTTGTCTATCCCCTCAACATCCTGCGCACTGCCGCCTATGCCTGGCGGCTGGGGCCTGACCTGATTCTGACCCACAACACCGCCGCCGGGTTCGCCGCCCTGTTGGGCCGGTTGCTGCGGCCACGGACCGTTACCGTCTGCGATCTGACCGACCTGTTGTTCGAGTATCTGCAGGATTATAAAGGGGGCTGGCTAAAGATCGCCACTGCCGCCGGGCGTTGGCTGGAGCGCACCACCCTCCGCCGTTCGGATCAGATCATCACCATCAGTGCCGCCATGCGCGACATCCTGGTCAGCGATTACGGTGCCAGGGTGGACCGGGTGAGCATTGTCCACGATGGGGTGGATACCGCTCTCTTTTACCGGCAGGAGGTGGCCGATCTGCGCCAGAAATATGCGCCCGACGCCGATCATGTGCTCCTCTTCCACGGGGTCATTGACCCGCAGGATGGCCCGGAGCTGCTGATTGAAGCCGCGCCGGCCATTCTGGCTCGCCATCCTCGTACCAGTTTCTGGCTGGTGGGGGATGGCACCGCCGTTCCCGACCTCAAGGCGCGAGCCCAGGCGGCCGGCCTGGCCGACCGCTTCTACTTCTCCGGCTGGGTGCGCCAGGCCGAGGTGGCTCGCTACATCTCGGCCAGCGACCTGGGGCTGGTCATCCTGCCCGATGTCAAGAGTGCGCGGGGGCGGGTCACGCTCAAGGAGTTCGAGTATTGGGCCTGTGGCGTGCCGGCGGTACTGCCCCGGCTGCCGGCCTTGCAGGAGGTCGTCGGTGATGAGGCAGCCAGCCTGTTCTACACCCCCGGCGACGCCGCCGACCTGGCAGCCAGGGTCAACGAACTGCTGGCCGACCAGACACGCCGCCGCGAGATGGGGGCTATCGGCCAGCAACGGGTGGCCGA
>DAOTYI010000179.1:0-2301 GCA_034434895.1 Anaerolineae bacterium
TTCAGGCCTGGGTGGGGGGGATACGGCTCTTTTCCAGATACTCGTTCAGCATCTCCAGGCTGTAGCGGCGATGCCCACCTGGCGTGCGATAGGGGATGATCAGCCCCTGCTGTTCGATCTTGCGCAGGGTGAACAGACTGATGCGCAAAAACGCTGCTGCCTCTTTGGCCGTGAGAAGTTTTGTCCCTTGTTCCATGGAAACACCTCCTTATCAATGTGTATTTGCCTGACTGAAAGGCTGCTCAACTTGCTAAAACAAGTTTAACACACTCCAGTACGTTTTTCAATAGTCCTTTGGGAGTATTTTAGGGCTGATCAGCCCCCGACTAAAGGCCTATGGCTCTTTTCAAGGCGGGCTTTTCCCTCTCGTCGGCCTTATGCCGGGAAAGCTGCATCTGCCTGCCGATCGGTTCGTTCAGGCATCAGCCTGTTCTTTATCTGCCCATTATACCACAGCCTGATAGAAATTGTGTAATTCATCATCCTCTGTGGACAATTACCTGCTACCCCCCTGAAGTTTGGCCTTTTTCAGAGTGGGGCGGGAGAGTCTCCAAAACCCGCCTGCGGCGAGGCCAAAAGAACAAAAAGAAAATTTTTCATTGCAGCAGCTTCGCCGCCACAATGAAAAATTAATCTTCTTTTTGGGGCCGTGGAAGCCGTCAGGGGCCCATGCAGGAGGCCACGGGCAAAAAGCCAGAGTTGAGTGCTACCCTCCCGCAGGTTTGCAAACCTGCGGGAGGGTAGGCAGTTCATCGGAGCCGGGTTTGATTTGACCAATTGTGACTCGTCGTGTACAATCACCGCAGAGGCAGATCATGCACAACACCGACCAGGAACGCCTGCACAAAACAGCCGAGGTCCATCGGCGGCTGTTGCAACAGTACGGCCAGCCGGTGGGGCGAACACACCTGGACCCGATTTCGGAACTGGTCAGCACTATACTGAGCCAAAACACCAACGATGAGAACCGGGATCGGGCCTACAACCGGCTGCGGGCCCGGCTGCCCGACTGGGAGCAGGTACGCGATGCTCCGCTGGAACAGGTGATCGAAGCCATCCGTCCGGCCGGTCTGGCCAACCAAAAAGGCCCGCGTATCCAACAGGCGCTGCGCTTCATCAGCCGCGAACGGGGCGAACTGAGCCTCGACTTTCTGGCCGACTGGCCGGTGGAAGAGGCCAAAGCCTGGCTGTCCTCTATCGTCGGAGTGGGTCCCAAGACAGCAGCCATCGTGCTCCTTTTCTCCCTGGGCCGGCCGGCTTTTCCGGTGGATACACACATCCATCGTGTCACCCGACGGCTGGGGCTGATCGGACCTGGCGTCTCACGGGAAAAGGCACACCGGGAACTGGAGCGGTTGGTCGCGCCTGAGGCGTATTATGCCTTTCACCTCAACCTGATCCGACACGGACGCCAGGTATGTACCAGCCGGAAACCACGTTGCCAGGTGTGTGTCTTGCGCACCCTGTGCGATGACTACCTGGCCATGCCAGATGGCTCTCAACGTCAGGAGGAGGGACCCGCCCATGCGTAACCAACCGCCCAGGATCGAGCGCCCCTCACGGGGCAGGCGCCATCCCTTGCTGTTTCAACAGGAGCTGAACGAGCAGAACTTCTGGCCCAGCCTCTTGCTGCTGGTGGTGAGCGGAGGCCTGCTCGCCTGGAACCCTGAGCCATTTGTTCGCTACCGCCCGCACCTGGTTGCCATCCTGGTGGCCAGCGGCCTGATCCTGATCCTCACCTTCCTGCTGCGCCTGAGAGCCTATGCCCAATGCCAGGAAGACAGCTTGCTGATCCAATTGCCGTTTCTGCGCCTGGAGATCCCCTACGCTGCGGTCAAGGCCAGCCGTCCGGCCGAATTCTATCGTACCTTCCCCCCTGCTGAGCAACGTTGGACCCAGCGTCGCTTCCTGCGGACCCTGTGGCACCGCACGGTGATCGTCATCGAGCTGGAGCAACTGCCCCGGCCCCGCTTCTGGCTGCGGCTATGGCTGAGCAAATATATGCTCTGCCCCGATGCGGTCGGCCTGGTGGTGCCGGTCCGGGACTGGATGGCTTTCCGCACCGAGTTCGACGAATTCCGCACCCGCCGGCGCAAGGTCGGCCTTTGACCATAAGTTTTGTTAAAATTTGGCGCCCGCCCCTTTTACCCCTTGACATCGAACAGATGTTCTGGTATAATGTTTCCCAGAACAAAGGTTCTATACAGGCGCCATGTCTGGTTGGGTGTCATGAAACTATCTCGACAATGTTAAATTAACATAAATGGCAGCCAGGGTGGGCCTCACCCCATCCCCCAACCC
>DAOTYI010000180.1:0-17218 GCA_034434895.1 Anaerolineae bacterium
CGGCCTGCCCAGCGATACCATCGTCGGCCTGGGCATGGGCACCGCCGAGCAGCCGGCCTTTACCGTCCACACCAACTTTTTCCTGACCTTTCAGCGGGTCAAACGCTGATCGGAACCACAACGACAGGGGCGGACATCCAGTCCGCCCCTGTTTCATTTCACCCCCGTCCGCTCACGCCTCGAACGGTTCACCACACTCCGGACAGAGGTCGGCTGTGGGGCTCACCTCAGCCCCGCACACCGGGCAACAGAGCATCAGGTCCACCCCACAAGCGGAGCAGCGGATCTCCTCTTCACCGACGGCTGCCCCGCACCCCGGGCAGAGAGCCTGGCCACAGACCGGGCAGCGCCCCTGACTCAGGTCCACCGGCTGGCCGCAGGCCGGACAACGGGGGCTGAAGTCGAGATCGCATTCAGGACAGCGGGTCATCTCCGGCGTCAATTCAGCCCCACAGCGCGGGCAGCAGAGCACCAGCCCGGTGCCGCACTCCGGGCAGAGGAGGTCGTTTTCGCCCACCGCCGCACCACAAACCGGGCACAGCGGCTGGCCGCAACAGGAACATTCGACCACCCCCAGACCGATCTCGGCGTGGCAGGTGGGGCAGGGCCGCGCCGCGCGGAATCCGCAATGAGGACAGGTCAATTCCTGTTCCTCCAGCAGCAGATAACAGCCGGGACATACCCGCTGGCCGCACCTGGGGCAGGCGCCTGTTTCGACGGCGAATTTGGCCACACAGACCGGACAGCGCACCAGCACCAATCCCGGTGCCGTGGCAAAGATGGTGGCCGAAGTGCGGCAGGCCAGCTCCAGAGGGCGGCCACAACCGGGACAGACCTGGGGTGCGTCCAGGATGCGGACGCCACACGCCGGGCAACGCCGCACAAAAAGCAGGTTGCATTCAGGGCACAGCCTGGCCCCGGCCGCCACCGGAAAGCCGCACCCCGGGCAGGAGAAGGTCAGCGCCTGCCCGCAGGCCGGGCAGGCATCGGCTTCCTCGTCGTCAAGGGGATGGCCGCAGCCAGGGCAATAGACCTGCCCGCAACTGGGGCAGAGGCCGTCATCATAGCAGGCATCGGCCCCGCAGTCTGGATTGGGACAACGGAAGGTATCAGGCTGCCCGGCGCCGCGATCGGACCCTCCAGACATGGCCGAATCCTCGTCGGCGCCGTTCACTCCCCCCCTGCCTCAAACTCGAAGCCGCAGTGAAGGCAGACATCGGCCTGGGGGGGCAGGTCTTCGCCGCACTCGGGGCAGGAGAAGACGAACTCGGCTCCGCAGTAGGGGCAGATTTCGTCTTCGGGATCGAGAGGGTGACCACAATCGGGGCACAGGTCTACACCGCAGGAAGGGCAGACCTCATCCTCTTCGTCGATCGGTTCGCCGCAACTGTCGCAATAGTCGGCCCGCTGGAGAGGAACTTTTTCCTCCTCCTCTTCCAGCTCGAGGATTTCATCTTCAAAGCCTTCGTCCAGCTCCGCCCCGCAGTGAGGGCAGACTGTCGCCTCGGCGGAGATTTCCCTGTCACACTGCGGGCAGAAAAAGCCAAACTCGATTCCGCATCCAGGGCAAACCGCGTCTTTCGGACCCATGAGGGTGCCACATTCGGGGCAGCGCATGGCGTCCGGGTCGAAATCGTTCATGGTAGCCATTGCTTCATCCTTCAGACAGCTTCAAACAGGCTGTCACCATCAGGTGGCAGCCTCGTTTGGGTTTCCGCATTTAGTCTGATTTCATAGCGGCCAAGACAGCGCCGCCGATCGCTCCCAGAATGGCGGCCAGGATCAGCCCGCCTGCACAGCAAAAGCTGCCGGCCAGCAGCGCGCCACCCGGCCCGGCGAACCGCTCGAGTATCTGGCGGTCCACTCCCGCCTCCTCCAACTGGCGGAGTGTCTCGGCCGGGATCTGGGACAGAATCCGGGCCGAGCCGGCGACGGCTGTCTGGATGAGAAAGAGCACCGTGTTGACGATGCCGCTGATCAGGGATGCCAGGCCGGCAGCCAGAGCTCCTTGCCCGGCCGCCGGGCCAGCCGTTCGCAGCGGTGGCATCCAATAGGCAGCCAGGGCTCCGATCCCGATGTAGGCCAGCAACCCCACAATGCAGGCAATCACTCCCACACATGGGATCAGGCCCACCAGATCGAGCACAACCATGACGACGGCACCGATCAATCCTGCTTTGAGCCAGGGCGACATAGACCTCTCCTTTCTTTTCCAGGTGAACTACAGTCCGGCGCCAGACTATGATCCGCAATTTCCCAACAAGCTCCAGGCTCGAGAAAGGGCAATCTCCAACTACCCTGTTAGAATTACTATACCACGATCGGGCCGAAAAGGCAATTCGCCTTGCTCATTGTTGACATCCGTAGCGATCTGTGCTATGATATAACAGCTTCAAACTATAGCGATGTCTCAAGAAAGGAGCTAAGAAGACCATGAGATCGCGCACAGAACAGATGACCGCTCGCCTGCGAGATTTGAGAGTCAGCACCCCCGACATTGAGGCCTCAGCTCTGGTCAGTGTGGATGGCCTGATCATCGCTTCCGACCTGCCGGCGGACGTGGAGGAGGATCGCGTCTCGGCCATGAGTGCAGCCATGCTTAGCCTCGGCGAGCGGATTGCCGGTGAACTGGGGCGGGGGATGCTGGATCAGGTCTATATCAGGGGGGGGAACGGCTACGTCATCCTGATGTCGGTGGGAGAAGAAGCGGTGCTCACTGCCCTGGCGCGACAGGATGCCAAGCTGGGCCTGGTGTTCCTGGATATGCGGCGGGCTGCTTCCGACCTGGCTCGCCTGGTATAGGGGATCGCTCCAACTCCCGGCCCGGTTGAGCGAACTGAGGGGCTCCGGAGTGATGGCTCCGGATTCTGATCCAGGCCCGTTCTGGGGGGATGGTCGTGCGGAGAGAGTCGTCATCCTGGCGACTCTCTTCTTTTCGCCGCCGGGCACGCAGAGAACAGGTGGAAATCCGGCTACCTGGCAGCCTGTCGGAGCGGAGACTTTAGCCGGTGAAAACAGGTGTGTTTCCGGCTGAAACCGGCTAAAGCCTTAACTCCAGATCGCCTCGCCGACAGGCTGCCAGGTCATTGATATGTGGTTTCATCTTGAATCAACCTGTTCAATCATCTGGAACTGCTGTTCAGAGATTGGACCGCTGGCAGGCCATCACCGCTTTTGGTCTGGGCATTCTGACCCTGATCGGGCTGGTTTCGCTCCTGGGCCGGTGGGGCTATGATGATCCCTACATCACCTTTCGCTACGCCCGGAACCTGCTGGCCGGCCACGGGTTTGTGTATAACCCCGGACAGCGGACGCTCAGCACCACAGCTCCTCTGTACGCCCTGTTGCTGGCCGGGCTGAATTCCCTCTGGGCCGATCCCGCCGGCCATCGTCTGCCACTCCTCAGCAATGCTCTGAGTGCCGCCGCCTTGCTGGGCAGCGCAGCCCTCCTCCTGGCCTGGGCGCTGCGCCGGGGGCAAAAGGCCACGGGGATGATCGCGGCCCTGCTGCTGAGCCTCTTTCCTCTGCTGCTCACCACCTTTGGGGCCGAGAGTTGCCTGTATCTGTTGCTTATCCTGGCCGGGTTCTACGCCTATGACCGTGCTTGCCTGAAGCTGGCGGCCCTGGCCCTGGCCCTGGCGGCGATGGTCCGGCCCGACGGGCTGGTGGCAGGTGGGGCGCTGGCCCTCTATCATTTGCCGCGCTGCCTTCGCCCGGCGGAGCGGAACCTGGCCGCGCTGTGGCCGCCGATGGGGCTGTATGCGGCCCTGCTGGGGGTCTGGTATGGCGGTCTGTGGCTCTATTTCGGCACCCCGTTGCCGGTCACGTTGCTCGTCAAGCAACAGCAGGGGGAGATGGCGATCAGCACCCGCTTTGGGGCCGGCTTTGTGGATCTGGTGCGGCAGTTTGGCCGCCAACCGCTCTACTGGCTGCACGGTGCCCTGGCCGGGATCGGCCTGGGGCGGGTGGTGTTGCGGGACCGCCATTGGGCGCTGTTGCTGCTGTGGACGGCTCTCTACTTCCTGGCCTATACTCTGCTGCGCGTCAGCCGCTATTTCTGGTATTACGCCCCCCTGGTCCCGGCCTTTGTCCTGTTGGTGGCCGAAGGGATGGTGGCCCTGCTCCGCCTGCCGGCCCGGCTCAGGTTGCCCCAGGCGGTATCCACCGGCCTGACAGGCCTGTCCCTGATCATCCTGATCGCGCCGTTGCTGATGGGCACAGTGGAGGCCGGCTGGCGCCCGGACCCCCGGCTGGAGGTCTACCGTGAGATCGGCCAGTGGCTGGCGACCCACACGCCGCCACAGGCCACGGTCGGGGCGCTGGAGGTGGGCATCATCGGCTACTATGCCCAACGGCCCATGGTGGATTTTGCCGGGTTGATTCAGCCGGATGTGGCCCGCCGCTTCATCTCGACCACCACCTATCAGGAATCGGCAGCCTGGGCCATTCAACACTACCGGCCTGACTATCTGCTCCTCCACGGTGACAGCTTTGCCGCCGTGGCAGAAAGCGACTGGTTCCAGGCGGATTACCTGGCGGTCCGTCAGTTTACAAATCGGAGTTCCTTATGGCTGACCCTCTATCGCCGTCGGACAGGTCCCTGAACAGGGGGTATCTGGTAGCTCTGTCCTCGCTGGTCGTGTGGCTGGTGGCCCTGGCCCTGGTCGTCAAAACCTCGCTGGATCGCCTGACGGTCCCGCCGTGGGGCAACCCGGCTGGCGATGGTCCACCGCTACAGGTGAGCGGTGAGACGCAGGTGGGCCAGCAGTTCACGGCCCCACTGCCGGGCCTGTACCGCATCGAAGTCATGCTCGACCGGCCTGCAACGGGGGGCAGCCGGCAGCTCACGTTTCACCTCAAAACCGATCCGGCTGCCACCACCGACCTGTGGACGGCGCATCTGAACACCGGCGAGATCCAGCAGGGGGTGCCCTATGGCTTTGAGTTCCCACCGCTGCGCCACTCGAAAGGGCAGACTTTTTATTTCTACCTGGAAGGAGAAGGGGTTGCCGTCCGCTACAGCCCAGAAGCTGTCCTGGAGGGAGCCAGCGCCTGTTTGAACGGCAGGCCGCTGGCCGGCGAGTTGCAGTTCCGCACCTTTTACACCCTCAGGACGCGGGACAAAGCCGACCTGCTGCTGAGCCGCATGGCCGAGGGCCGGCCCTACCTGTTCGGCGCCAAAGGGTTTTATGTGGCCCTGGCCCTGACCTATGCCCTGGTTCTGGCCCTGTTCCTGCTGCACATGGCGCGGGCGATCCGATAGGTCTGCGCCTGTCGCACCCGGCTGTGCTTGTCCATTCTCTGCCCTTATGGTATACTTCAGGATGAGATGGAGCCGATTGACTATTTTGTCCCCGGCGAGCCGGGCAAAGAGAACGCCGTTGTCTCTCACCTGCGCTGGCCCATCCCGGTGGGTGTGGCTCAAGTCTATGTGGAGGCCTATACCGCGCCGGGGGAGGTGGTGCTGGTGCCTTACTGCCAGGGGCCGGCTGTGGTGCGCGAGATTATCGCGGCACGACGGCGGGTGCTGGCGCTGAACTTTGACCCGCTGTTGGTCCTGGTCGTCCAGGCCGAGCTGTCGCCCCTGCCGGCACGGGAGCTGGACGCAGCCGTGGCGCGGCTGGGCGACAGCCTGAAGCAGGGCGTACCCCTCCGCCACTACCTGGAAGGGTTGTATGCCACGACCTGTCCGGCCTGCCTGCGCCCGGTCGTGGCTGACTATTTCATCTGGGACCGGGACCAGGGCACACCGGTGGCCAAAGCTCTGCGCTGCGGGGCCTGTGCCTGGGATGGGCGGGCAGCGGTGGATGCTGAGGACCTGGAGCGGCTGGCCCAGACCCCGGCGCGAGGGATGCATTACCATTACATCCTGGACCGGGTGGCCCCCCATCCTGAAGGGGATGCGCTCCGGCCACGGGTCGAAATGCTGTTGGAGCTTTACTCGTCGCGCAACCTCTACGCCCTGGCCGAACTCAGCCTCAAGATCGAGGCTCTTTTCCCCGCCGGGCCGCTGCAACGGGCGCTCAAGGTCCTGCTGCTGGACTGCCTGGACCGCTGTTCGGCGCTGGCTCCGCTGCCCGACAGCATGGCCCGTCGGCGCGGATTGGCCCGTCCTGGCCGCTACCTGGAGCGCAATGTATGGCGCGCCTTTGAAGAGGCTGCTTCCCGCTGGCAGGCTCTGGCCGGCAGGCCGCTGATGGGGCTGATTGACAGCCTGACAGAGTTCCAGGCGGCCGGTGAGGCCGGGGCCGGTTTCGTCGGCCAGGCGCTGGTCCGCGACTTGCCCCGCCTTCTTCCCCCGCGCAGTATGCGCCTGATCCTGACCAGCCCGCCCCCCCTGGATTCGGCTGCCTGGTCGCTTTCCTACCTGTGGGGGGCCTGGTTGCTGGGGGCTGAGGCAGCGGAGCCGCTGCGCCCCCTGCTTCGGCAACGGACGCCCGACCCGGCCTGGTATGCGCGGGTGATGGCCAGATCGCTGCGGCTGTTGGGCAGTCTGCTGCGCGATGAGGGCCGGCTGGTGCTGGTCCTGACCGGGCAACGGCCCGCTCTGGTCGAGGCGTTGCTGCTGGCAGCCGGCCAGGCCCGGTTGGGCGTGGCCGCGCTGGTGCAGTGTGGTGCCGACTACCGCCTGGAGTTGACCCCGGCCCTGCGCCCTGAAGCTCTGGGTGGAGCATTTCAGACGGTTGTTCCGGCCTCGCCAGAACCGCTGCAGGCCCAGATCCGCCGTGTAGCGACGGAGGTGGCTGTCGAGACGATCCGGGCGCGGGGCGAGCCAACCCCCTGGGAAAGCCTGCACGCCGCCATCTACAGCCGGCTGGCCGAGGCGGGACTGCCCGCCAGGGCAGCAGAGACGGAAGGGGAAGGCCCGGCCCCTCTGGACCTGGTCGCCCAGGCGGTGGGGGCGGCGCTGGAATCGCCGGCCTTTGTGCTGCTGCCGGCCGGCGGACAGGTGGAGAAGCTGTGGTGGCTGGCCGGATGGGAGCAGGCATCTCTTCCCCAGGTCCCGCCGCTGTCAGATCGAGTGGAGGAGGCTGCCTGGCAGGTGCTGCATGATGCCCTGGCGCTGACCGAAGCCGATTTCACCCGGGCTGTTTATGCCCGCTTTCCAGGCCGCCTGACGCCCGACGCAGCGCTGGTGGCTGCCTGCCTGGCGAGCTATGGCTGTCAGCCGACGCCCGGCTACTGGCAACTCCGCGCCGAGGACCTGCCCCAGGCCCGCCAGGCCGAACGCCAGGCCATGATCGAGCACCTGCTGGCCTTGGGTCGACGGCTGGGGTACCAGGCTGCGCCCTGGGAACCGTTCGACGCTGCCTGGTTTAAGGGGGTGGAGGTCTGCGCCGCCTTTGTCGTGCGTTGGCGAGCGGCGGTGGGTGAGGCCCTGGCGCTGAGCGACCGGCTGCAGGGAGCCACCCCCTACCTGGTGGTTCCCGGCGGCCGGGCGGCGCTGGTCAGCTACAAACTGACCCACAACCCCCTGTGGCAGCAAGCCGTGGAACAGATGGGTTGGGGGTTCATCAAATACCGGCATGTGCGCCAGTTGGCCGCCCAGCCGGAAGTGGACGAGTACGCCCTGCGGGCTATCGTCGGCCTGGACCCGATTGTGGAGCGCGAGACAGCGCAGCTTCCGCTGTTCTGAGAGCCAGGCTGAAAACCACGTCATCCTTCGTGTCCTGGTGCCTTTGGTCAGCCTGCCGGGTCAATTGCATAAGTCCTGTCAGGTAAGCAAACGGGGGCGGAGTCTTCAATGGGAGTGGAGCCTTTAATGAAGCCTCGACTCCGGCCTGATTTATCTCCCCGGCGCTCTCTGCGTCTCTGCGGTGTATCTGAGACGCGGTAAACAAGTGCCAGGAGACGCTATGGAATCTGACCTGCCGGCCCGCTTTATCGGCGCCAGAATAGAGGTCATGCACAACCGGCCGCCAGCGCTGGAAAAAAGGCCCGGCCCGCCCGACCGATTCATCTGGGAGGGGCAGACCTACCAGGTGGTGGCTGTGCTGCGGGAATGGCACGATTACCACCTGCGCGGCAAGAGCCTGGCCTTCTACATCAAGGAGCGAGGCTCCTATCGGGCCAGGGCAGCCGAGCGACGCGGCACCTGGGGCGTGGGACGGGATTACTATCGCGTCCGCACGGCCGAAGGGGAGGTCTTTGACCTCTACTACGATCGCGCCCCACAGGGGCCAGGGCAGCGGAAAGGGGCCTGGTTCCTGTGGCGGCAGATCGCGGCGGGACCCTGAGCCTTCTATTGCCTGACCCTGTTCTGGGCGTCTCTGCGGTGTAGCTGAGAGCGTGTCTGAAAAGCACCAAGGGCGCCATGTGGTTTTATTCGTTTCCTTCGTGTTCTTTGTGCCCTTTGTGTCTTTGTGGTAACCTTTTCAGACCAGCTCTGAGACGCGGTAAACAGATACGGATCAGAGAAGAATCATGGGAGGAGTCACCATGCAACTGAAGGGAAAGCGTGTGGCCATACTGGCCGAGAATCTGTATCAGGAGCTGGAGTTATGGTACCCGTTGCTGCGGCTGCGCGAGGCAGGGGCTGAAACTTTTGTCGTCGGCACCGGCAGCGCCGACAGCTACACCAGCAAGATGGGCTACCCGGTGCAGGTGGATGCCGTGGCCGACCAGGTCTCTGTCGCCGATCTGGATGCGGTGGTCATCCCTGGCGGCTACGCCCCCGACCTGATGCGCCGCTATCCGGCGATGGTCAACCTGGTGCGCCAGGCGTTCGACCAGGGCAAGGTGGTGGCTGCCATCTGTCACGCCGGCTGGATGCTGGCCTCGGCGGGAGTGCTCAAAGGCCGGCGGGCGACCTGCTTTTTTGCCATCAAGGATGACCTGATCAACGCCGGGGCAGAGTATGTGGATGCCGAAGTGGTGCGCGACGGCAACCTCATCACCTCGCGGATGCCGCTGGACCTGCCGGCCTTTTGCCGGACGATCATCGAGGCGCTCAGCGAGTAAGCGATGCCCGGTTCCCCATTCTACACCCGTCGTGGCGATGACGGTACGACCGGGCTGCTCGGCCCGGAGCGGGTGCCCAAGGACGACCCACGCCTCGAAGCCTGCGGCACGGTGGACGAAGCGCAGGCAGCGCTGGGGCTGGCCCGGGCCGGCGGCTGTACGCCCGGCACGGGGGAGATCCTGCTGGCGGTGCAACGCGACCTGCCGCTGCTGATGGCCGAACTGGTCGCCACCGGCCAGGCCGGTCACCTCCTGGCCGACCGCATCACAGCGGCGCACGTGGACCGCCTGGAGAGGTGGATCGCCGGGCTGGAGGCGCTGGTGCCGATGCCCCGCCAGTTCGTCGTCCCCGGCAACAGCCTGCCTGGCGCGGCGCTCCATCTGGCGCGCACGGTGGTCCGCCGCGCCGAGCGGTTGATGGTCCATCTGACCGGCGACCACCGGCCGGATAACGACCAGTTGGTGCGCTACCTGAACCGGCTGTCGTCGCTGCTCTTTGTGCTGGCCCTCTTTGAAGACCAGGCGGCCACTGAGACGCACAGGGCAGAGCAGGGCAACGGCGAGCCGTTGCCCTACATCCCAGGAGGGTGACCATGCGGGAGAAAAAGATACTGCTGGGTGCTCACCAGTCAATCGCCGGCGGCGTGGCCAGGGCGCTGGAACGCGGCCGGTCGGTGGGCTGCGACACGGTGCAGATCTTTGTCAAGTCGCCCAACCGCTGGGTCTCCAAACCGTTGACCGGCCAGGAGGTTGCCGACTTTCGAACGGCCGTCGGCCAGACCGGCATCTGGCCGGTCTTTGCCCATAGCCTGTACCTGGTCAACCTGGCCACACCCGATGACGAACTGTGGCACAGGTCGCTGGATGCCCTGACCGATGACCTGGAGCGTTGTGAGCGGCTGGGGCTGCCGGGGCTGGTGCTGCACCCCGGCTCGCACATGGGCGCGGGTGAGGAGGCCGGCATCGCCCGCATTGTCGCCGCGCTGGACCAGGTGCACGCCCGCCTGCCGGGCTATGCCGTGCAGGTGTGGCTGGAGGTGACCGCCGGCCAGGGGGATAGTCTGGGGCATACCTTTGGCCAACTGCGGGCCATGATTGATGGGGTGAAACAGCCCGAACGCCTGGGCATCTGTTTCGACACGGCCCACGCCTTCGCCGCCGGCTATGAGCTGCGCACCCGGCAGGGATATGAGGCCACCTGGGCCGAGTTCGACCTGGTGCTCGGCCTGGACCGGCTGCGGGCCATCCACCTCAACGACTCGAAAAAGGAGCTGGGCAGCCGGGTGGACCGCCACGACCACATCGGCCAGGGGTTGCTCGGCCTGGAGGCTTTCCGGTTCCTGGTGAACGATCCGCGTTTCTACGGCATCCCGATGGCCCTCGAAACCAACAAAGGCCCCGATCTGGCCGAGGACAGGCAGAACCTGGCCGTGCTGCGCAGCCTGATCTTCCAGGAGCCATGATGCAAAAAATAGAGATCATCCTTGAAGCCATCCGGACCGAACTTGAAGCGCGGAACGCTGCCCGCGACGTGGCCCTGCAACGCTCCCGGGCGTTGATCCGCGACTGCGCCAACGCCATCCGCGCTGCCCATCGCGGCGATCTGGATGAGGCCCGGACACAACTGACCACGGCCGGCGAGGCAGTCCGCCAACTGAAAGCCGACCTGGAGCCCTATCCCGATCTGTACTACACCGGGTATGTTCAGGACGCCCTCAAAGAGTATGTGGAAGCGCAGGGGGTCTATGCTTTCATGACCGATGGCGACCTGCCAGCTCCGTCCGAGCTGGGCGTCGAACCGGCGGCCTATCTCAACGGCCTGGCCGAAGCGGCCAGCGAATTGCGCCGCCACGCCCTGGACCTGATGCGCCGCAATGAGCTGGAACGCGCCGGGCAGATATTGGGGATGATGGACGAGGTGTATGACCGGTTGATGACCATGGATTTCCCCGAGGCGATCACCGGCGGCCTGCGGCGCAATACCGATCTGTTACGCGGCGTGGTGGAGCGCACCCGTGGCGACCTGACCACGGCCATCCGGCAGGAGATGATGCGCGCGGCGCTGCAAGAGTTTGAGAAAAAGTTGGAGCTTGAAATTGGATCGAGAGGATGACATCATCCGGGCCGGCGAGGTGGGCCAATACGCTTTTTGTGCCCGGGCCTGGTGGCTGGCGCGGGTGAAAGGCTACCCTTCGGCCAACGTGGCGGCATTGAGCCGGGGTGCAGCCCGGCATCACGCCCACGGTCGGGCGGTGAAGAGCTACCTCCTGTGGCGACGGCTGGCCGTGCTCCTGCTGGTGCTGGCGGCTGCGGCCTTTGCGGCCTGGCTGCTGCTGAGCTGAAAAGTCTCCCACGAAGGCATTAGAGCTCGACCATGTTCGATTCGACCTCACCCTTACCCCCCATATGCGTCAAGTTAAGTGACTCAAGTCGCACCTCAGGGGCCTGCGGCCAGGCATCCACCGGCGTGGATGCCTCCGTCCGCGCAGGCGGACGGCCGGGTAGCCGAAGGCATTGCCTTCGGCTACCATTGCCTTCGGCTACCATTGCCTTCGGCTACCATTGCCTTCGGCTACCATTGCCTTCGGCTACCATTGCCTTCGGCTACCATTGCCTTCGGCTACCCGGTGCGATTTCCAATCGCTCGCGCCTTAACTTGATGCCAATGGGGCGCACGGCCGTGCGCTCCCTACCATCGAGGCGTGGCCAGGGTGCGAAGCAGGCACCCCGGCTCACAAGGGCTCGCCTGGCCTCAAACCTGAGCGGGCTTTGGTTAAAAGCAGGAGATCCAATTTGAGTGGGCAGCATTGCCGGAGGGCCCAATTGGGAGAGCTAGGAGGATGAGTACCTGGTCGGAGATGGCCGTTAAAGATGTAAACCTGGACGCGCTGGCGCAGGTGATCCGCGAGACGGGACGGCCAGTACATGTGAACCTGCTGGCCCGGGCCGCTATGCGAGCCCGTTTGCAGGCTGAAGCGGGAGAGCGCCTGTATGCACCAGGGGCTCAGTACGCCGCTGGTGAGACCATCCGCTTCCACAGCCGGTCGGCGACGGTCAAGGCAGTAAAAGCCGGTGGTAATCCCAAACAGGGCCCCTTCAAAATCCTGACGCTGGCCCTGCCGGATGGCACGGAGCGACACATGGCTGCCGAAGTTCCTGGAGCGCCGGCCGAGGATCGCCAGCCCGTGACCGATGAGCAGGTGGGCCGGATCATCAAAGAGCATGGCCCTGCCATTCGGATGGCGGTGCAGGAGGCATTGGGCGCCGATGACCGCTTTGTGTGGTTCCAGGACGCCCAGGGTGATCACTGGTGCCTGGCCGAGATGCTGCCAGAGGTGAGGGATGGGGAGTTGGCTCAGGTATGGCCGTTGCTCCATGGGCGGTTGAGGGATGGTGTCCTTGACCCCTGTCCCACGGAAGAGCTGGTGAAAGCGATATGGGGCCAGGAGAACGACGGCAGTAAGGCCTATCTGCTGAAGGCGTTCGCCCTAAACGCAGCGCTGCAGCGGTGTCGGGAAACGCGCTGGCTTGGTGATGGCTGGATATTGGAGGCAGAGTGGCAGGAACTGCAAGAGCGGCCGGTGCTGGTGGGGCCCCGTGAGCAGAATGTGGTCACCCTCCCGGATGGCGTGACGTTGGTTGAAGAGGACGAAAAGGAAGAGGCGATTGAGGGAGAAGAGGAGCTACGAGCAGGAGAAGCCGTTGCAGAGGACCTGGAGGCCTGGCGGCGAAACCGTCTCCAAAACGCTATCATTACGCTGAAGGCGCAGCACTACTACGGCAACTGGCTGCCTCTGACGCGCGCTTTGCAGCGCCTGTTCCCGCCGCGGGCATCGGAGGCCGATGCGGTCACCTTCTATCACCGCTTTGGCGGCGAGGAGGAATCGTTCCCGGCCTGGGTAGACTGGGATCAGGGACGTATCCTGGGCTCGCCCCAGATGTACCAGGTGTTCCACGATCATGGGATTTACCCCGGGGCCAAATTAGTGATCTCCCATCGAGGCAGCGAGCAGGAGTACGAGATTCGCACCAAACCGGTTGAGGGCAAGCAACGGGTCCTGGTGCGACGGGTCTTCCTGACAGAGGACGGGACGCTTGAGTACGAAGAAGTCGAAGAACCGGTGCGTTACCAAATTGCGCAAGATGTCTTCATCGCCGACGCCCGGTGGGAGGACCTGGATGCCCTGTTCCGGCAGGCAGAGGAAGCTGGGGCCGGCATCTTCCAGTTGATGTATGAAAAGTGCTGCGAGTGGTGGGAGGAGAAGGACCGGCAGCCGCTGTACGTGACTGCCGGGGACTTGTTCCAGGCCATCCACTTCGCCGATGACCGGGGCCGGCTGACCAGCAAAGCCACCATCGCCTGGGAACTGTGGCGGCGATTGGCCTTTGAGCCGCTGGGTGGAGGCAGATACCTGTTCCGCCCGGAGTTTGGTGATCGGGTGCGATCCCCGGGCATCAGCCTGCAGAAGAGAAAAGGCAGGATGGCCCCGTGCGAGGAGAAGGAAAAGAGTGCACCGCCCTCCTTTGAGCGCACAAGCAGAGGCCAACCGGTCGCCGTTGACCTGGTACCCCCAGAACCGCTGTTTGAGCAGGAGCAGCAGCCGACGGCCACCGCGCCGCCGGAGGAACAGACCAAAGCCCCGGAGTCGGTGAGAGCGACACCACCCGCAGAGCCCGCTATGCCGGAACCGACTCTGCCTCCGGTGATGAAGCCCTCGTCGGAGGGTGGTGAGCCACCGGGATTACCAGAACCACCACCCGCCCCGCTACGGCCTGAGCGCCCCAGGCCGGCATCCAAATCCCTCTTCTCCACCCACTACCTGGAGCACCGCATCCAGGAGCATCCTGAGTGGGGAGCAGAAGTTGCCCAACCCTTCGCGCGGTTGCGGGCGCTGTACGAGGCCAGGCGAGACATCCTGCCCGGCCTTAACGAGGCTCAAACCGAGACCGAATTCATTCGCCCCGTCTTGGAGATTCTTGGCTTCGCTTACATCCCGCAGACCCCCACCCGCCGCGCCGGACGCATCCGACGCCCGGACTATACCCTCTTCGCCGACGAAGCCGCCAAGGCCGGGGCTTACCCCTTGCAGGACGACGAACCTGCCTTCTACGCCCGGGCGCTGGCCATTGCCGACGCCAAGTACTGGGAGCGTCCGCTGAGCGGGGTCTCCCGCGATGACCCCCGCGATGAGTTCCGCAACACCAACCCCAGCTTCCAGATGGTCAACTACCTCACCGGCACCGGAGTGGACTGGGGCATCCTGACCAACGGTCGCACCTGGCGCCTCTACTACCGCCAGGCTTCCTCCACCGCTACCGAGTTCTACGAGGTGGACCTGGTGGAGCTGCTGGAATCCGGCGATCTGGAACGCTTCAAGTACTTCTGGCTTTTCTTCCGCCGCCAGGCTTTCCTCAAAGATGCCCAGGGCCGCAATTTCCTGGAGCGCGTGCGGGAGGGCAGCGCCACTTATGCCCGGGTCATCGGTGCCCGCCTGAAAGAGCTCATCTTCGAGGAGGTGTTCCCTTTTGTATCCGGTGGCTTCGTAGCCTATGGCGCCGCGCATGGCGAGGGCGTCACCAGTGAAGAGGCCCAGCGCCTGATCTACGAAGCCACCCTTTCCCTGCTGTACAAACTTCTCTTCCTGTTCTACGCCGAAGCGCGCAATCTCCTGCCGATGGACAGCCCGGGCTATCAGGCCCAAAGCCTGACGCAAATGGCCCGGGAATTAGCCCGTCGCATTGATCGCCGAGAGCCGCTGGGACAGACCTCCACGGCTCTCTACGACCGATTGCTCAACCTCTTCCGCCTGGTGGATCGGGGTGACCGGGGGCTGGGGCTGCCGCGCTACAACGGCGGGCTTTTCCACTTCGATTTCAGGGACCCTGCCGCTCAGGAGAAGCACCGCGCCAACCGGTTCCTGGACCGGCACAGGGTGTCTGATGCTTTCCTGGCCCCGGCCCTGGACCTGCTCTATCGCGCCGAGGGCGAACCCATAGACTACGGCTTCATCGGTGTGCGCCACCTGGGGGCCATCTACGAGGGGTTGTTGGAACACCGGCTGGTGGTGGATGACGCCGCCAGCGGCCAGGTCCACCTGGAGACCGACAAGGGCGAACGCAAGGCCACCGGTTCCTACTACACTCCCGATTACATCGTCAAGTACATCGTGCAGCACACCGTGGGACCGATCCTGGAGGAGCGGGCGCAGCGGTTCGACGAACTCATGACCAAGATCGCCGAGGTGCGCCGCCAACTGGCGGATGGGCGACGCACCGCCGGTATCCCCGCCCTGCGCCAGGAGCTGGAGCGGCTGGAGCACCAGGCCCGCGAGACGCTGCTGGACATCAAGGTCTGCGATCCGGCCATGGGCAGCGGCCATTTCCTGGTGGAGGCGGTGGACTTGCTCACCGACGGGCTGATCGAAATTCTCAATCAATATCCAGAGCACAACCCGGTGCTGAACATGCTCGATCGCATCCGCCAGGAGATCGTGGCCAGCCTGGCGCGCCAGGGCATTGCCATTGACCCCGGCCGGCTGGACGACACGCAGCTTCTACAGCGCGTGGTGATGAAGCGCTGCATCTACGGCGTGGACCTGAACCCCATGGCCGTGGAGCTGGCCAAGGTCAGCCTGTGGCTGCATTCTTTCACCATTGGTGCGCCGCTGAGCTTCCTGGACCACCATCTGCGCTGCGGTAACTCTCTCATCGGGGCTACGGCGCGCGAGGCCCACGAGCAATTGAGCAGTGAATTGCCCCTGTTCGGCGGCCCCTTTGCCGGGCTGTTGCAGGCAGCCGAGATCATGCGCGGCATCAGCCTGCTCTCCGACGCCACCTTTGCCGAGGTGGAGGAGAGCGAGCGCCTGTTCCGCCAGTTCGACCAGGCGGCAAAGCCCTACAAGCAGCTTCTGGACATCTATGTAGCTCGTCACTTTGGCGTGAAGCTGGCCGATGAGTTCCTGCGCCTGTACGGCCCCGATGCCCTTCAGGCCGGCCCCGACACCGTGGGCGAACCCTACACCACCGTCATCCGCGAAGCCCGCCGGCTGTACGAGGAGAAGCGCTTCTTCCACTGGGACCTGGAGTTTCCGGAGGTGTTCATTGACCTGGAGCGGGCGACGTGGAAGGAGAATCCGGGGTTCGATGCGGTGGTGGGGAATCCGCCGTGGGGTGCGGAGTTAGATAATGGTGAGAGACGTTATTTTGCCAAACATTTCAAGTCAGCTACCACCCCAAGTCAAGATTCATATGCTTTATTCACGGAAATCGCGGTTCGGTGCTCCAGTAACGCAGGAATATGTAGTTTTATTGTGCCAGATACTTTCCTGCGGAAAGATGATTTGAGCTCACTGAGGCAGCACCTTTTTCTCCGAACAACAATCTATGAGTTGATCGAGACGGGACCCGTGTTCCCAGAAGCCCGCGACACTTGGTGTTTGATCTACAGGCTTTCAAAAGGCACTGCCTCCGAGACCCACAAAATAAGGCATCGCCAGATAGACCGCTTCGCGGTCTCGGTTGAGGACCGATTAACCTTATTTGCGAACGAACAGTGGTCACGTGATACGCTGGTTCCTCAGTCTCACTGGGAAACTCGTCCGAACATGGTAGTTGGATATTTGTCTTCGGTAGAGGAACAGTCTGTGATCACAAGCATCGAGAGAGTATCTCGGTGCTTAGGAAGGCTATCTGGAAAGTTCTCTATCTCTAGGGGAGAAGAAGGAAGCAAGTACGCCATGCAGGCTGACGCTGATGGCGATTTTTGGATCCTCTTCCCCGAACACATGGAACGGTTTTCAACAGAGCAAGGAATACCTACTCTGAGTCGCATATTGACGCAAACCAAGCTTGTTGACTACTACACGCATCCAAAAATCTGGACTATTCGTATACAGAAGCTGCGTTGGGTGCAAAGGCTGGTAGCATCATGGGATGGGCGGACAGATTCGGCCGGAATGAAAACTCTCCAGCTCATAA
The DNA here is from genome assembly GCA_034434895.1 of Anaerolineae bacterium. Lineage (GTDB taxonomy): Bacteria > Chloroflexota > Anaerolineae > JAAYZQ01 > JAAYZQ01 > DAOTXL01. Next base: position 16,939 of record DAOTYI010000180.1, read on the forward strand.
TCTCAACGACTGACAACAATCGAGATCTGCTATGCCTTTGCTCGCTGCTCTGCTCGAAGCTAATGAACTATTGGTGTACGAACTACCTAGTTGATGATCTCAACCAATCCTATCTAGAGAAGCTTCCGATCCGTCGCATCGCCTTCACCACCCCAGCCGGCGAGCGGGCGCGGCTGGTGGAGGAGGGAATGGACCTCACCCTCCCCCGGCCTGCGGCCACCCCCTCCCTCTCCGCCAGCGGAGAGGGAGGGGGCCGGGGGGTGGGAGAGGTCCCCTACGC
>DAOTYI010000181.1:0-5906 GCA_034434895.1 Anaerolineae bacterium
GGGTTGGGGAATGGGGTGAGGTCCACCTGGCTCTAACTCCGCGCCTGGTGCAACCCCACAGCCCCGGCCCCCACGGCCAGCAGGCTGAGCAGGCCCATCACCGGCCGGATGCCCACCCGGTCGGCCAGGACCCCGCCCATCAGCAAGGGCAGCACCGCCGCGGCGTTGGCCAGGGCCAGTTGCGCGGCGATCACCCGGCCCCGCAGCCGGGCCGGGGGGCGCTGTTGTAACAGAGTGCGCGCCGGGATGATGACCAGGGCCAGCGCCATCCCAATCCCCAGGATCAGGGGCAGCACCAGCCACAGATGGCCGGCCCCACTGCTCAGCAGACTCAGCAGGCCCAGGCTGCCCCCCAGGGCGGTGAGGCCCACCGCTGTCCACAGCGGCCAGCTCAGCCGCCCTGGCCGGCGGCTGACCAGGAACGAACCCAGCACAAAGCCCAGACCTCCCGGCAGCATCAGGAACGGCGCATCTTCCACGCTCAACCCCAGGTGACGGGAGACCAGCCCCGGCACCAACGACAGCAGCACCAGCAACAGGGTGGCCGCCAGGGTGACCTGGACCACCATCAGGCTCAACAGGCGGTCCCGGGCGATGGCCTGCCAGCCGGCCCGCAGGTCGTCGGCCAGGCGGGACAGGGTAGCCTGGCCGGGTGGGGGTTCTCCCCGGGCCTGTTGGGTCCTGGGCAGCGTGGTCACCAGCAGCAGAGCCGCCAGGCAGAGCAGGGCACCGACCCACCCCACCGCCGGCACGCCGGCGAGCTTGATGACCAGCGGGCCGAGGAGGACGATGCCCAGCCCCTCGGCGGCCAGGGTGCTGAGCTGTAACAGGGCATTGGCCGACACCAGATGGGCCTTGCCTGCCAGTTCAGGCAGGAAGGCCAGCTCGGCGGGCAGGGCGAACTGGCTAAAGGCCGCCCCGGCCGCGTTGACGGCGTAGATGAGCGCCAGCGCCGGGCCGTCGGTCAGGAGGCTGAGGCCCAGCCAGAAAGCCAGGGCGAGCAGGGCGCGGGCAGCATGGCTGACCATGAGCACCGGCACCTGCCCCCAGCGGTCCACCACCGCCCCGGCCACCAGGGAAGCCAGGAAGGCGGGCAGGATGGCCGACAGGATGACCAGCCCGGTCTGGGCGCTGGAGTGGGTCTGTTGTTCGACCAGCACCGTTCCGGCCAGGCTGAGGCTGTAAACAACCGTTACCGAGATAAATTGGGCCGCCCACAGCCGGACGAACGGCCCGTTGCGGAGCAGCGAGCGGTCTGGTCGGGTCTGGAGCGAACGCCTGTCCATCCTGTCCCCTGCCACCTCCGACCGTCATTCGGCATAAAATACCACCCCCAGCACCCCCGGTCCGGTATGGGCGCCCATCACCGGGGTCAGTTCGGTGACGTACAGTTCGGCGCAGTCGAACCGGTCGGCGATCTGCCGTCGCAACGCTTCCGCCTCCTCCGGCACGTCGGCGTGCAGGACCGCCACGTGCAACCGATGGCCATCTGCCTGCTCGGCCATCCGCTCCAGCATGATGCGGATGGCCCTGGCCTGGGTGCGCGGTCTGGCAAAGACATCCACATGCCCGTCGGCCACATAGAGCACCGGCTTGATCTGGAGCATGGACCCCAACAGGGCTGCTGCCCCGCCGATCCGCCCGCCCCGGTGCAGGTATTCCAGGGTGGCGATAGTGGCCAGCAGGTTGACCCTGGCTGCCACCTCCTCGGCGCGGGCGACCACAGCCTCCAGGTCGGCGCCGGCTGCGGCGGCCCGGGCGGCTTCAATAGCCACAAAACCCTGGCCCATGGCCGCCGTGTGGCAGTTGACAACGCGGATCGGCACCTCGTCAATCAACTGGCTGGCGGTCAGGGCGGCGTTGTGGGTGGCGCTGAGTTTGGGAGAGAGATGGACCGAGACGATGCCGCTGGCCTCCTGGGCGGCAGCGGCATAGACCCGCACAAAGTCGCCGACCGACGGGGCCGAGGTGGTGGGCAGGTGCTTGCTTTCCCGCTGCCAGCGATAGACGGTCGTGGCGTTGATCTCCTCGCCGTCACGAAAGGTCTGACCGTCAAGGGCCAGGATCATGGGCACAACACGGATATCCAGGCTTTGCACCAGATCGGCTGGCACGGTTGCGGTCGAATCGGTGACGACGATAACCTTTTTCATCTTTTCACCTCCAACAGCAGGGCAACTACTCGCAGTTGCCCTACATGAGCCGGGCAGCGGCGCAGGGGCCGCCCCGACATCCAGCCAGTAGGTCAACAGGCCAAACAGGAAGCTGGCGACCAGCAGGATCAGGACCAACAGGATCAACACGACGCCGGTTTTTGACAGCAACTTCCTGACCATATCCAACCCCAACCCGGAGTAGCACAGGCTCAAGCCGGTGCTATTATATCGCCAGCAGGTCAATGCGGTGGGATCAAAAGGTAAACAATATTGGGGACAAGGTCAAAAAAGGTAACTACCTACCTTGCGACTGAAGTCGCCCGCTTCGGGCCTTCAGCCAATGGTCGGCCTGCGCCGACCGCTGTTTCCGCGTCGGCGCAGGCCGACGCCCGGCGCCACAGGCGCCCAGAAAGGCCGATTTCCAATCGGCACGTCAACTTGAGGCGCGGGCGATTGGAAATCGCACCGGCCGTCCGCCTGCGCGGACGGAGGCATCCACGCCGGTGGATGCCTGGCCGCAGGCCCCTGGGGTGCGACTTGGCCGCTTACCTTGACGCCTGTGCCCCTCCAGGGCGGGAGGTCAGGCGGGGCGGAACCAGTAACCCACGCCGTATTCGGTCAGGATATACTCCGGATGACGGGGGTCCCGTTCCAGTTTATGGCGCAGGCGGTTGATATAGCTTTTGAGGTATGAAATCTCATCGGTGTACTCCCGCCCCCATACCCGGGCCAGGAGGGTCTCGTGGGTCAGGACCTGGCCGGCGTTGCGCACCAGGTGGTAGAGCAGCCGGTATTCGGTGCCGGTGAGCGCCACCGGCTGGCCGCGCACCGTCACTTCACGCCGGTCAAAGTCCACCTGGATGTCGCCGCTGACAAAGGGCCGTTCGTGGCTCAACGGCAGGGTCTGCGTCCGCCGCAGCACGGCCCTCACCCGGGCCAGCAGTTCCAGATGACTGAAAGGCTTGGTCACATAATCGTCGGCCCCCAGTTCCAACCCCTGAACCTTGCTCAGTTCGTCGTCCCGGACGGTGAGCATGATGACCGGCACGTCAGAGAAGAGGCGGATGGCCTTCAGCACCTCAAAGCCGTTCATCTCCGGCAGGCCGACATCCAGCAGGACCAGGTCGGGCCGCTCCCGCTCGACCAGCTCCAAAGCCTGGGGGCCATCCTCTGCCCCGATGACCTCCCACCCCGGCTGCTGGAGGTGGAAGCTCATGGCCACCAGCTTGCGGACGTCCGGCTCCTCATCCACGACCAGGATCTTCATCCTTCTGCCTCCCTTGCCCCTGATGGCAGGGTGAAACAGAACCTGCTCCCCCTGCCCGGCTGGCTTTCGACCCAGATCTGTCCACCATGCAGTTCGACCAACTGACGGGCAATATACAGGCCCAACCCGACACCGCTCCGGCCACGGCCATCGGCCACGACATAGAATTTGTCAAAGATGCGGGCCTGCTCCCCGGTTGGGATGCCCGGCCCGTTGTCGGCCACACACACCTGGAGGCCATCAGCCACAGCGGTCACCGTCACCTCGATCCGACCTTGCCGGGGGGTGAATTTGATGGCGTTGGACAGGATGTTGGTCAATACCTGTTCGATGCGCCGGCGGTCCACTTCGACCGGAGCGACCGGAGCCGGGCAGTGCAGGGCAATGGTCTGCTCCTTGTTCTCGATGAGGGGACGGAGCGCCTCTACGACACGACAGGCCAGGCGGGTCAGATCGGTGGGCTGGCGGGCAAGGGTGACCTGGCCGGCTTCCAGCCGGGTGATCTCCAGCAGGTCGGCGACCAACGCTTCCAGCCGGCTGACATGGTGGCCGATGGTGCGGATCAGGTCCAACTGCTCCTCCGCCAGGTTGCTGCTGGTTGCCTGGAGCAGCTCCACCGAGGTTTTGATGCAGGTCAGCGGTGTGCGCAGCTCGTGGGACACAGACAGGACAAAGTTCTCCTGGAGCTGTTCGAGAGCGCGCAGGCGGGCCACCTGTTCCCGCTCTCGCTCCGTTTCCTGCCGCTCGCGTCGCAGTTGCTCCAGCAGCAGGCCGCACAGCACGGCCACCACCAGCAGCAGCAACAGCTTGGCCGCCAGGATATATTGGGCATAGGGGGATTCCAGGCCGGCCGGGCTGATATAACACACACCGACGTAGAGGAAGCCGATGCCCAGGGTGACGACGGCGATGCGCAACAGTTCCAGTTGAAAGGCCGCACCGATGATGATGAACAGATACAGGATGAAAAAGCTGGAATGGTATCCGCCGGTCACATAGACGGCCAGGGTGGCGACCACGGTGTCCAGGGCCAGGTAGTTGAGGGGGCGCTGGAGCCAGCGGATGAAGCGCATCAGGAGGAAGAGCAGGCTGCTGTAGCCGACCACGACCAGCGCCATAGAGGGGACCGGGAACAGCACGCCGGCGGTGGAGCGGTCGAACCAGTGGAGGATCAGGACCAACAGCAGGGCCAGCCCACGCAGCAGCAGCATGGGGCGCTCGAGCATCGGCCAGTGCCCCAGCCAGAGGCCGGATGGTTCACGCTGTTTCACCGGGTAATTGTCACCTTCTGCAATCCCTGCGGCCGGTCGGGGTCGTTGCCCCTGATCAGCGTCAGGTGCAGGGCAAAGAGTTGTCCCGGCACGACGGCCACCAGGGGCGACAGCCACTCCGGCACGCCGGCCGGCAGCCGCAGCGGGGTGACAGCCTCGGCCAGCAGCTCCTGCCGGTCGGAGATGAGGAGCAGCTCCGCGCCACGAGCTTTCAGCTCCAGGCTGAAGGCGCGCATGGTGTCGAACATCTTGCCGGTGGGAGCGATCACCAGCGCCGGAAACCCGCTGCCTACGACGGCGATGGGGCCGTGCATGAAATCGGCCGAGGAGTAGGATTCGGCGATGAGGTAGTTGAGTTCCTTGAGTTTGAGGGCGATCTCGAAGGCGGTGGCATAGTTGTAGCCCCGGCCCAACACCACACACGTCTCCATGTAGCGATAACGTCCCACCGCCTGGGCAATCCGTTCCTCGTCGCTCAGGACGAGTTCGACCTGGCGGGGGACCTGCCGCAATCGCTCCAGCCGGTCGTCATCGCCGGCCAGGGCACAGGAGAGGAGGGCCAGTGCAGCCAGTTGGGCCGTGTAGGTTTTGGTGGCCGCCACTGCCCGCTCCTGACCGGCATGCAGCAGGATGACCTCATCGGCCTGGGCGGCCAGGGGGGAGTCCGGGTCGTTGGTAATGGCCAGCGTCGGTGTGCCCTGCCGGCGGCCTTCGGCCAGGACGGCCACAATGTCGGGGGACCGGCCCGATTGGGAGATGCCGATCACCAGGGCATCCTCCAGGCGGGGGGGCTGGCCGTAGACGCTGAACAGCGAGGGCGTGGCCAGGGCCACCGGCAGGTGGTTGTAGGCGCCCAGGAGATACTGCCCGTAGCGGGCGGCGTTGTCCGATGTGCCCCGCGCGGCGATGACGACATATTTGACCTGCCCTCCCCGCAGGTTGCCGGCGATGCGGCGGGCATGTTCGGCCTCTCGATCCAGCAGGGTGGCCAACACCTGGGGTTGTTCCCGAATCTCGTCCTGCAGAAAAGACATGCTCAGCTCCCTTCTGGACACGGACCAACACCGATCATCCGTGTGGGATGGTTCACAACAGGTTGACCCCTGATGGGACACGGATAGTACAGATGGGACGGATGGACACCGATTTTCCCTTCGATCACAGGAGGTACGCCGTTGACCCGGCAGGCTGACCACAAAGGCACCAAGACAC
>DAOTYI010000182.1:0-15897 GCA_034434895.1 Anaerolineae bacterium
GGGCCAGGGGGTAGGGGGGAAGTCGAATCGAACATGGTCGAGCTACTACCCGTTACCCTCCCGGAGGTTAGAAAGTGGCCGGCAACAGGGCGAGCTGCTCATTGCAGTGCACTTCAATGCGGAGAGTGCGCCCAAACCTGGGGGAGGGTAGGCAGTTACCTGCCTCCATCTGTGGGTGTTTGAGCAGGCAATCCTGGTGTGGAAAGATAGAAAGTAGATGGCAGGAGAAACGATCCTGATCGTTGACGACAGCAGGGAGCTTACAGGTCTATTGGAGGCAATCCTGCGCGATGGCGGGTATGTGACTATCAGCGTCAACACGGCCACGGAAGGCCTGGAGTTGCTATCCACCATGCAACCGGACGCCATCCTGGTGGACCTCGAACTGCCCGATATGAACGGCATCAAACTATTGCGGGAACTCAACCAGCGGGGGGTGAACATCCCCACCATCATGATGACGGCCTACGGTTCCGAAGGCACGGCCGCCCGTGCCCTGAAACTGGGCGTGCGCGACTATCTCATCAAGCCGTTCACCACCGAGGAGATCCTCTTTAGCCTGCAACGGGTGCTGGCCGATCACCGGGCCGGCCGCGAGCGGGACCGACTGAACGTCCTTCTGAACGAGTACAGCCGCCAATTCACCCTGCTGGTGGCCGTCAGCCAGTTTCTGACCTCCGGTATGGAACGAGAGCGGTTGTTGCAGCGCATCGTCGAGGCCGGGTTGTATGCCACCCGGGCCGATGCGGGCCGGCTCCTGCTCCTTGAACAGCCGGGACAACTGCAAGTAGCCGTAGCCCTGGGGCAGGCTGGCCCTCCCGGCGGGCAGGTCCCCTGCCTGGCCGGCGATGAGGGGTTGCGCCCTGTGTTGGAGGAGGGCAAAGCCGTTCGCCTGTGCTCCGACTCGGGGGAGGGCATTCAGCTCCAAACGGGCGAGAGGGTCCAGGCCGTGCTCCAGGTTCCCATTCAGGGCCAGGGACGGAACCTGGGCCTCCTGTCGGTGGACAGACGGGGGAAAAATGTGCCCTTTCAAGGTCATGATGAACAGGTCCTGAAGATCCTGGCCGGCTATGCGGCCATCGCTTTGGAAATCCGCTCCCCGCTGCCTGTCGCTGTCAACCCGGCGGTATGATCCGGGTGTCGCGGGGGTGGATCGAAGGTGAAGGTCAAGTTCTGGGGCGTCCGTGGCTCGATCCCTGTGCCCGGCCCTGATACCGTCCGTACCGGAGGCAATACCCTCTGCGTCGAGGTGCAAACTCTGGACCGGGAGACCATTATCCTGGATGCCGGGACCGGGATTCGCCTGTTGGGGTTGGACCTGGCGCGCCGGCCGATGAGCCGGCTGGTCGCGGTCATTCTGTTCAGCCATACCCATTGGGATCACATCCAGGGGTTGCCGTTCTTCTACCCGGCCCGCCAGAAGCACAACCGTCTGGTGATCATGGGCGAGCGCCGGGTGGGCATGCAACTTGAGCAGGTCCTGGCCGGGCAGATGCATGACGCCTATCTGCCCTTCACCCTGGAGGATCTGCAGGCCGATCTGTTGATCAAAGAGGTGCGCGACGGGGAACGGTTCGTCATCGGTAACCAGACGGTGGTGCTTCCTCGACGGCTGCCGCACCCTGGCGGCGTGTTCGGCTTCCGGATTAGCTGTCAGGGCAAGGTTATCGTCTATGCGACCGATGTGAATCATCCGCTGGAAGGTCTGGCTCCAGAGGTGATAGACCTGGCCCAGGGGGCCGATCTCCTCATCCACGATGCACAGTTCACCGTCGAGGAAAAGCAGCGGTGTGTAGACTGGGGCCACAGTAGCTGGCTGGAAGCGGTCCAGGTGGCCCAGGAGGCCAATGTGCGACAGGTGGCCCTCTTCCACCACGATCCGATGCACACCGATAACGACCTGGAAGAGATCGAAGCTCAGGCACAGGCTTTGTTCCCTTCTGCCTTCCTGGCCCGCGAGGGAATGGAGGTTCTGGTCTAAACGACCTATGACCGATGAGCCGAAATGCCTATGGACGATCCGGCAAGAAAAAACCAGAAGGCCACGATCCTGGTCGTAGATGATTCGGTGCCCAGTGTGCAGCTCCTGGAACTCCAGCTTAGCCGGGCCGGGTATCGCGTGCTTCCTGCGTACAGTGGCGAAGAGGCGCTGGCCTGCGTCGAAGCGCAGTTGCCGGACCTGATCATCCTCGATGTGATGATGCCTGGCCTGGATGGCCTTACTGTCTGTCGGCAGCTCAAGGCCGACAGGCGGACCTGGTTCATCCCCATTGTCCTGCTCACCGCCCTCAACCAGATTCAAGACCGGATTCAGGGCATTGAGGCTGGGGCGGACGATTTTCTGAGCAAGCCGTTCAACCGCGAGGAGCTCCTGGCCCGTGTCCGTTCGCTGTTGCGGCTGAAATATGCCCATGATGCCCTACAGACCGAGCGCAACCGCCTGGCTTTGCTCTACAACATCAGCCAGGAGATCAACAGCCGGCTGGCCCTCGACGAAGTGCTGAGCAAGATCGTCACTCTGACCCGCGATGCGTTGGCCGCCAGCATGTGCAGCATCATCCTCTTTGGCAAAACTCCCGACTCGGCCCAGCAGATCATCAGCCGTGTCGGCCAGCCGCCGCGAGTGGTGGGGTCGGTGACACCGGCCATCCTGCACCAGGGATTGGCCGCCTGGGTGCAGCAGCACCAGACCGGGACCATCGTGCACGATACCACCCAAGATCGCCGCTGGCTGGTGTTGCCTGGCGATACGGAAGCGGTTGGCTCGGCCATTGCTGCCCCCTTACTGGTGGGCCAGGAGATCATCGGCGTCCTGCTGCTGACCCATCCCCAGCCTGGCTTTTTCAATGGCGACCATCTCACGCTGCTGACCTCCATCGCCGCCCAGGCCGCCATCACCGTGCGGAATGCCCGCCTGTATGAGCAGGCCCACGAGGAACGGGAGAAGCTGGCTGCGGTGCTGGGGGGCACCACTGACGCTGTCCTGGTCATAGACCAGGAAGGGCGGCTGATCCTGGCCAATCCGGCCGCTGAACAGACCTTTGGGCTCGAGCAGGCGCTGGGCCGCCCTGTGCAGGAGATATTGCCGGACCGATTGCTTGAGCTGTTTGCCCGTGTGGCGGCCAGTGGGCAGCCATACTCGGTGGAGGTATCGGCCGACGGCGGCCAGGCGCTCTATGTCAGCGTCTCGCCGGTCGCCGGGGTAGGGCAGGTGGCCGTGGTGCAGGACATTACCCCGTTGAAAGAGCTGGAAACGATGCGCCTCCAGGCGGAACAGGAACAACGCCACCGTCTGCGCCAGATCTTTGAGCGGTATATCAGCCCCGAACTGGTGGACCGCATTCTGGCTCAAGAGGCTGGAATTCTGGAGCGCCGCGAGCGCCAGGAGGTGGTGGTTCTCTTTGCCGACCTGCGCGGTTTCACCCGCCTGACCTCTTCTTTTCAGCCGGGGGAGGTCATTGATCTATTAAACGAGTTCTTTACCGAGATGGTGAGGGTGGTGTATCACCACCAGGGGACCGTGTTTGATCTGGCCGGCGACGAATTGATGGTCGGTTTTGGCGCCCCTTTTGCCCAGGAAGATGCTGCACCCCGGGCACTGCACACCGCCGGCGAGATGCAGGCGGCCTTTGCCCGGCTGTGCCGTCGCTGGCGGGAAGAGCGGGGGATGGAGGTTGGCCTGGGGGTGGGCATTGACCAGGGCACAGTGGTCATGGGCAACATCGGTGCGCCGAGCCACATGAACTTTGGCATGGTGGGCCATGCGGTCAACACGGCCCACCTGCTGGTGGAGATGGCCCAACACGGCCAGATCATCGTCTCCGAGGCGGTCGTCGAATCTTTGGGGGGGACGTTGCCCGGCTGGCGGTTTGAACCCTTGCCCGCCGTGGAGATCAAGGGCAGAGGTGCGCCTGTATGCATCTATTGGGCAATCCCGCCCACGATCAGGCCTGCAATGTAGGGCAACTGCTTGCAGTTGCCCTACTCAGGCCCCTGGATCACCTGCCAGATAAAGAGCGCCACCATGACCAGGCCGATGCTCAGTTGCAGGATGGCCGACAATACCCAGCCCAGCAGCCAGCCGCTGCCCGCTTTGAGCGCCTTCTTCCAATCACCCAGACGGAGCATCTCACTCAGCAGCACCCCCACCACCGCGCCGAGGATCCCCCCTGGCAGGGTGAACAGGATGAACCCCACCAGCCCGCCGGCCAACCCGGCCAGCACGCTCCAGCCGCTGGCCCCACCCGCTTTGGCCCCGGCGGCACTGGCCCACAGGTCGGCGCTGGTGGCGATGAGGGTGAGCAGCCCCAGAACGAGCAGCGTCGGCCAGCCGACGGTCCGAAAGCCCTCAACCAGGGCGTAGATCAGGGCTGCCAGGAAGATCAACACGGTGCCGGGCAGAACCGGCGTCACGGTGCCGATCAGGCCCACGACCATGACCAGCAGGGTCAACACCAGCAGGATGGTATAGAGCGGTTCTTCCATTCTGACCATTCCCTGATCCACTCGTGCGGAGGGCGCCTTTCCAGTGGTCGGCCCGCCCGCTGCCAGGAGCTATACCGGGCCGTGAACCCGGCTCTCAGGAGCAGGATCATCGTTCCTCACAGCAGCCAGTTGAGCAGCAGGGTCAGCGTCCCCAGGCTGAGCAACGTCGTGCTCAGGGCGCACAGGGCAGCAAAATGGGAGTCGGAACCGAACTCGGTGGCCAGGATGGTGGTGATCACAGCCGTGGGCATGGCGCTTTCCAGCACGACCACATTGTGCGCCAGCCCGCGCAGGCCGACAAGCCAGGCCACCCCCCAGGCCAGCGCCGGAGCGATCAGCAGGCGGGCCACGGCGACAACGGCCAGGGCCGGCAGATGAAGCCTGTCCTGCCGACTCTGAAACGCATCGGCCAGTTGCACACCCAGCACCAGGAGCATGGCCGGGATCGAAGCCTGGCCCAGGAGGTGCACGGCCTTCCACAGCGGTTCGGGCACGGTCAGGCCACCCAGATTGAGGGCCAGCCCCAGCAGGGCCCCATATATCAGCGGGACGCCAGCCACGCGGCGCAGCGCGGTGCGGGCCGAGGCCTGGCCCCGGGCCATCAGATAAACGCCCAGGCTGGAGCTGAGCATGGCGCTGACCGTGTAGTACAACGACGCCCGGGCCAGGCCCTCCTGTCCGAAGGCGAACAGGTTGATGGGCAGGCCAAAGTTACCGGCGTTCATGATCAGAATGGCGACCCCAAAAACAGCCTGGATGGGCCCTTGCAGCCGTAAGAGCCGCCCAGCAACAGCCGCCACTGCCCACAGGAGCAGCGTGGTCAGCAGCACGGCGGCAGCGATCTGGCCGAACTCTCCCCCGCCGATGTCAGAACTGACCAGCGAATCGAATACCAGGGCCGGCGCAAACAGGTAAAAGGTAGCCCGCGACAGGGTCTTGACGTCGAGGTGCAGGGATCTCTGCGCCAGCACCGCCACACCGGCCACCAAAAAGACCGGCAACACCACGTTCCATAAAACGGTCATCGTTCTTCGTCTCTTCCCAGACGGATGTTCCGCTCCGCAACCCCCGCCAGGTCCGGCGGGAACAACGGATCGGCAGGATGAGCCGATCGCTCTGCCAGCCATTGGCCGTTCACCGGCGCCCACCTGGGCTCCTGCACCCACCAACGCATGGTGACCGTCGCCGCCAGGCAGGCAACGGCGCTGGCAGCAAAGGTCCGGCCGTAGCCAAAGGCTGTCAGCCAGGTCCCCAGCAGGGGAGCAACCATGCCCACCAGCCCAACCGCCGTATTGGCCAGGCCCATGTAGGTGGGCCGAACCTGTGGCGTGGAGAACTCCATGACCACCAGGATCCCGGAGACAAGGGTGGCGCTGACGGTGATGCCCTGCAGGGCAAAGACGGCATAATACCATCCCGGCGAGGGGGCCAGCCAGGCCAGGACAAAGCCCACGGTCGCCGCCAGGGCTCCCAACTCAAGGGACAGCTTGTGCCCCCACCGGTCGGCCAGAAAGCCGAAGAGCAGGTTGCCTGCCGTCTGGCTCAGCAGATAGAGGGCGGTGTAGAGGCCCACCGTGCTGTCGGGGATCTGCCAGCGGTGCAGCGCGGCCACGGTGAGAAAACCGCTGCCCATGCCGCTCAGAGCCAGCAGCGACCGGGCGATCAGGAAGCGGCGGAAGTTGTGGTCATGGTGCACCAGGCCGGGCAGGCTGGCCAGAAACTGGCGATTGCTCTGGCGGGGAAGGGTGGCCGGCTGCACCGGTTCGCGGGCCAGGGCCAGAAAGCCCCAACTGGCCAGCAGGCCCCCGGCGGCAATGGTAAACAGATAGACAAAGCTGACAGGAAAAGGAACTGTTCTCAGCAGCCAGGTGCTGAGCGCGGCCCCAGCCGCCCCCATGCCGGTGCCGACAAAGTTGGTGATGCCCAAAAAGCGGCCCCGCCGGTCCACAGGAAAGCAGCGGGCGATCAGGTCTTGCCAGGCGGTGGCCACCACGCCCGCCCCCACGGCGTGCCAGGCGATGCCGACCAGGAACAGCCCCAACGCCAGGCTGCTCGACCGCCCGGCCACCAGAGCCGAGATCACCACCAGGGCCAGCGGCAGCCGTTCCAGAAAGAACCCGATATTGACCACGACCGGCTTTTTGCGTGGCAGCCGCTGCACGACATTGGCCGTCAAGATCTGCGGCAGAAACCAGCCTGCCTGAGCGATGACCGCCAGCAGGCCGATGGGCAGACGGCTGGGGGTCAGCTTGCTGATGAACAGCGGGGCGATGGTGGAAGACGAGACAAAGCTGAGGCCAAACCAGAAGCTCGCCCCGTCGAGCAGGTTGACGGCAAAGTTCCAGCGGTAGTGGCGCTCCACCTCGGCCGCGAGTTCAGCCTCGCTGCGGACCGGGGCCGGACGGTCGAGTTGCAGCAACAGCACAATCATGCGCCGCAACGGATGGTGGACAGAGGAGGGGATGTTCATCGTCGGCTGGCCGGCCGGCTGTGGATAAAAGCCTGGCCGCGAGCGATCAGCTCCTCATGGTCGGCCGGGGCCTGCGCCTCGGCCAGCAACTGCCGGGTGTAGCGCCGCAGCAGCTCTTCGGCCCGTGGACAGCCCCTGGCCTGCCATTCCTCCAGAGTCAGGGTGGGAAAGATGCGGCTGCGGTAATAGGCCCGGCGGAACAGCTTGAGGGTCAGGGCCGAGGTCAGAAAGCTGCCGCCCGGCCCGACCTGTGCGATCTCATCCAGGGCAACGGCCTCATCGTCCACCGGGAAACCCTGGGCAAACAGCCGCGCCTGGGCAATGATCTCGTCCGCATAGACGATGATGGCCGGCGAAAAGGCTTTGGACCCCAGATTGTCGCCCACAAAGGGGACCAGCCCCGTCTGACCGATACAGCTCACCAGGTGGTTCAGCCACTGATGGCCGGCGGCGATCAGGTCGGCTCCCCAGCCCATGCCTGCCCCCGACGTGCCGGCGTGAGGCAGGTGGTAGTGGGCCATCATCTCTGCACAGGCCAGGTCCACCACGTAGCTCTGAGGGTCGTAAAAGCTGCCCATGCCCTTCATATCAAAAAAGGCGGGCAGGCTGCCGAGGATGACCGGGGTGCCCTGCCGGATCAACTGGCTGAGGACCAGCCCGGCCAGGAGTTCGGCGGTCAGCAGGGCCAGCGTCCCGGCCGGGGTGATCGGCGTGGAAGCGCCGGCCATCCCATAGTTGGAATAGATAAACGGCAGGCCGCGCTCAATGGCGGCCCGCATCTTGTCGGCGGTGCCCCGGTTTATGACCAGCGGGGTGATGGGGTTGAAGTAGGGGATGAGAAAGGGGCGCGACGACAGATCGCCATGCAGATGCTCCACCAAGTCAAGGACGGTGGGGAAAGCCGCCTCGTCGGAGACCAGGAGGACCAGCGGTTTGACGGTATTGGCCACCATCTCCAGGACGGCGTACAGGTCCGACAGCTCCGGCGGCACATCCTGGATGATCCCCACCGTCGAGATGAGATCGAAGCCGGGCAGCGCCCCACCCAGGCGCACCGTATCGCGCATATGCTGCCGGGCAAAGGGCACCACGGCGTCACTCTCCGGGTCCTGATAATACAGGGCCGTCACGCCGATGCCAAACCGCGCCCTGTCCGGCAGGCGGAAGGCCAGGTCACCCTGCCGGTTGTAAATCTCCACCGCCTGCGGTGCAGCGGCCAGTGCCCACTCGACCAGTTCACCGGGGATGCGCACCCGATTATCAATCACGGCCGCCGGGCCGATGGCCTGGATCAGCAGCCGCCTGGCCCAGTCTGCATCCACGCGCACGCCAACAGACGACAGGATGCTCAGCGCGTAGCCGTGGATCTGCTCGATCTGTTCAGGCGTCAGGACGGAAATCCTGGGTTGGACGATGGTCATCATTTCGGCTCCTTCGGGCAGGCCGCTCCTGTTCGCTGCCCGGCATGCCCACCGGCAGATTCTTACCCCGGCGCATAACCAGGCAACCTCCCGGCACTGCCAGACGGGGTGCATTATAACACGACTCCTGCCGCTGATCAAAGCCCTGACAGGTCCTGGAGACCTTTCCAGACGTGCTAAATTTTGCCCATCCTCTTCCCTGGCAGCCTGTTGGAGTGGAGGCTTTAGCCGGTGAAAACAGGTTCGTTTCTGGCAAAAACCGGCTAAAGCCTTGACTCCAGATCGCCTCTCCGGCACGCTGCCAGATGATGGCAGGAGCCATGGTAAGGCCGGGGCGCACTTCAGCCATAGAAGCTGTGGAAGATGAACAAGTGTCTGGCACCTCAAGTCTTTGACTTGAAGGGTCGCCGATTTGACATGGCGCGCATGATCGGCTAAAATAAAATCGTTCTAATCTGAGGAAAGGAGGCGGATCGGATGCGCTACGATATCTTTCTGCCGATCAGGGTTCGTATCGAACCGGCCGGCGGCGGCGTCGGTCCTCGTTGTCGTAGTGCGCCCGGACGCTTTTAGTTATTGTTAACTAAGGCCGTGGGGGCACTACCGACCCCACGGCCTTTTTGTTTGCCCGGATGCCTTGCGTCCACAGGCCGTGGGGGTTCTCACGGCCTTTTTGTTGGGGTGACTATCTCGACAATGTTAAATTAACATAAACGGCAGCAAAGGTGGACCTCACCCCAACCCCCTTCCCCTCTCCGCGGCGGAGAGGGGAAGGGGGCCAGGGGGTAGGGGTGAGGTCGAATCTAACATTGTCGAGCTATTCTCACAAATTCAGGCGCCAGGCACCATCGAAGGAGGAGGGCCACATGACACAATTTGTTGCCCAGATGCGGGCATCCTACGGTTTTATCGAACGGAACTTTAATCTGGTCCGGCGCTACTGGGGCTGGGAGGTGGTGTGGCTGGCCTATAGCATCGCCAATGCCCTGGCCATCACCTTCATCGGCGCCGGCATGGAGGCCATCAGCGGTCAGGCCGTAGACACCGATTATCTCATCCTGTTCCTGCTGGCCGGGACGCTGATCTGGCACTTTTTGTCCATCGTCTTTGACGCCATCAGCGAGGTGATCGCCTGGGAGCGGTGGGAAGGGACCATCGAGTACACCTTCATGGCCCCGGTGCCACGTCTGACCCACATGTTGGGTCAGACCGCCTTCTCGCTGGCCTATGGCCTGCTGCACACGACGGTTATCCTGCTGGTCGTGGCCCTGTTCTTCAAACTGGACCTGAGCGGAGCCAATTTTGGTGGCAGCCTTCTGGTTCTGCTGGCCGGGAGCCTGTCGTTCATCGGGTTAGGGATCGTGGCCTCGATCATGCCCCTGCTCTTCCCGGAGCGTGGGGCGCAGATGACCCATGTGATCCAGGCAACGCTGCTGCTGGTGTCGGGCGTCTATTATCCGGTCAGCGTGCTGCCGGCCTGGATGCAGGCTGTGGCCCGGTTGTCGCCGGCCACCTACGTGCTGGAGGGGGTCCGTGCCGGCCTGTTGCAGGGCCGGTCCACCCCTGAACTGTGGCGGTATGTCTGGCCGCTGTTGGTGATGGGCGTGGTGCTCATCCCGGTCGGGGTGTTCATCTTTGGCCGGGCCGAGCGGTACGCCAAACGGACCGGCAAGCTGAAACGAAACGGTTGATGAGGAGGGAGGAACAGGAGAATGATCGTCAAAGTGGTGACCCGTTACCTGCGGCAGTTGCGCAGCTTCAGTCCCAATGCCCGGCTCTACCTGCTGAGCCTGGTCATCAGCGGGCTGAGCTTTAGCATCTATTCCCTCTTTTTTAACCTGTACATCGTCAGCCGGGGGTATCCGCGCAGTTTCCTGGGGGAACTGCAATCGCTGCCCAACCTGATCGCCCTGTTTGGGGCCGTCCCGGCCGGCCTGCTGGTGGACCGCATCGGCCGCAGGCGGGCCATGCTCCTGGCCAACGGCGGCCAGACGCTGGCCTCGCTGGGTATCGTCCTGGCCCCTGGGCCGGGGTGGCTGCGGCTTTCGATGATCGCCTTTGGCCTTTCGCAATCGCTGTGGATGGTCAGCGGCGCGCCGTTTATGATGGAAAACTCCAGGGAGGAGGAACGCAATGCGCTCTTTAGCGCCAGCTTTGGCCTGCAAACCCTGGTGGGTTTCCTGGGCACGCTGGTGGGGGGCTACCTGCCCACCCTCTTTGGCGGCCTGCTGAATGTGGAAGCGGAAAGCGCCCCGGCCTACGCGGCCACCCTGGGCGTTACGGTGGCGCTGTCGGCCGTGGCGCTGCTGCCGGTGCTCCTGATCGAGGAGCGGCCTGTCATCGCTTCGCGCCCTGCCGCATCTGGCCGAACGGTTCGCGCTTTCCTGCCCTGGCACACCATCAGCGATCCCGGCCTGGTGGCCCGCATCTTTGCGCCGAACATCATCATCTCTATGGGGGCGGCCATCCTGATCCCGTACATGAACCTCTTTTTCAAGGAGAGCTTTCCCATCTCGGACAGGGTGCTGGGCACCCTCTTTGCCGTGTCGTCGGTGATCACCGGCGTGGCGACGCTGACCTCGCCGCTGCTGGCCGACCGCTGGGGCCGCATCCGGGCGCTGGTCATCACCCAACTGAGTTCGATCCCCTTCCTGCTGCTCATCGGCTTTTCGGGTCGGTTCTGGATCGCGGCTCTGGCCTTCTGGGTGCGGGCGGCGCTGATGAACATGGGCAATCCGCTGTACAACGCCTTTGCCATGGAGCAGGTGGGGGACCGGGAGCGGGCCACGGTCAGCGGGCTGATGGGCATGAGCTGGAATATCGGCTGGACGGTGGGACCTTACCTGAGCGGCTACATGCAGGCCAATCCCCACATCGGGTTTCGCCCCATCTTTCTGATCACCTGCTCGCTGTACATCGTAGCGGTTATCCTGGAAAAGAGATTTTTCCAGCGGCTGGACGACCGGCAGCGGCGGGCCGCGCTGCTGCGC
The DNA here is from genome assembly GCA_034434895.1 of Anaerolineae bacterium. Taxonomy (GTDB): domain Bacteria; phylum Chloroflexota; class Anaerolineae; order JAAYZQ01; family JAAYZQ01; genus DAOTXL01. The sequence goes on from DAOTYI010000182.1 coordinate 11,367, forward strand.
AGCCTGGGCGTGGCCGACTTGAATGTGGAATGACCGACGTGAGAAGCGGAGGAGAATCATGGCGAACCACATTGACATTCGGACCTATCGCCCTGACGATAGAATCATCATCCCGGACGCGCCAGCCATCCCCGGCCTGCGTTTCCGCCACTTCCGCGGCGAGGCCGACTATCCGGCCATGTCGGCTGTGATCAACGGCAGCAAGGAGGCCGATGGGCTGGAGTGGAGCCAGTCGGTCGAGGACATTGCCCGCACCTATCGCCATCTGGTCAACTGTGATCCACAGCAAGACATGCTGTTTGCCGAAATAAACGGCCAGGTGGTCGGCTACAGCCGGGTGTGGTGGCAGCGGGAGATGGATGGCACCCATGACTACCTGCACTTTGTCTATCTGCTGCCTGAGTGGCGGATGGGGGATCTGCGCCGGGCGATGCTCCGCCACAACGAACGTCGCCTCCGCCAGATCGCTGCCGACCATCCCGCGACCGCCCTGCGCCTTCTGTGTGCCTGGGCGTCCGAGACGGAAACGCACTGGGCTTCCCTGTTGATCGAGGAGGGATACCGGCCGGTGCGTTACAACTTTGAGATGGTCCGCCCCGATCTGGAGAATATCCCCGACCTGCCCCTGCCGGAGGGCCTGGAGGTCCGGCCGGTGCTGCCGGAGCATATCCCGCTCATCTGGGAGGCGTCCAGGGAGGCCTTCCGCGACCACTGGGGCTACTCGGAGGAGGAATGGGAGCAGGAGATGGCCACCTGGCCTGAATCGCCCACCTTTCAGCCTGAGCTATGGCAGGTAGCCTGGGATGGTGACCAGGTGGCAGGCATGGTCCAGAACTTTATTGACCATGCGCAGAACGAGGAATATGGCCGCAAACGGGGTTACACGGAGGGGATCTGCGTGCGCCGGCCCTGGCGGCGGCGGGGGCTGGCCAGGGCCCTCATCGCCCGCAGCCTCCGGCTGCTCAAGGAGCTGGGCCTGGAGGAGGCGGCGCTGGGGGTGGACGCCGACAACCCCAATGGTGCCTTGCAGCTCTACACGAGCATGGGCTTCCGGGTGGTCAAACGTCACACCACCTACCAGAAGCCGCTGGATGGAGACCAGGCTTAAGCCTGGGCTCCATCCCTGGCCTGCACCGCAGAGACCAGAGTTCTCTGCGTGCCCGGCGGTGAAAAAGGAGGTTTTTCAACAGCATCCCGCGGCCAGGGGAGAGGGGGGGATTCTTCCCATACGCGTCAAGTGAAGCATAAGTCGCACCTCAGGGGCCTGTGGCCAGGCATCCACCTGCGTGGATGCCTCCGTCCGCGCAGGCGGACGGCCAGGTAGCCGAAGGCATTGCCTTCGGCTACCCGGTGCGATTTCCAATCGCCCCCGCCTTAACTTGATGTCAATAGGGATTCTTCCCACCCCCTCCCGATCTGCGGATGGCTCCTACTCCACCCGCTCGAAGACCAATTGCCCGTCGCGGACGTCCAGCCGCACCCTGTCCCCCTCGCGGAGCTCGCCGCGCAGCAGCTTGAGTGCCAGGGGGTCCTGCACCTGGCGCTGGATGACACGCTTCAACGGCCGGGCGCCATAGGCCGGGTCGTAGCCCTCTTCGGCCAGCAACGCCCTGGCTGCGTCGGTCAGCTCGATCTGCAGGTGACGGTCGGCCAGCAGCTTTTGCAGCCGCCGCACCTGGATGTCCACGATCTGCTTCAGGTGCTCCCTGGTCAGGCCGTGGAAGAGGATGATTTCGTCCACCCGGTTCAGGAACTCGGGCCGGAAATGCTGGCGCAGCGCGGCCATGACCAGGTTTCGCTTCTGTTCGTCGGCCGTCGGGTCGCGGCCATCCAGGAACTCGGTGCCGACGTTGCTGGTCATGATGACCACCGTGTTTTTGAAATCCACCGTCCGCCCATGGCCGTCGGTCAGGCGGCCATCGTCCAGCAGTTGCAGCAGGGTGTTGAACACCTCGGCATGGGCCTTTTCGATCTCGTCGAACAGGACGACGCTGTAGGGCCGCCGCCGCACTGCCTCGGTGAGCTGGCCCCCCTCCTCGTAGCCGACGTAGCCAGGCGGCGCGCCGATCAGCCGCGAGACGGTATGCCGCTCCTGGTACTCGCTCATATCAATGCGGATCATCGCATTTTCGTCGTCAAACAGGAACTCGGCCAGGGCGCGGGCCAGCTCGGTCTTGCCCACACCGGTCGGCCCCAGGAAGATAAAGCTGCCGATGGGCCGGTTGGGGTCGTGCAGCCCGGCCCGGCTGCGGCGCACGGCGTTGGACACCACCCGGATCGCTTCATCCTGGCCTACCACCCGTTCGTGCAGCCGCTCTTCCATCTTGAGCAGCTTTTCGATCTCGCCTTCCAGCAGCTTGCTGACCGGGATGCCGGTCCAGGCCGAGACCACCTCGGCCACATCCTCGCTGTCCACCTCCTCTTTGAGCAACTGCTGGCCGTTCTGCAACGCCTTGAGCTGCGCCTCCTGGTCGGCCAACTGCCGCTCCAGGCGGACCAGCTCGCCATATTGCAGTTCCGAAGCGCGGCGATAGTCATACTGTCGTTGCGCCTCCTCGATCTGATGGCGGACGCGCTCGATCTGCTCTTTGGTGTCGCGCAACCCTTTGATGGCCGCCTTTTCCTGCTCCCAGCGGGCAGCCAGCGCCCGGCTTTTCTCCTGCAGGTCGGCCAGCTCTTTTTCCAGCTTTTCCAGGCGCTCCTTGCTGGCTTTGTCTTTCTCCTTTTTCAGCGCCTCCCGCTCGATCTCCAGTTGCATGATCTGGCGGTCCACCCGGTCCAGCTCCTGCGGCTTGGAATCAATCTCCATGCGCAGCCGGCTGGCCGCCTCGTCAATCAGGTCAATCGCCTTGTCGGGCAGGAAGCGGTCGCTGATATACCGGGCCGACAGGGTCGCAGCGGCGATGACCGCCGAGTCTTTGATGCGCACGCCGTGATGCACCTCGTACCGCTCCTTCAGGCCGCGCAGGATGCTGATCGTCTCCTCGACGCTGGGCTCATCTACCAGCACCGGTTGGAAACGGCGTTCCAGAGCGGCATCCTTTTCGATATACTGGCGGTACTCATCCAGGGTGGTGGCCCCCACGCAGTGCAGTTCGCCCCGGGCCAGCATCGGCTTGAGCATGTTGCTGGCGTCCATCGCCCCCTGAGCCGCCCCCGCGCCGACGACGGTGTGCAGTTCGTCAATAAAGACAATGATCCGGCCCTCGGCGTCGGTGATCTCTTTCAGCGCCGCCTTCAGCCGCTCCTCAAACTCGCCGCGGAACTTGGCTCCGGCGATCATGGCCCCCAGGTCCAGTTGCACCAGCCGCTTGTCTTTTAACCCGTCGGGCACGTCGCCGCGCACAATGCGCTGGGCCAGCCCCTCGACGATGGCCGTCTTGCCCACCCCCGGATCGCCGATAAGGACCGGGTTGTTTTTGGTGCGGCGGCTGAGCACCTGGATCACGCGCCGGATCTCCTCATCGCGGCCGATGACCGGGTCGAGCCTGCCCCGGCGTGCCAGGTCGGTCAGGTCGCGGCCATACCGGTCGAGCGCCTGATAGGTGCTTTCCGGCGTCTGGGAAGTGACCCGCTGGCTGCCGCGGATGGCGGCCAGGGCGCGCAGGATGGCGTCCCGGGTGAGGCCGTGGCCGTGCAACAGGCGGGCGGTATTGCCGGCGCGTTCTTCGGCCAGGGCCAGCAACAGATGCTCGGTCGAGATAAACTCGTCGCGCATGTCGCGGGCAATCTGGTCCGCCCGGTCGAGGGCCTGTTGCAGCTCCCGTGACAGGCCAACCTGGGCCGTTCCGCCGTAGACTTTGGGCTTGCGGGCCAGCTCCCCTTCCACCTGCTGGGCCAGCACGCCCGGTTGCAGGCCCAGCCCCTGCACAATGAGCGGCACCACCCCGTCCGACTGGCGCAGCAGAGCCAGCAACAGGTGCTCACCTTCGATCTGACCGTGGCTACGTTCTCCTGCCAGGCTCTGCGCCTGGAAAATGGCTTCTTGTGCTTTCTCGGTAAAACGATTCAAATCCATATCCACAACTCCTTTCCACCCTCAGGCAGGTCGGAGCCTCGGCGTTCGGAGGCGCCGGGCACCTGACCGGCTATGAGCTCCGATCTCTGCCGGGCTGAGTTGTGGCCATTGTACCTGGGAGGTGTTAGACCGATATATGAAGGGTGTTAGAATTCTGTTAGAACCGGTCTGAAAACCATCAGGGAGACGACGGCGATTTTCCTGTGTGCCGGCTTTTCATTCTAAGAGTTTGTCTGAAAAGTCTACCACAAAGGCGCACAGGACAAAGAAATGAGAGGAAATTGACACAAATTCTTTGTGTCCTTCGTGTCCTTGGTGGTTTTCAGACTAGCTCTAAGGTGTTACCTCCACCAGGCACGGCACAAGGGCATCGCCGAGGGGGTTGCTATGGGCGTCGTACCAGGGCAACCGTTCTCCGGTGGACAGGTCATACAGGCCGATCAGGAGCCGGTAGCGGCCCGGCAGCGCGTCGGGGTAGACAGGCACCTGGAGCCACTCGCCGACCAGGTCGCC
>DAOTYI010000183.1:0-10235 GCA_034434895.1 Anaerolineae bacterium
TCAAAGCCCAGGCGATTCCACCGTCCGCCCGGTTGGGCAGGGGGGTCGGCGGGGCGTCGGCGCAGCCGGCCAACAGCCCGCCCATCCCCAACACCAGAAGGAGCCACAACACCAACCTGAGATCGGGTCGCATAGGTCTATTATGCCCGGAATGGCCCCGCTTGTCAACCCGTCCATGGGTCCTGTCTGAACCCTGTCATCGTCCAGGTGCCAGGCGCTTGAGGCGCTCCCTGGATACAAACGGTTCATGACGCCATGTGCAATTTGCTTCCCAGAGGCATCGGCCCGCCAGCTTGATGACCACGCCATGGTATGCCCTCGATTTGACAGGTCATTCTACATGTGCTATACTTCTTATGAAGAATGGGTCTCTATAGAGTACAGATTTACAAGGGATGATGGGATGGATCCACAAGCCAGGTTCGAGGAACTGATGGGCAGGCTGCGAGAGCGTGAGTACCGGCTGACGCCGCAGCGCGTGGCCCTGCTGCGCCTCCTGGCTGCCAGCGATGAACACCCCAGCGCAGCCATGTTGTATGACCGGCTCAGGGACCAGTTCCCAACCACCAGCCCGGGCACCATTTACAAAACGTTGAGCCTGCTCAAAGAGATGGGCGAGGTGCTGGAGCTTGGTTTCAGCGACGACGACAACCGGTACGACGGGAATAAACCCTACCCGCACCCACACCTGATTTGTATCCGCTGCCGAAAGGTCATAGACCCGGAGGTCAGCCTGACCCAAGACCTGATCCAGGAGGTGGCACAGCAATCGGGCTTTCGGATCGTCGGCCACCGGCTCGATTTTTATGGACTCTGCCCCACCTGTCAGGCTGGTGAATAGCTCTGCCTATGCACCCTCTTCTTTTTTGCATCTTGTGGAGATTGAGTCTCTATAGAGTCCGGAACCTATCAGATTCTATAGTCTGGAAAGGAGGGAATCTATAGACAATACTCTGCGTTGGTGGGTCGAACAGATGGAACTCAAATCTGAAAATGAAAAGGAGATAACGAAAATGGCAAAAGTAGCGCGAGAAATGGTTGAAAAGTCTGGAATCAACGTTGATGAGCTTCTGGAGCTGCTCATCACGAACGCTGCCGCGGAACTCACAACATTCTACTATTACACCATCCTGCGCGCCAACCTGATCGGGTTGGAAGGAGAAGGGATCAAGGAGATTGCCGAGGCCGCGCGCATCGAGGACCGCAATCACTTCGAGGCCCTGGTGCCCCGCATCTACGAACTCGGCGGCAGGCTGCCTGACGACATGAAGGTCTTTCATGATATGTCAGCCTGTCCCCCGGCCAGCCTGCCCCAGGACCCGACAGACGTGCAGGCCATCCTCCGGGTGCTGGTCAATGCCGAGCGATGCGCCGTGCGGGGATACACTCACATCTGCAACCTCACGGCCGGGAAGGATCATCGGACTTATGCCCTGGCCCTGGCCATCCTGAATGAGGAGATCGAGCACGAATCGTGGTTCTCCGAGTTCCTGGGAGAAGGGCCATCGGGTCACTTTATGCGGCGAGGGGAAACTTCTCCGTTCGTGCGTCCCTTTATGCCAGGGTAAGAGCCTGACCGGCACCTCTGGCTGTGTTTGAGAGGCAGAAGCGAGGGAGCCCCTGAGTCGCTCAGGGGCTCCAACTCCTTGGGTCAGAATAACACCTGGAGGTTGACCATGCGGAGATTTAGCCGGGCAGAACTGGCCGGCTGCGACGGCCAGAACGGGGCGCCGACCTGTTTTGCCTTCGAAGGCAAGGTCTATGACGCATCCCACAGCTTCCTGTGGCAACGGGGCCGCCATCAGGTTCGCCATCCGGCCGGCGTTGATTACACCGGCGGCCTGGGGGATGCACCTCACGGCGCAGATCTACTCGAACGGCTGCCGGTCGTCGGCATTCTGGTGGACGACGGCTGATGGACAGGGGGGCGCAGGCCAGGACTCGAACCCATCTTGCCCATTCGGCTCCTCTGTGCTACAATAACGTCCGTTGAGGCAGGTCGATGTCTGAGACCGGCTCAGGTCCGCGCCCACTGGTCACAGTAGATGTGGTCATCTTTGCCCTGCGCCAGGGGGACCTCCAGGTGCTGCTGGTCCGGCGCAGGCAATGGCCCTATGCCGGGATGTGGGCCATCCCTGGCGGCTTTGTCGGCCCGGACGAGCCGCTGGAAGCTGCTGCCGTCCGCAAACTGGCGGAAGAGACCGGCCTGACCGACGTCTATCTGGAGCAGCTGTACACCTTTGGCCGACCAGACCGTGACCCCCGTGACCGGGTGATCACCGTGGCCTACTTTGCCGTCGTGCCGGCGGGCCGCATCGTCCCCCGCGCCGCCGAGGACGGGGAGCATGTGCGCTGGTGGTCCATCTATCATCTGCCCCCCCTGGCCTTCGACCATGCCGACATCCTGCACTATGCCCTCACCCGGCTGCGCTACAAGCTGGAATACACCGCCGTCGGCTTTGAACTGCTGCCGGAGACCTTCACCTTGAGCGAACTCCAGACCGCCTACGAGATCGTCCTGGGTGAAAAGCTGGACAAACGTAACTTTCGGCGCAAAATCCTCAGCGCCGGCGTCATCGAGCCGAGCGGCGGTCGCCGCAGCGGCGAGGGCCGACCCGCCCGCCTGTACCGTTACCGGGAAGATGCTGTGGCCGAGGTCAAAGCCCGACGCCTGTTCCCATGACCCGATCCAGGGCAGACCCCATTCTTGACAAATCGGCCGGGCTGTGTACAATTAGTGTGAAACATACACTAAAGGCCATTTCTTTTTGCGCCGGCTATTAGTGTATAAAATACACGAATTGGAGGTGTGACCATGAATCTGGAGCAGCTTCTCCACGACAGCCGGCCCTTCCTGGGCTGGCTGGTCAACTGGCACGACAGCCGTCCCACCCTGGACCTGGCCGGCCTGATCGCAGAGGTTGGCGGCCCACACCGGGTTGCTGTCATGGCCGTGGATGTGATCAACGGCTTTTGCCACGAAGGTGCGCTGGCCAGCCCGCGCGTGGGCCGCATCGTCGGGCCGGTGGCCCGGCTGTTTGAGCGGGCCTACGACCTGGGCGTGCGCCATTTTGTCCTGCCCCAGGACACCCACGCCGCCGATGCGGTCGAGTTCGGCAGCTTTCCACCCCACTGTGTCGGGGGTACCGCTGAAGCGGCCACGGTGCCGGAACTGCAGAACCTGCCCTTCTCCCACCTGTTCACCCTCATCGAAAAGAACTCGATCCACGCTGCCATCGGCACCGGATTGGAAGCATGGCTGACGGCCCACCCGGAGGTGACCACCTTCCTCGTCGTCGGCGACTGCACCGACTTTTGTACCTACCAGCTGGCGATGCACCTGCGGCTGCGGGCCAACGCCTTTGGGCTGCGGGAGGTGCGGGTCATCCTGCCGATGGAGGGGGTGGACACCTTTGACACTCCGCTGGAGGTGGCCGAAAAGCTGGGCATCATGCCCCATCCCGGCGACCTGATGCACCTGATCTTCCTGTTCAGTATGGCCCAGAACGGCGTCGAAATCGTAGCCGGGGTGGTGTGACATGAACCTGGCCGACCGGATCGCCACCTGGTTGAGAGAGTATGCTGCCCAGGCCGGGGCCAGGGGGTATGTCGTCGGCCTGAGCGGTGGGATTGATTCGGCCTGCACGGCGGCGTTGTGCAGGCGGGCGGTCGGCGAACAGGTGTTGGCCGTCTGGATGCCCTGCCACAGCGTCGCGGAAGATGCGCAGATGGCGCAACTGGTGGCCGAGACCTTTGGCCTCCAGATGGTCGTGGTGGACCTGACATCGGTCTATGACACCCTGCTGGCTGTGTTGCCGGCCGGGATGTCCGACATGGCACGGGCCAACCTCAAGCCCCGGTTGCGCATGGCAACCCTCTACGCTCTGGCCCAGACACACGGCTACCTGGTGGCCGGCACCGGCAACAAGAGCGAGTGGCTGGTCGGGTATATGACCAAGTACGGCGATGGCGGCGTGGATGTGGAGCCGCTGGGCAACCTGTACAAGTGGCAGGTACGCGAACTGGCCCGTGAACTGGGGGTACCCCAACCGGTCATCGAGCGGCCACCCAGCGCCGGCCTGTGGGCCGGCCAGACCGATGAGGGCGAGATGGGCATCACCTACAACGCCCTGGACACCATCCTGGCCGCCATCGAAGCAGGGAAGACGGAGGGCCTGGACCCGGCCCTGCTGGCCAAAGTGCAGCGCCTGATCGCCCTGTCCGCTCACAAGCGGGCCATGCCGCCGGCCTGCCCGGTGTAGGAGAGAGGAGCCATGACCACACGACTGGACCAATTTCGAGCCTATCGCTGGCGGATGAACGAGCGCATCCTGGGCGCCGGGCACCTGGGCATCAAGCGTTTCTTCAATCTGGACAGCAAAGCCTACGAGGATGGGGCGCTGCCGGGCCGGACCAAGGAACTGCTGGGCCTGGTTGCCTCGACGGTGCTGCGCTGCAACGACTGCATTGATTACCACCTCATCCAATGCGTCGAACTGGGGTTCACCGACCAGGAGCTGTACGAAGCCCTCAACGTAGCCCTGGTGGTGGGCGGCAGCATCGTCATTCCCCATCTGCGCCACGCCTTCGAGACGATCGATCTGCTGCGCCAGGAGAGAAGGGACAAAGAACAGGAGACAAAGGAGGCAGTGCGGTGAGAGAGGCAGATCGCAAGATCGCGGAGGGGATCCTGTTCACCGACCAGTATCAATTGACGATGGCCCAGCTTTACTATCGGATGGGCCTGCATGAGAAGCAGGTCCAGTTCGACCACTTTTTCCGCCACTATCCTCACTATGGCGCCCACCAGGCCGGTTACTGCATCAACGCCGGATTGGAATGGCTGCTGGATTGGATGCAGGAGGCCCACTTTGGCCAGGAGGAGATCGCCTACCTGCGCGGGCAGCGTGGCCGTGCCGGTACGCCGGTATTCAGTGACGATTTCCTGGCCTGGTTGCAGCACAACGGCACCTTCGACCGCCTGACCCTGCACGCCATTCCCGAAGGCCGTGTGGTCCACCCCAACGTCCCGTTGACCGTGGTGCAGGGACCGCTGGCCATGGCCCAGATTCTGGAAACCTCCCTGCTCAACCACCTCAACTACCAGACCCTCATCGCCACCAAGGCAGCGCGCATCCACGACAGCGGCCGTGGCCGGATGATGCTGGAATTTGGCCTGCGCCGGGGACATGAACGGGGGGCCAATGCCGGGGCCAGGGCCGCCCTCATCGGCGGGGCCGATTTCACCTCCAACGTGGGCCTGTCCCACCTGTTGGGCTACCCGCCCAAGGGCACTCACGCCCACAGCATGGTCCAACTGTTTATGAGCCTGGGGTTGAGTGAGCTGGATGCTTTCCGCGCCTACGCCGACGTCTACCCGGACGACTGCCTGTTGCTGGTGGATACCATAGACACCCTGCACAGTGGCGTGCCCAACGCCATCAGGGTCTTTGAGGAGTTGCGCAGCAAGGGCCACAAGCCGGTGGGCATCCGCCTGGACTCAGGTGACCTGGCCTACCTCAGCATCCAGGCTGCCCGGATGCTGAACCAGGCCGGCTTCCCCGATACCTCCATCGTCCTGTCCAACGACCTGGACGAACTGACCATCTTGCAGATCATCACCCAGATCGGCCAGGAAGCGCCCCGCTACGGGGTGGATCCCGATCAGCTCATCAACCGGCTGGTCTATGGCGTGGGTACCCGGCTGATCACCTCCTGGGGGGAACCGGCCTTGGGGGGGGTCTACAAGCTGGTGGCCGTCCACCACCAGGGCAGGTGGATTCCGGCCATTAAAGTCTCCGACTCGGCGGCCAAAACGCCCAATCCCGGCCACAAGCGGGCGTGGCGGATTTACGACCGGCGCGGCAACGCCACCGCCGATCTGCTCAGCCTGGATGACGAGGACCCCCGCGATATGGCGCAGATCACCCTGCGCCACCCGGTGGAACAGGCCGTCTATCGGACCCTGAACCGGGAGGAGGTGGCCGACATTGAGCCGTTACTGGTGGAGGTGTTGGTCGAAGGGAAGCTGGTCTACGACCTGCCCTCCCTGGAGCAGATCCGCCAGCAACGCCGGGCCGACATGGACCGCCTGGACCCTGGCGTGCGGCGGCTGGTGAACCCCCACATCTACCATGTCTCGCTGACGCAGCGGTTGTGGGACCTCAAGCAGAGCCTGATCCGGTCGGCGATGGACAGGAGCCACTGATTCGGGTAGCCAGCCGCTTCACCCACTCGTAGCTTTGCGCCCAGACCAGCTCCCGTTCGCCGTCGGCCAGCAGGTTGTGCCCCGACTTTTCCAGCCAGACCAGCCTCTTGTCGGTTGAGGCCACCCTCTCATACACCCTCTGCGCGGCTTCAGGGGGGAGTTGAGCATCGCGTCGGCCCTGGAAGATGAGGATCGGCTGGCGAATGTGGGGCAGGGCGCGGCGCACCCGCCGTTGGAGCCTGTAGACCTCGCCCGCGCCCCACAGTGGCAGCTCGTCGTAGCACCAGATGCGGTGGATGGCCTCCGGGTCGCCCAGGTCCTCGTCGCCGACCGCCCCCTGGGGGTTGTACTTGAACAGGTAGCGCAGCAGCAGCGCCAACGGCATCAGCCGGTTGTTGACCTTGATGGCCGGAGCCATGGCGATCAACCCGGCGATGTCGGGGTGATTGGCCCCCAGCCACAGGGTCAACAACGCCCCCAGCGACAGCCCCCCGACAAAGAGGGCATCGCACCGGCCTTGCAGGTCATGCAGGGCCGCCTCCACCTCGGCGGCCCACGCCTGCCAGCGGATGCGAGTCAGGTCGGCGGGGGTGGTGCCGTGGCCGGGCAACAGCGGGCAACGCACCGATAGCCCTCGCGCGGCCAGGTATTCGCCCATGGGCCGTGTCTCGGCCACCGAGCCGGTGTAGCCGTGGATGAGCAACACCCCAACCCTTCTGCCGCCCAGGTCGGGCAGGGCCGTGCCGTCGGCTGCCCAGGCCGAAGGGTCCAGATGGTTCGGTTGCGGCATAGTCCCTCCGGCTCAAGCCCAAACGCTCAGGCCATCGTCAGGGCCATGATCGCCTTTTGGACGTGCAGCCGGTTCTCGGCCACGTCGTAGATGCAGGAGCGCGGCCCGCTGGCCACCTCGTCGGTCACTTCGTGCCCCCGGTCAATGGGCATGGGATGGGTAAAGATGGCATTGTCGGTCAGGGCCATCTTTTCGGCATCGCAGATCCACTCCGGGTAGCGGAGCGCCCGGTCAATCTCCTGCTGCTTCAGGAACTCGCCATTCTGGTAAGCCTGGGGACTCATCCAGTGGCGGGAATAGACCACATGTGCGCCCTCATACCCGGCGCGCACGTCGGTGATCTCCTCAAAGGTCCGACCGTTTTCTTCACAATTCTTCCTTGTCCACTCAATCACCTGAGGGTCCAGGTTGAAGCCTTCAGGATGGGCCAGTGTCACATCCATGCCAAAGCGGCTGCCGATGAGCAACGCTTCCTGCACGCTGCACCAGGAGCGGGCCAGTGCACCATGCGCCCAGGTCACCAGCAGTTTTTTGCCGGCCAACACCGTGGGATCGGCGGGGAAGCCCGGCCCCTTGCCATACCATTCGGCCCAGCCCATCAGGTCGGCCAGGCCCTGGCAGGGGTGGAACCTGTCGTGGGCCATGCTGATGACCGGGATGGTGCACCAGTGGGCATATTCCCGGATCAGCTCGTCCCCGGCGCCGTAGTAGGGCACCTTATCCTCCAGGATGCGGATGCCCAACCCGGCGGCATAGCGGCTCATCACCTGGGCGGCGTCCTCAACCGTCTCACCGGCGGTGGTGGCCGTTTTCAGGCGCATCGCCTTCGGCTCCAGGAACTGGGCATGGCCGCCCAACTCGGTGGCAGCGCACTCGAACGACTGGCGGGTGCGGACTGAGGGGTTGTAGAAGAACATAAAGAAGGTCTTGTTTCTCAGCAGGTGGCTGAACTGTTCGCCGAAGCGATCCCGCTTCATCCTGGCCGCCAGGTCCAGGACCGCCTCCAGTTCCTCGCGGCGCCATTCCTGAGTGCAGATCAGGTCTCGACCGTAGAGATCCATGGTGTCCTCCAGATTGACGATTTTTTCATCAGGTATCAGCCCTGGCCGCCCGTGCCGATTGGAAATCGGCCTTCCTGGGCGCCTGCGGCGCCAAATGTCGGCCTCCGCCGACATGGAAACAGATGTCAGCCTCCGCCGACATGGAAACAGCGGTCGGCGAAGGCCGACCACAGGCCGAAGGCCCAAAGCGGCCGACTTTCGGCCCATCAGCCCCGGCCGCCTGTTTGCTGCCAGTCACCGTAGCGGCCCAGCCGCTCGCCCAGTCGCCAGTAGTGACCTCCGGCGTAGGCCAGGAGCCGGGCCCGTTCATAATCCAGTCGGCCCTGGTCGGCCAGCACCTCCTCATCGGCCTGCACGGCCAGCACCTGGCCCACGAACAGATCGTGGCTGCCCAACATCAGGCGGTGGATCACCCGACACTCCAGGGCGATGGGGCATTCGGCGATGAGGGGCACCCGCACCTGGCTGGCCGGGGACGGCGTCAGGCGGCAGGCAGCCCACTTGTCCACCTCCCGCCCCGAGACATGCCCGCAGTAGTCTACGATGCCCACCTGATCGGCGCGGGGCAGGTTGACGACAAACTCGCCGGTTTCGGCGATCAGGTGGTGCGAGAACCGCTCGGGCCGCACGCCGATCCCCACCGCCGGCGGATCGGAGCAGAGGGTGCCCACCCAGGCCAGGGTGATGATGTTGGGCCGTTCCAGGCCGCAACTCACCAGAACGGCCGGCAGCGGATAGAGGGCTGTTGTGCCCGGCTTGATCACCTTCATCCTGTACCTCCACCATTCATCCATTCATGCGACATATCTGCCGTTCTTGACCAGGGCTTCAAGCTCCGGCTGTTCGATCGTCTCCACCTCCATCAGGCGGTGGGCGATGGCCTCCAGGTTGGCGCGGCAGGTGGTCAGGATCTCCCTGGCGCGGGCATAGGCCTCCTCGATAATGCGCCGCACCTCCTGGTCAATCTCTTCGGCCACCTCTTCGCTATAGTTGCGCTGTTCGGCAATCTCCCGTCCCAGGAAGATCAGCTCCTCCCGGTCGCCAAAGGTCAACGGCCCCAACCGCTTGCTCATGCCATAGGTGGTGACCATGCGGCGGGCCAGCCTGGTAGCGTTCTCCAGGTCATCCTGAGCGCCGGTCCACTTTTCACCAAAGATCAGCTCCTCCGCCGCCCGGCCGGCCAGCATCCCGGCCAGCTCATCTTCGAACTTGTCCTGGGTATACAGATAGCGGTCCTGCTCCGGCAGCGACAGGGTATAGCCCAGGCTCATGCCCCGGGCGACGATGGACACCTTGTGAACCGGGTCGCAGTTGGGCAGTTTGGACTGCACCAGGGCGTGCCCGGCCTCGTGGTAGGCCAGCACCTTCTTTTCCTCGTCGCTGATCAGCCGGCTTTTGCGCTCCGGCCCGGCGATGACCCGTTCAATCGCCTCCTCAAACTCGTCCATGCCGATGGCCTTCTTGTTGCGACGCGCAGCCAGGATGGCCGCTTCGTTCACCAGGCTTTCGATGTCGGCGCCGACAAAGCCGGGTGTGCTCCGGGCCAGGACCTCCAGGTTCACATCCCTGGCCAGCGGCTTGCCCCGCACATGCACCTCCAGGATGGCCTTGCGTCCCTTGATGTCGGGCCGGTCGAGCACCACGCGCCGGTCAAAGCGCCCCGGCCGCAACAACGCCGGGTCGAGGATGTCAGGCCGGTTGGTGGCGGCGATGACGATGATGTTGGTGTCGGTGCCAAAGCCGTCCATCTCGACCAGGATCTGGTTCAGGGTCTGCTCCCGCTCGTCGTGTGAGCCGCCCAACCCCGCTCCCCGATGGCGGCCCACGGCATCAATCTCATCCACAAAGACGATGCAGGGCGAGTTGCGCCTGGCCTGGTCGAACAGATCGCGCACCCGCGCTGCCCCCACCCCCACGAACATCTCCACAAACTCGGAGCCGGAGATGGAGAAAAAGGGGACGCCGGCCTCGCCGGAGACCGCTTTGGCCAGCAGCGTTTTGCCCGTGCCCGGCGGTCCCATCAGCACCACCCCCTTGGGGATCCGCGCCCCCAGCGAGACAAATTTTTGTGGTTCCTTGAGGAATTCCACCACCTCGGCCAGTTCCTGCTTGGCCTCATCCACGCCGGCCACATCGTCAAAGGTCACGGTCGGCTTTTCGCCGCTGAACATCCGCG
>DAOTYI010000184.1:0-23217 GCA_034434895.1 Anaerolineae bacterium
TGACCCCTGATGGGACACGGATAGTACAGATGGGACGGATGGACACCGATTTTCCCTTCGATCACAGGAGGTACGCCGTTGACCCGGCAGGCTGACCACAAAGGCACCAAGACACAAAGAACGACCATGAAATCTTGTGCCTTCGTGTCCTGGTGGTGAACCTGTCATCCATTGCATAAGTCCTGTTCGATCATCTGTGTTCATCCGTGAAATCGGTGTCATCCGTGTCCTATAAAATTCTGCCGGTGTGAAAAGTGTTAACCAATTTTGCCGATCCTTGAACCAGCCCTGACTCCTGCAAGTTATTCTACCCGACCTGGGGGATTTGTGCAAACAGACCGGCAGGTGTGCCTTTGACACTGCTTTCCGGCTGTGTTACAATGGGATGTGAGAGATTCCTTGCAGGAGGTGTCGAAACGATGAAAAGCTCTGCGATTTCCCTCAGCGGCGTGTTTCCTCCCATCCCCACCCCTTTTGATGCGGCAGGAGAGGTGGCCTGTCAGGCTCTGGCCGAGAACCTGGCGCGCTGGAACCGCTATGACCTGGCCGGCTATGTGGTCCTGGGCTCCAACGGCGAAGGGGTGTTTCTCGACGAAGGGGAAAAGCTGCGCCTGCTCGAAACGGCTCGCCAGGCGATCCCGGCCGGCAGGCTGCTGATCGCCGGCACCGGCTGCGAATCCACCCGCGCCACCATCGCCCTGACCCGTCGGGCAGCCGGGGTCGGTGCCGAGGCGGCTCTGGTGGTCACCCCGCACTATTACAAGGGGCGGATGACCTCCGAGGCGCTGGTCGGCCATTTTTACGCCGTGGCCGAGGCCTCGCCTATCCCGATCATCCTGTATAACGTGCCGTCAAATACCGGCGTGGATATGGACGCGGCGACGATTGCCCGTGCGGCGCAGCATCCCAACATCGTGGGCATCAAAGACACCGGTGGCAACCTGGCCAGGATGGCCGATACGGTGCGGCTGGCGGGGCCGGAATTTCAGGTGCTGGCCGGGTCGGCCGGTTTTTTCCTGGCCGGACTGGCCGTCGGGGCGGTGGGAGGGGTGCTGGCGCTGGCCAACATCGCCCCGCAGCAGATGATTGACCTCTATCGCCTGTTCAAGGCCGGGCGGTGGGCTGAGGCGGCCGGGCTTCAGCGGCGGATGATCCCGGTCAACGCGGCGGTGACGACCCGCTGGGGCGTCGCCGGGTTAAAAGCGGCGCTGGAGATGCTGGGCTACTATGGCGGTCCGGTGCGTCCGCCGTTGCTGGAGATCGGCGACGAGGAGCGGCGGATGCTGCGGGCCATCCTGGCCGAGGGTGGGGTGTTGGAATGACCGATAAACCACAGGGGTGGTCAAAGGCAATGCCTTCGGCCACCCCCTGCTCCTTCTCAGATGAGCCGCCGAGGAATCGAACCTCGAACCCGCTGATTAAGAGTCAGCTGCTCTGCCAATTGAGCTAGCGGCCCAAAAAACAGGTCCATTATACTCACTTCCCGCCAGGGTGTCAAATCGGCGACGCAGCAAACCCCGGCCCCGACGCCCTACCCCTGTTGCGACCACCTCCCGACCGCAATTCGCCTTCCATGTCGAACGATGCTATAATTGGCTCTCCGGGAGGAACCTGGTGAAAAAAGCACGCATCTGGATCGGGATTGTCATCAGCGCCGTTGCCCTGCTCCTGGCTTTTCGCCGGGTGAACTTTGGTGAGGTGTGGGCTGCGATCCTCCAGGTCAACTATTGGCTGCTGATCGCTTCGTTGCTGCCGCTTCTTCTCTTTCTCCTCCTGCGCGCCTTCCGCTGGCGGCTCCTCTTCTACCCCCGGCAGGGGCTTCACGTCCGCAACCTGCTGGCCGTGATCAATATCGGTTACCTGGTGAGCAACATCCTCCCTGCCCGGCTGGGGGATGTCGCCCGGGCCTACCTCATCGGCGACACCGAGCCGGTGAGCCGCACCGCTGCCTTTTCCACCATCCTGGCCGAGCGGGTGCTGGATGCCCTGTCGGCGGTGGGCGGTCTCTTTGTCGCCCTGTTGGTGGTGAGCCTGGCCGAACCGCCGGTCGCCTCCCTCCCCGGCTGGATGGTCCGCTCCGGGCTGATCGTGGGGGCGGCCGCCCTGGTGGCCATCCTGGCCTTTGTCATCCTGGTCTGGCAGCGGGAGTGGACCCTGCGCCTGTTGGATCGCCTCCTCGGGGCCCTGCACTGGCCCGACCATGAGACGATGGCCCGCTTCTGGCAGCGCCTGGCGCGGCGCACTCACCTGCGCTTCCTGAGCCACCTGCCCTGGGCCGACCGCGCCGATCTGGAAAGGATGGCCGGCTCGCTGATTGACGGCCTGAGCGGCGTCACCACGGCGCACCTGGGACTGCCCCTCCTCCTCTGGTCGCTCGCCATCTGGACGGCCATCAGCACCTACTATTGGTTTGTTCTGCTCGCTTTTGAGGCGGATCAGCCGTTCGTCGCCGCGCTGGCCATGACCTCGGTGACGGCCTTGGGCATGACCGTGCCCTCCTCTCCCGGCTATATCGGCGTCTTTGAAATTCTGGGGCGCGAGACGATGGTCCTGTTCGGCATGGAACCTGAATCGGCGTTGAGTTACGCACTGGTGGCCCACGCCATCGTCTATGTCGTCTATACCCTCCTCGGCCTGGTCAGCATGGCGCAGCAAAACCTGTCCTACGCTGAAATCCAAAAGCGGATCTCCTCGGAGGCTCTAACCCCATCGTGAAAGTTCTGCTCGTTTTGACCTATTACTATCCCCATGTCAGCGGACTGACCATCTATGTCCAGCGACTGGCGACGACTCTGGCGCAGCGCGGCCACCAGGTGACTGTGCTGACGTCGCGTTACAACCGGGCGTTGCCCGCCCAGGAGGTTGTGGACGGTGTGCAGATCGTCCGCGCGCCGGTGCTGTTCCGCGTCAGCAAGGGGGTCATCATGCCCACCTTCCCCTGGCTGGCCTGGCGGCTCATCCGCTGCCACCAGGTGGTGAGCGTCCATCTGCCCCAGTTCGAGGCCAGCCTGTTGGGGCTGCTGGGCCGCCTGGCCCACAGGCCGGTCATCCTCACCTACCATTGCGACCTGCAACTGCCCAGAGGTTGGTTCAATCGCATCGTGGACCGGGTGGTCTTTGTCAGCAACTATCTGGCCGGGCACCTGGCCCAGGCGACCGTGGCCTACACTCAGGATTATGCCCGGCATTCCCGTTTTCTCTCTTGCTTCCCCGACAAGGTGCACGTCATTCTCCCGCCGGTGATCATGCCCCCGCCGGACCCGGCTGCCATCGCCGCCTTCCGCGCGGCGCACGATCTGGCGGACCGGCCGGTGGTCGGCATGGCTGCGCGGCTGGCAGCCGAAAAGGGGGTGGAGGTGCTTCTGGAGGCCATGCCGCGCCTGCTGGCCGCCTTTCCCCGGCTGAAGGTCCTCTTTGCCGGGCAGTATGAACATGTGCTGGGGGAGGAGGCTTACTATCGCCGCCTGAGGCCGCTGATCGAGCGGCTGGAGCCGGAGCACTGGGAGTTCCTGGGGGTGTTGACTCAGGGGCAGATGCCCGCCTTTTTCGCCGCCTGCGACGTGCTGGTCGTGCCCAGCCTCAACTCCACCGAGTCGTTCGGGTTGGTGCAGGTGGAGGCCATGCTGTGTGGCACTCCAACCGTGGCCAGCGACCTGCCCGGCGTGCGCCAGCCGCCGCGCCTGACCGGCATGGGCGAGGTGGTGCCTGTCGGCGACCCGGCTGCCCTGGCCGAAGCCATCCTGCGCATCCTCCAACGCCCGGAGGAGTATATCCGGCCCCGCCACCTGATCGAGGAGGCTTTCAGCCTGGAGCGGACGGTGAGCGGGTATGAAGCCCTGTTCGAGGCGTTGCTGGCCGGCAAGGTCCCGTCCGTCCGGCCGGCCCGTGAAAGCGCCGAATATCGAATCCCCGATCTCTGATGAGCGATGACGACCTGCTCTGGCAACACCTGAAAGAGGTGCCCGCCTTCCGGGCCCTGCTGCGGGCCGTCGAGGCGCAGTTCTACCAGAAGTGGCTGCCCCTGGCCGGGCCGGTGCTGGATGTCGGCTGCGGCGACGGGCACTTTGCTTCGGTCGCCTTTCCCGAACCGCTGACGGCAGGGATAGACCCGGCAGCCGGCATCCTGGCCGAGGCCCACCGGCGGCAGGCCTATCGTCTGCTGGCCCAGGCCCGCGGCGATGCCCTGCCCTTTGCCGACGGCTATTTCGCCACGGTGGTCAGCAACTCGGTGCTGGAACATATCCCCGATGTAGAGGCGACGCTGGCCGAGATCGCCCGGGTGTTGCAGGTTGGGGGGCGGTTCCTCTTTTGCGTGCCCGGTGACCATTTCACCGCGCTGCTCTTCTTCACCCGCCTCTTCCGCCGCCTGCGGCTGGAGGGGCCGGCCCGTGCCTACGAACACATTTTCAATCGCATCGCCCGCCACCACCACTGCGACGGCCCTGAGCTGTGGCAGGCCAGGCTGGGAAGGGTTGGTTTGCAGATCACCGATTGGTTCTACTACTTTTCCGCGCGGGCCACCGCTGCCCTGGACCTGGGCCACTATCTCGGCGTTCCGAGCCTGGTGGCGAAAAAGCTGTTGGGCCGCTGGATCCTGGCTCCGACCCGTTGGAACCTTGCACTCACCGAACGCTGGCTGCGCCCCTTGTACCAGGAACCGCTGCCGCCGGTGGGAGCCTATCTCTTTTTTGTCGCCCAACGCCCCTGAAAAAGGTCAGACTTTCGTTTGATTCCTCTGCGTTCTCTGCGCCTCTGCGGTGAGAGCTTGTCTGAAAACCACCAAGACACAAAGGGCACCAAGGGGATTCGTTTCCTTCCTGTTCCTTTGCGGCCTTTGTGGTAAGCTTTTCAGACTGGCTCTCACGACAGGGCCTGCTGCTGAGTCTGGTGGGCCAGAATGATCGCCTCGGCCACCTCTTTCATCGGTTTGCGGGTGTTCATGCTCATCTTCTGGATGCGGCGAAAAGCCTCCGCCTCGGTCAGACCCTGCGTGTCCATGAGGATGCCTTTGGCCCGGTCCACAAACTTGCGCGTCTCCAGGGCCTCCTGCAGGTCCCCAACCTGCTTTTCCACGGTTCGGAACTCGTTGAAGCGGGCCAGCGCCACCTCAATCGCCGGCGCCAGGTCGGATTCGCGGAACGGCTTGACCAGATAGCCGACGACCCCCGCCTCCCTGGCCCGCACCACCAGGTCCCGCTGGCTGTAGGCGGTCAGCAACAACACCGGGGCGATCCGTTCCTGGGTCAGGATGCGGGCGGCCTCTATGCCGTCGAACTCTTCCCCCTCAAACTTGATATCCATAATCACGACATCGGGCCGGAGTTCCCGCGCCAGGCCGACTGCGCTGCGGCCGTCGCCTGCCTCGCCGACGACCAGATAGCCGAGATTGGTCAGCATCTCGCGCAGGTCCATGCGGATGATCGATTCGTCGTCGGCAATGAGTACTCGCGTCCGTTCTGCCATTATCTACCTCCGAAGGAATATTTCGGGAAGGTCACCATCGCCGAAACCCCCCTGTCCCGGCGATGAAGCTCAAACCTGCCTTTGAGGTCCCCCTGGGCCAGAGTCCGCACAATCTGTAGGCCCAGGCTGCTGGTGTGGGCCAGGTCAAAGTCGTCCGGCAACCCGACCCCGTCATCATCTACGGCGATGGTGATCCACCGGCCATCGTCACCCAGGTTGACGGTGACGGTACCCCCCTCCTGCCGCTCATACCCATGCTCCAGGGCGTTCTGCAGCAACTCGTTGATCACCAGCGCACAGGCGGTAGCCGGCTGAGTGGGCAGGTAGATGTTGGGGCCGCGCAGGTCCAGGCGGATGCCCTTTTCTCGATCCAGCACCCCTTCCTGGATCTGGTTGATGATCCGCTGGCTGACATCCCGGATATTGATCACCCGCGCATCCTGATGGGCCAGGAACTCGTGGATGACGGCCACACTCAGGACGCGGTTGATCCCCTCCTGTAAGGCGCGGCGGGTTTCGTCCGACCCGGCACGGCGCGCCTGGAGCCGCAACAGGGAGGCGATGGTCTGCAGATTGTTCTTGACCCGATGGTGGATCTCCTGGATCATCGCTGCCTTGACCCGCAGCTCCTCTTCCTGGCGGCGGCTGTCGGTCTCGTCGCGGATGGTCACCAGCACCCCCTCCGGCCGTTGGGAGGAGGCCCGGAACGAACGGCGTCGGCGCCATCCATTGCCTGAGGCGAAAAAGGGGATCGCCTTTTTCACCCAGACGAGATCGCGGACCTGGATCTCCCTCTCGGCGCACTCGCCTGTCTCCAGGGCTTCGTACACCGGACTGTTGTCGTCCAGCTCCAGGTCTTCGAGGTAGCGCTTGAGCAGGTCGCCAGCGTAGCCGAGTTTGCGGTACAGGCTGGTCGCCACGCCGCTGACATACTGGATGCGATGTTGCGGGTCAATCACCAGGACGCCGTCATGCTCGCCAAAGGGGGACAGCCGGTCGGCGCCGCGCAGATTGCCGGTCCGGACCGTCTCCTGAAACAGTTTTAAGGCTCGCTGAAAGACCTTGCTGCGACGGCGATGGCGCTCCCGCTCGATCAGGTTGGTCTCGATGCACAGGGCGGCCACCACCCGGCCATTGCGCCGGATGGGGTAGACCTCCTGGACAACCGGGGCGGTCCTGGCCGGGGCTATCCGTCCGCTATTCCCCCGCTGGACCTCGCTGAATTCACGATGGCCTTCGTTCAGGGCGCGGAGGACCCCCGGTTCGTCGTTGGATGTGACCTGCCGCTCGACCAGCGATTCGCTGTAGATGGGCAGGATGGAGTGAGGTCGGGCCTGCGAGACCACAACCGCCCGCTCGCCGGAGAGGGGACAATAGAGCAGCACATCCGCCCGACTCAGGTCGGCCAGAAGGCCCAAATCCTGCTCGATCCGCTCCAGAAAGGCAATATCCTCTTGAGTCAGTTGTTTGCACTCATGAACCACATCGTTCATCTGTCGCTCGGCCTCGAGAAAACAGCAGCCGGGTTTCGTCCAGCAGCCTGTCGGAGAGGCGATCTGGAGTGGAGGCTTTAGCCGGTTTCAGCCGGAAACGCACCTGTTTTCACCGGTCAAAGCCTCCACTCCGATCGGCTGCCGGGATAAACTTTTCCGCCAACGGCTGCATCCCAATAAATGAATGGCCGATAGCCTCACGCCATCGACCATCTTTTTGGTCGGGGCGGCCCGATTTGAACGGGCGACCACTTGAACCCCATTCAAGTGCGCTACCAGACTGCGCTACGCCCCGCAGATAGGGCAAAATCCCTTTTGCCCGGTTGTCAACAGGGATTTTATCACAGTTGGCCCGCTTTGGCAAATCCTCTCAGGCCCGGTGGCAGGCCACCCAGTGCTCTCCTCCCATGTCCCGCCACGCGGGTCGCTCCTGTGAGCAGAGGTCCAGGGCGATAGGGCAGCGGGTGTGAAAGCGGCAGCCGGCAGGCGGATTGATGGGGCTGGGCACATCCCCTTGCAGGATGATGCGCCGGCGCTGGCGGGCTGCTTTGGGATCGGGGATGGGCACGGCGGACAGCAGCGATTGGGTGTAGGGGTGCAGCGGATTCTCGTACAGCTCGTTCCGCTCGGCCAGCTCGACCAGGACGCCCAGGTACATCACCGCCACCCGGGTGCAGATGTGGCGGACCATGCTCAGATCGTGGGCGATAAAGAGATAGGTCAGGCCCAACCGACCCTGCAGCTCCTCCAGCAGGTTGACCACCTGGGCCTGGATGGACACATCCAGCGCCGAAATCGGCTCGTCGCAGACGATGAATAGCGGTTCGGAAGCCAGCGCCCGGGCGATGCCGATCCGTTGCCGCTGCCCGCCGGAGAATTCGTGGGGGAAGCGGTTGATCAGCCGGGGGCTGAGGCCGACCATCTGCATCAGGTCCTTCACCCGCTCCGTCCGTTCCCTGTCGTTGGCGCATAGCCTGTGCACGCGCAGCGGTTCGCTGATGATGGCGTTGACCGTCCAGCGGGGGTTGAGCGAAGCATAGGGGTCCTGAAAGATCATCTGCGCCTTGCGCCGGATGGCCAGCAGGTCACGGCCTCTGGCGGTGTGGACATCCTGGCCGTCAATCACCACCCTGCCGCTGGTGGCAGGGTACAGCGCCAGAGCCGTCCGCCCGACGGTGGTCTTGCCGCAGCCGCTCTCGCCGACCAGCCCCAGCGTCTCGCCGCGAGCAATGGTGAACGAGACCTGGTCCACCGCCTGCACGGCTCCCACCTGCCGCTGGATCAGGATGCCACGGGTGATGGGAAAGTGCTTGGTGAGCCTGTCTACTACCACCAGAGGTTCGGCCCGGCTCATCGTTGCCCTCCTGTCTTGATCTCGACCCAGCACGCGATCCGATGGCGGGGGGCCACCGGCTGTAGTGAGGGGTTGTCAATGAAGCAGCGCTCGATGGCAAACTCGCAGCGCGGCGCAAAGGGGCAGCCACGAGGCTCGACCAGCAGGCTGGGCGGCGCGCCGGGAATGGATTTCAAACGGCGGTCGCGGCGCCGATCCACCCGCGGCAGGGCGGCCAACAGGGCAATGGTGTAGGGGTGGCGTGGGTCCTCGTACAGGTCGTCTACCCCGGCCTCTTCGACCACAAAGCCGGCATACATCACCATCACCCGGTCGGCCAGCCCGGCTACCACCCCCAGATCGTGGGTGATCCAGATCATGGCCATGCCCACCTGCTGCCGCAAGCGCACGACCAGCTCCACGATCTGAGCCTGGATGGTCACATCCAGGGCGGTGGTCGGTTCGTCGGCGATCAGGATGGAGGGGGTACAGGCCAACTGCATGGCGATCATCACCCGCTGGCGCATACCGCCTGAGAACTGGTGAGGATAGTCCCCCAGGCGACGGCGGGCATCGGGGATGCCGACCCAATCCAGCAGTTCGATGGCCCGTTCGGTGGCCTGGGTTGGGTTCATGCCCAGATGTTTGTGCAACGATTCGGTGATCTGTTTGCCGATGGTCAGGACCGGGTTCAGGGAGGTCATCGGATCCTGAAAGATCATGGCGATCTCTTTGCCCCGGATCCGTTCCAGCTCCGACTCGCTCATCTTGAGCAGGTCTTGCCCCCGGTAGAGCGCCCGTCCGCCGGCGATCTCGGCCGGCGGGACAGGCAGCAATCCCAGAATGGACATCATGCTCACCGACTTGCCACAGCCGCTTTCGCCCACAACGGCCAGCGTCTCCCCTTCATGCAGCCGGTAGGAGATGCCGTTCACCGCATAGACGGTGCCCTCTGGGGTGTGGAACCGGGTGTGCAGATCCTCCACCTGCAGCAGCAGATTGTCGTCCATCTCTGCCCCTCCCCTATACGGCCCGGCTGCGGGGGTCGAGGGCGTCGCGCAGCCCATCCCCCACAAAGTTGATGCTCAGCACCGTCAGCACGATGAGCAGGCCAGGGAAGAACCAGTACCAGGGCGCTTCCTCGATATAGTTCATCGCCCCGTCCAGCATGTTCCCCCAGGTAGCCGTCGGCGCCTGCACCCCCATGCCCAGGAAACTGATGTACGATTCAGACAGGATGGCAGCCGCCACACTCAGCGTGGCCGAGACGATGATCGGGGCCATGCAATTGGGCAGGATATGGCCCAGGATGATCTGCCGGGCCGGTGTGCCGATGGCCCGGGCGGCCAGGATAAATTCCCGTTCCTTGATCGAGATAAATTCGGCGCGGACGATGCGGGCCAGGTACATCCAGCTGGTCGCGCCGATGATCAAAATGACGACGACCACGCTGCCGCTCAAGGTACGCCCCAGCAGGGTGATGTTGGGCATTTTGCCGCTGAAGAACTTGGCCATCACGATCAGCAAAAAGATCTGGGGGATGACAAACACCGCTTCGGTGAAACGCATCAACAGCGCATCCAGCCAGCGGCCATAGTAGCCGGCCAGGGCCCCGATCAGGACGCCGATCAGCAGTTCGACCAGCATGGCCGTCAGCCCGATGAGCAACGAAATCTGTCCGCCGTAGATGGTGCGGGCCAGGATGTCGCGCCCGACGGTATCGGTGCCAAAGGGATGGGCAGCCGAGGGGGGTTGCAGGCGGGCAGCCGTGTCGGTATAGTTGGCATATTGCTCGCTGACCAGGAGAGCGCCGCCGAAGGAATAGAGGAACAGCAGGGCAATCACCACGATGCCAACGATGGCCATCTTGTGACGCCGGAAGCGGCGCCAGGTCAGCTGGCGCAGGCTCAGGGGAGGGGCTTCCAGCTCGTCGGCCTTGAGCTGGGGCAGGGCGATCGCGGCTTCGCTTGAGTGACTCATCGGCCCCTTCCTCCTATTCGTACCGGATGCGCGGATCGAGCCAGGCGTAGGTGATGTCGGTCAGGATCTGAAAGAGGATGACCGCCACGGCGATGATCATCAAAATGGCCATCACCACCGGCGTGTCGGCGTCGCTGACGCTGTCGAAAAACAGGCGGCCCATGCCCGGCCAACCAAAGATCCGCTCTGTGACCAGGGCTCCACCCAACAGGCTGGGCAGGTCCAGGCCGACGATGGTGACGATGGGCAGGGAAGCGTTCTTCAGGGCGTGGGCCAGGAGGATGTAGCGCCGTTCCAGCCCCTTGGATTTGGCCGTGCGGATATAGTCCTGGCCCAGGACCTCCAGCATGGAGCTGCGCATGAAACGGCTGTAGCCGGCCAGGCTGATCAGGGACAGACTCATGACCGGCAAGACCATGTGCCAGACCACTTCGGAGGTCGTCTTGCCGAACTCGGCGCGGAAGACGCCGTTGGGGGGCAGGTAGGGCAGACCCCACCTTTTGAAATAGACGGCAAAAATGGTGACGCTGAGCAGGCCGATAAAAAAGATAGGCATGGAATAGAGGATGAAAGAGAGGCCGGTCACCAGGTGGTCGAACAGGGAGTACTGACGCACCGCCGAATAGATGCCGACCGCCAGGGCACCCACAAGCACCACCAGTTCGTAGGCCCCCATCAGCAACAGCGTATTGGGCAGCCGCTCGCCGATCAACGACAGGGCCGACTGGCGTTTCTTCAAGGAGGTGCCAAAGTCGCCCCGCAAGATCCCTTTGCGCTGGCCCTGCGTCTCGGCCACACCATCTCCATCCATGTCAATCCGGGTCCAATCGTTGCCGATCAGCCAGTAGAGATACTGGACGAGCACCGGCTTGTCGAGACCCAGTTGCCTCTTCAGCCGTTCGCGGTCGGCCGAGCGGGTGGGTCGGCGGCCCCCCATCGTCGCCAGCGGGTCGCCGATGTTTTGCATCAGCACGAACAGGATCACGCTGATGATGAACAACAACGGGATTGCCTGTAACAGACGCCGCGCCACATACCGGCCCATCATCGCCTCCTTGAAAAAAGGGATGAAGGAGAGAAGGGATAAGGAATCCCCTATCCCTTCTCTCTCTTCCCTTCTCCGGCTAGGGGACCAGATCCCACTCCATGATGTTATAGAATGGGGTGGCACCCGAAATCTTGACGTTTTTCAGGCGCTTGCCGACGGCCCAGGTGTCCGGGTCCTGCCACAGGCCCAGCCAGTAGACGTTCTCAAAGATATGTCGGGTGATCTGGTGGAAGGTCTTTTGCCGCTCGGTCGGGTCAACCTGAGTGCGCTGCAACTGGAACAGCCCATCCAGGGTTTCGTCGCAATTGGCCTGCCAGTTGGTGCCGGTCGGGTTTTCGTCGCTGGGGATCTCGCTGCACAGCCAGTCGGCACTGTCGGGGTCGGGGAAGTTAAAGACGGTCGAGTACTCAAACAGATCGAGCTCCCCTTTGGCGGCCGGACCGCCCTCCGCATAACCGGAGAAAAAGAGGTCGGCTTCATAGTTGAGCAGTTCGACCTTGATGCCGACGGCGGCCAGTTGTTGCTGGATCACCGCCTGGGTGTCGCGCCGGATCTCGCGGGTGGTGGTGCCATACTTGAGCACCAACTCGACGCCATCCTTATCACGCACCCCGTCGCCGTTGGTGTCTTTCCAGCCGGCCTCATCCAGCAACGCCTTGGCCTGCTCCGGGTCATAGGGCCACGGCTGCAAGGCAGGATCGTTCCAGATGGTACCGTCCCAGTCGGTCGTCGCCGGCGCGGTCATGCCCAGCAGCAGGTCCTTGCACAGCGAGGCGCGGTCAATGGCCAGGGCAATCGCCTTGCGCACATTCAGCTCTTTCAGAGCGAGATGGTGCTTCTCCCCCATGCCAAAGTAGATGCCCTCATTATAGCCGGAGAAGGCGGGGATGATCTCGACGCCAACCGCCTGGAGAGCCGGCATGTCGGAGTAGGCCAGGAAGGTCCCCAGATCGCCATCGCCGGCCTTGAGGGCCGCAACCTGCGAGGCATCGTCGGGCACAAAGCGGAAAAAGATCTCGTCAATCTTGGGCCGGCCCAGCCAGTAGTTGTCGTTGGCCACAAAACGGGCAAAGCTGCCCGACTCCCACTCCTTAAAGACGTAGGGGCCGCAGCCGACGGTGGGGTTCTTGTTCCAGTCGGCCTGGTCCAGGTTGCCCTCGGCCTCAAAGACCGGGCGCAGGATGTGGGCCGGCAGGATGCCGCGCCACATGCTCAACCAGGGGGCAAACGGCTCCTTGAAGGTCATGATCACCGTCCGCGGGTCGGGCGTCTCTACCTTTTCCAACTGGTCCATCGGATAGGTCGAGGCCACGGCGTTGGCCGGGTTCACCGTCATCTCGTAGGTGAACTTGAAATCCTCGGAGGTGAGGGGGGTGCCATCCGACCAGACCAGGTCGTCGCGCAGCTTCAGGGTGATAACCCGGCCGTCGGCCGAGATCCCGCCGTTGGCCACGCTGGGCAACTCGGTCACCAGCGAAGGAAAGGGTTGCGCTTTGTCGTCGAACAACCAGGCCGCACATTGCCACAGCTCAAAGGTGGTGGTGGAGAACCACATGTTGGTATAGAGCGGGTTGAGGGTGTCGAATTCCTGCGTCCAGATAAAGGTCGCCACCTTCGGTTTGGCCGGTACAGGTGTGTCGGTGGGTTTGGCCGGCACAGGTGTGTCGGTGGGTTTGGGGGGTTGGGTCGGTCCGGCAGCCGTGGTGGGCTGCGGCGGTTGAGTTGGCACAGGTGTAGGGCCACAGGCGGTCAACAGGAGCAGGGCAACGACCGCCACACTCGACAGGGTATAGAATCGCCTCTTCTTCATGACAAATCTCCTCCTTTTTTTCTGTTTTTCTGTCCCTGACGGTCAGGGATCGGCAATCCCGCCGGCAAGGCGGGGGGAAAAGCACCGCCTCTGGGATACACATCACCTCCTCCTGTCTGGATTTGCCCAACCGGGATCACACCCCGCCGGCTGGCGGGGTATTCCCCGCTGTGAGCCTTTCCCGTCCGTGGAACGCCAGGCTCGTCTATGTTATACAACAAAGCCGATGGGTTGTCAAATATGCCGTGAGGGGGCCTGGGCTGGCCTTCAGTGCCGATCGTGACGTGGCCGCAGGGGCAGGGTGCGGAACTCGCGCACAAAGCGGATGAAATTCTCCACCGTTGTCTCAAAGAGGGCCCGCCCAAACTCGGCGGTGGCTACAGTCGGGTCACCACACACGCCGCTGTGGCTCATGCGTGACCACCAGTCCTGCCACGACAGGACGCTCGGTTCCGGGTGATCCCAATTGAAATACTCCAGTTTGAGCTGACCGATCTCCCGCACCGCTTTGTCCATCTGCACCAGGTCGGGCCGCAGGTGGAGCATCATTGCCGTTTCATACTCGCCGGCGTGGGCGATTCCTCCTGGCCCGGAGCGGCGCATGCGCGACAGAGTCGGTTCGGCCAGGGTGGGGTCAATAGCGGCGTTGGGACTCATGGCCCCGCAGATGATCCCGGTCTCCAGCACCACCCGGCGGGCAGCCAGGTCGGCGACCGACGCATTGGAGCCGTGGCCGTTGACAATCAGGACATGGGTGAAGCCATGCCGCGCCGCGCTGAGGGCCACATCCGAGACGTAGGCCAGCAGGGTCCGCATCTCCACCGAAACGGTGCCGGGAAAGTCCATGTGGTGCTCGTCCAGGCCATAGCTGACCAACGGCATGACCAGCATCTCTCCCGGTGCCCGGCGGGCGGCCTCCAGGCAGATGGCCTGGACGATGAGGTTGTCGGTATTGAGCGGCAGGTGTGGCCCGTGGTCCTCCACCGTGCCAAAGGGCAGCAACACCACAGGCTGGCGGGCAATGGCTTCCCGCATCTCCGGCCAGGTCAGTTCGTCATAGAGAATCTTGATCATCGGCTCCCCCTCCTGGCGGTTCCTGTTCACCGGACAGCCGGTAGACGGTGTACTCCCCTTCACACGGCGGCCCCGGCGCGGCCCAGATCTGCCGGGCGGTGATGTCCATCACCAGCGAGACGAGGGTCTGATCGCGCTCCGGTGGCGGTTCGTCCGGGTCGGGGTGCAGGCAGATCGAGTTGGGAAAGTTGACGTGATCGCGGAGGATGGCCTGCAGGCTCTCAACCGTGACCTGCCCCAACTGCTGCCGCAGCAGACGCCGGGCGCGGTTGAGCGAGACATGGGAAGCGGCGTAGGTGCCCGGTTGTTCCAAAGCCCGCATCTTGGGCGACAGGTAGTGATTGGTGTGGACCAGCCAGCCCTCTTCGCCATAGGTGATGTCGTGGGTCGTGGCCGAGGTTTCGACGCAATACAGCTCGCCGTTCGAGTCGGCCAGCAGGTAACTGTAGCCTCCGGCCCGCAGTTGGGGCACACAGGCCCGGATCGCCTGGCCGATGGTGCGGGCGTTCAGCACCGCCCGTGCGCAGAGGATGCGGGGCACCCCCACCCGTCCGTCGGTCGGATAGACCGAGTCAATGGCCACCCCGATCCCTTCAGCATTGAGGCCAATGTTCACCAGTAGCGGCCCATAGGTCATACCGATAAAGGCCGGCCCATCATCCGGTTGGACCTGAACCAGGTAGACATTGTCCCGGTCCACGCTGTTCCAGTCCTCGTTGTGGGCGATGAGCACGTGGCCGTCGGCTGTCTGGTCATCGCGCACGGCCAGGCTGGTGCAACCCCAAATCTGCTGCCGGCTGTCGGGCAGGCCCTCGTAACAGTTGAGGGTCCATACCTCGTGGAATGAGACGTCCGCCCCCTCGGCAATGCCCCGGATCTCTTCGACGAACCGGGGAAAGGCCTCCTCGGCATAGGGCAGGAACTTGCGCGCTTCGCGCTGCCCTACCTCCCAGGTGATGTTGATCACATGGGGCAGCAGCTCGCGGTAGCGGTCCAGTGCGCTGAGGATTTCGCGCCGCGCTGCCTCGCCTTGCTGCCTCCCCCGCTCCCGCGGGGAACCGCTGACCTGGATCAAGGGCAATATTCGCTGCTCCATCTTATCCCTCCTCCTGTGGCTGCGCAGCCTGAAAACAGGGGCGTTTCTATCTGAAATCGGCTGGGAGAGTGCTTAAAAAATCCCCTCTCACCGCAGAGGCGCAGAGAAGGCGGAGGAATCATAAAAACCCGGCGGTCTCTGCGTCTCAGCGGTGCAATTGGGGACTTTTTCAGCGGTACACGCCCTGCGGGTCCAGTTCTTCGCGCAGCAGGCGCAGTTCTTCGGCGGTGGGTGGCTGCGTCTCCCGCAGGTCAGGGGCGATGTGCAGCTCCCAACCCACCTCGGCCTGGACCTCGGCCGGCGTGACCCCTGGATGCAGGCTGTCAAGCTGCATCTCCCCGCTCGTTCGGTCAAAGGTGAAGGTGCAGCGGTCGGTGACGACCACCTGGGGCCCCCGGCCCGGCAGGCCCAACGCCGTCCGCTCCCCCACCCCCCCCAGATGGCCGGGGCTGGTGATGAAATCGGGCTGTCGGACAAAGGCCCGCCGGCTGAGGCGCATGACAATAAACAGCTGCTGCGCATGGATGGCAATCTCGCACGCCCCGCCGCTGCCTGGCAGGCGGACCCTGGGCCGGGCATAGTCACCGATGACGGTGGTGTTCAGGTTGCCAAAGCGGTCAATCTGTGCCCCGCCCAGAAAGGCCACCTCGACCAGCCCCCGTTGCAGGTATAACCCGAACAGGTCGGCCATCGAGCAGACCGACAGGGCTCCGCTGACCAGCGTCGGATCGCCGATAGACAGGGGCAATCGCGCCGGCCGTGCTCCATAGACGCCGCTTTCATAGATCAACTCCAGATCGGGGGCCACCGTCCGTCGGGCCAGATTACAGGCGATATTGGGCAGCCCCACCCCAACGAACACGGTGCGCACACCGGCCAACGCCCGCGCCGCCGCGACGATCATCATCTCCGCCGGGGTATAATCGGTCATCTGCTCCTCCCTTGTAATCAGCCATAGCATCCATAGTTCACCGGGGCGGCCGGTGCCTGGCCGGGGGCCAGACGCTCCCAGGTGGACAGCCCCATCCTGGCGACATATTCGGCGCGGTTCTGCACCCCATAGACCCATTCCTCCAGCCAGGCGCGGGTGCCTGCCTGGTCACGGCTGATCTCGTCCCAGCGCAGATAAAAGTCGTTGTCGCGGTCGTAGTAGCCCTGGACGTAGGAGGGGTGTGCGCCATAGGGTTCGCACACCACCGCATCTACCACCAGGCCGGGGATCAGGGTGCGATTGGGATCGCTGCGGATGGCCGCTTCCTCTACGATCTCTTCGACGACGACGATCACATGCCGGGCGGCAAAGGCCACCTCCTTCTGCACACCCAGCAACCCCCACAGGTGGGTGTTCCCCCGGCAATCGGCCCGTTGGGCGTGGAGGATGGCCACATCGGGGCGGAGGGGAGGCACGGTAGCGACCGGCCCATCGCCGTAGGGGCTTTCCAGAAAGCGGATGTGGGGGTTGACCCTGGGCAGGTCGCTGCCGAGATAGGAGCGCAGCGGGAAGAAGGGCAGGCGGTAAGCTCCGGCCAGATAGCGGCCCACCATTCCGAAATGGGAGTATTCCTCCAGTTCCAACGGTGTGGGAATGCCCTGCTCCACAGCCCGGCGGATGGCATGCAGCGAGCCGACGCCTGGATTGCCCAGATAGGAAAAGACCAGCTTGCGGGCCACTCCGGCAGCGACCATCTGGTCATAGACCAGGTCGGGCGTCATGCGGCACAGGGTCAGGTCACGGCGGCCCTGGCGGATGATCTCGTGGGCAGCGGCAAAGCAGATGCAGGCCGTAAAGCCCTCGATGGCCACCAGGTCGCCATCGTGGACGTAGGCGGCGATCGCCTCTTTCATGGACATCACCTTCATGGCCATTCTCCCTCACAGCCTGGATCATTCTCGACCTCGGCCAGCGCCTCGGCAAAGATGGCAAAGGCGGTGTCGGCCTCGGCCTCGGTCAGGATGAGCGGTGGCGAAAAGCGCACGCTGTTGGGCCCGCAGGGCAGCAGCAGCAACCCGCGCTTGAAGCATTCCTGCACCACCTGATTGGCCTCCTTCCTGGCTCTGGCCCTGGTCTCCTTGTCTTTGACCAGCTCCACGCCGATCATCAACCCCAGACCCCGCACGTCGCCGATCAGGCGGCTCTCGGCGGCCAGCTCGCGCAGGTTGTTCATCAGCCGGGCTCCAACGCGGGCAGCATTGTCCATCAGCCGCTCCTCCTCGATGACATCCAGGGTGGCCTGGGCGGCGGCGCAGCACACCGGATTGCCGCCGAAGGTGCTGCCGTGTGTGCCCGACGGCCAGCTCATCACCTCGTCGCGGGCGATCATGGCCGACACCGGCAGGCCGGAAGCCAACGCCTTGGCCGAGCAGAGGATGTCGGGCTCCACCTCCCAGTGTTCGACGGCCCACATCTTGCCGGTGCGCCCGATGCCGGTCTGGACCTCGTCGGCCACCAGCAGGATGCCGTACCGGTCGCACAGGGCGCGCAGGCGAGAGAGCCAGTTCGGCGGCGGCACGATATAGCCGCCCTCCCCCTGCACCGGTTCGACAAAGATGGCAGCCACCTCCTCCGGGGCGAGGGAGCGGGTGAACAGCTCATTCTCGATATAGTCCACACAGGCCAGGTTGCAACCCGGATAGGTCAGGTTGTAGTTGCAGCGGTAGCAGTAGGCATAGGGCACGTGGGTGACACCCGATACCAGGGGGCGGAAATCCTGCTTGTACCGGGCGCTGCTGGCCGTCAGCGACACGGCGCCCATGGTGCGGCCGTGGAACGCGCCCAGGAAGGCGATCACCTGCGAGCGGCCGGTGTGGTAGCGGGCCAGCTTAAAGGCCGCTTCCACCGCTTCGGCGCCCGAGTTGCCCAGGAACACCTTCTTCGAGTTGTTTCCCGGCGCCAGCCTGCCCAGGCGTTCGGCCAGGGCCACATACAGCGGATCGTAGAAATCGGCCCCGCAGATGTGCAGCAGCCGGGCGGCCTGCTCCTGGACCGCCTGCACCACACGGGGATGGCAGTGCCCGGTGGAACAGACGGCGATGCCGGCGGCACAATCCAGAAAACGGTTCCCGTCCACATCCTCGACCATCGTCCCCTGCGCCCGCCTGACGGCCAGAGGATAGGCGCGGGGGAGCGACGGGGTGACGGCCCGGTCGCTGCGGGCCAGGATGGCCCGTGCCCTGGGGCCGGGCGGCGGCGTGACCAGATAGGGTACTTGCATCACCAACTCCCCTCCTCAGAGCTTGTCTGAAAACCACCAAGGCACAAAGGACACCAAGGGTATTCGTTTCCTTCGTGTTCTTTGTGGCCTTTGTGTCTTTGTGGTGAGCTTTTCAGACCGGCTCTAAGTTGCTTCAGCAGGGCTATTCGAAAGCCGGCGACCAGCGATAGGACAGCTTGTAGCTGCGGGCGATCATCAACGTCTCGGTGGAGCGAACCCCTGGAATCAGGTGGATCTGTTGCGTGATCAGGTTGACCAGATGGGGCAGGTCTCGACAAAAGACCTCGACGATCAGGTCAAAGGAACCCAGGGTCATGACCAGGTAACTCACCTCCGGCAAGGCGGCAATGGCCCGCGCCACCTGGTCGGCTGCGGCCGGTTCGACCGACACGGCGATGATGGCCGGGGCATTAAAGCCGAGGGTGTAGGGGTCCACGATCCCCACCGTCCGCACAATCCCCCTGTCCACCAGGCTCTGATAGCGGATGCGCACCGTCGTTTCCGACACGTTGGCCTGTTTGGCGATCTGAGTGAACGGCGTCCGCCCGTCGGCCTGCAAGGTGTGCAGGATGAGCCGGTCCAATTCGTCCATAGCACCTCTGAAGCATGTTTGTATATCAACGTCCAAAAGCCATTATACCACAAAATTCGAACCATGGCAAGATTTTTAGTTTGCTTTTCAAAGTCAGAATTTGACTCTGGCCTGCTTTTGTGCTATCATGGCCAGGGATTTATAGGACACGGACTTCGGATGAACACAGATGATCGAACAGGGCTTATGACATGTCCACCACCAAGACACGAAGGCACCAAGATTCCATGGTCATTCTTTGTGCCTGGTGCCTTTGTGGTAAGCCTGCCGGGTCAACGGCGTACCTCCTGGGATCGAAGGGAAAATCCGTGCTATCCGTGTCCCATGATGAGGGAGAATGATGGCAGTTGATCCGATTCCGCTGCTCGAAGTCAGGGGCACGCACCGGCAGGTGGGCCAGCAGATCGGCCAGGCGCTGAAGCCCCGCTTACAACGCCTGCTGGCGCGCGCCCGTCAGGAGCTGCCCAACAGCCTGAAATGGGAAGAGATGGTGCGCCAGGCCCGGCTCTATCTGGCCTATAGCCGCGACGCCTATCCGCAGTATGTCGAAGAGCTGGAGGGGATGGCCCAGGGGGCAGAGTTGCCTTTTGAGGATCTGTTCCTGCAGATGTGCGAGGAGCTGTGGGAGCGGGCGGCATGGCGGGGCTGCACCGATATGCTGGCGCGGGGCCGGGCCACTGTGGACGGTTCCACGCTGGTGGCCCACACCAACGACCTCGGTCCGGAGGCCGAGGAGGACCTGGTCATCCTCAAGGTGCAGGCCGGCGACGAGCCTGAATTCCTGGGGGTCTCGGTGGCCGGCCTGGGTTACAGCGCCGGGTTTAACGCCGCCGGCATCAGCATGACCGGCAACCAGGTCTCGTGCAACGACATCCGCCCCGGCGTGCCGCGCCTGCTGATCGTGCGGGCCATTCTGGCGGCGCGGCGGCTGGAGGAGGCGATGAACGCCTGCCTGCTGCCTTCACGGGCGTCCAACTATAACAACATCATCGCCGATGCCGATGGCGAAGCCTATAGCATGGAAGGTTCGGCCACCGATTGCGAACCGATCTACATCGAGGGCGATCTCCTGGCCCACGCCAACCACTATGTCAGCCCGCCGATGCGCCGCTTCGAGGCCGAGCGCCACGC
Source organism: Anaerolineae bacterium (assembly GCA_034434895.1). GTDB lineage: Bacteria > Chloroflexota > Anaerolineae > JAAYZQ01 > JAAYZQ01 > DAOTXL01. Next base: position 20,233 of record DAOTYI010000184.1, read on the forward strand.
CATCGCCGGTTCGATCATCCGCCACCACCGCGCCCTGCGGCTGTTGCGCGAGAATGATGGGCGGCACTCGCCGGAGCTGTTCAAGAAGCTGCTGGCCGACCACGCCAACTATCCCGGCTCGATCTGCAAGCACGGCCAGGAGGCGGTGACGGTGTTCAGCCTGATCCTCAACCTGAATGAGCGGCGGGCCTGGATCGGCAGGGGACGGCCATGCCGGACAACCTGGTATGAATACAGGCTGGAACCCTGGACGCCACCCGCCGACTGGTTCAGGCCCTGACCGGCTGGCCTGTTACCCCAGCCGCCCGCCGATGAGACCGCGCTGGCCCCGGACAAAGGGACCGGCGGCCAGCGGCTTTTTGCCGGCCAGTTGGACCTCCAGCAGTTCCAGAAGGCCCTGACCGGTGATCACCCCCATCCCGCCCGGCAGGGCGATGACCGTGCCGGGTGGCTCTGCCCCCGACCAGGTTGGATGGGGACAGGCCCGCCACACCTTGAGCTGCTGCCCCTGCCAGGTGGTGTAGGCCCCCGGCCACGGGACACAGGCCCGCACCTGGCGGTCCAGGTCGGCAGCCGGCCGGGACCAGTCCAGCCGGCCATCCTCTTTGCGCAGCGGACGGCAGTAGCTGGCCAGCGAACTGTCCTGAGGCCGGGGCCGAATCTCCCCCGCCAGCCAGCCCGGCAGCCTCTCCACCAGCAACCGTGCCCCCAGGTCGGCCAGTCTGGCCGTCAGCGTCGCCGTCGTATCGTCGGGGGCGATGGGCCATTCGGCCTGGGCCAGGATCGGGCCGGTGTCCAACCCCTCATCCAGGCGCATGAGGGTCACCCCCGTGGTCGGATCGCCGGCCAGGATGGCGGCCGGGATGGGGGCTGCGCCCCGCCAGCGGGGTAACAGCGAGGCGTGGAGGTTCAGGCAGCCATAGGGCGGCAGTTCCAACACCGCCGGCTGTAGAATCTGGCCGAAGGCGACGACCACAATGACCTCCGGTTGCCATTCTGCCAGATGGGCCACCGCCTCCGCTGTGCGGAGCGTCTGCGGCTGGAAGAGCGGCAGGCCCTGGGCCAGGGCTACCTCTTTGACCGGTGAAGGCAGCAGCTTTTGTCCCCGCCCGGCTGGCCGGTCCGGTTGGGTAACAACCCCCACCACCTGGTGGCAGGCGGTCAGCGCCCGCAGGGCCGGCACAGCAAACCGGGGCGTCCCCATGAAGACGATACGGGCCATACTTCCCCCTGGATGCACAGGATGGAGTGTCAGCTTACCACATTCCGGGTCGGATGTCAACAACTGATTGTAGGACAACTGCGAGCAGTTGCCCTACAAAGCGCGCGAGCCTGTACGCCAGGTGCAACTTTGTGACGGGTCAGAGTTGAGCCGGGGCATAACTTGTGTTACAATCGGCAGCACCGGATGGGAAAAGGGGATCGGCCTTTGACGGGCTTTGTCTTTCGCCTGGAGGATTATCCCCGCTACCTGGAACGGGTGGGGGGAGCCAGTTATATAGATGTGACCCGCCGCACCGACCCGGCCCGCATCGGCCAGGTGTGGGACAACCTGAGCGCCCTGGTCGAGAGCTACGGCGCGCCCTGGGTCGTCCAGCTTTGGACCAAAGACGCAGCCACGGCCTTGGCGCGGGGAGGCGCTGTGCTGCGGCGTCTGGTGGACGAGGGTACAACCCTGGTCGCTCAGGTGACCGTCACCGGCCTGAGCGGCACCGTCTGGGAACCCAATACCCCGGCCAGGCCCTTTGCCGGCGTGGAGGCGCTCATCGCTCTGGCCGGCGGTCCGGATCATATCAAGTGGCGCTACGACCCGGTCATCCCCACCGTGCACCGCCCTGACCGTTTCCGCCACCTGGCCGGACAGGCAGCAGCGCTGGGCCTCAGCCGCTGTGTGATCAACTTTATCGCGCCGCCGGGCCGCTATCGGCGGGTGGACGACCGCCTGGCCGGGGTCTTGCCCGGCTGGGCAGAGGGGATGCCCGGTTACGACGATACCTGGCGGGCGGAAATCGCCGCCGAGCTGGTCGAAATCGGGGCAGAGTCTGGCCTGAGCGTGGCGACCTGTGCCGAGTCGGCCGGGCTGGTGGGGCGGGTGCCGGGGCTGCGGCCGGCTGCGTGTGGCGACCACGCCTGGTTTGTCGCCCTCTCCGGGCGCGATCCGGGCCGCGCCCCAACGGCCGGCAGCCGGCCTGGATGCGGCTGCGCTGCCTATTTCGACGTGGGGCTTTACGGTCAGTGGGCCCGTTGCCACCGCTGCCTCTACTGCTATGCCGGTTGACCTGATGGCTATGGACGAGATTCTGGAGCGCATCCTGCCCACGGTCAGCAAGCCGGCCCGCTACACGGGGGGCGAGTGGAACAGCGTGGTCAAGGATTGGGCGGCGGCGGAGGTGCGCTGGGTATTGGCCTTCCCCGACATCTATGAGATCGGCATGTCCAACCTGGGGCTGGCCATCCTGTATGATCAACTCAACCGTCAGGGCGGCGAATGGGTGCTGGCCGAGCGGGTCTACGCCCCCTGGGTGGATATGGAACGGGCGATGCGGGCCGCCGGGCTGCCGCTCTTCAGCCTGGAGAGCCGCCACCCTGTGGCCGAATTCGACCTGATCGGCTTCAGCCTGCCTTACGAGCAGCTCTACACGAACGTGCTGAACATGCTCGACCTGGCCGGCCTGCCGCTGCTGGCCGCCGAACGCGACGAACGCCATCCCCTGGTCATCGCCGGTGGCAGCGCGGCCTGCAACCCGGAGCCGCTGGCCGACTTTGTGGATGCCTTTGTCCTGGGCGATGGGGAAGAAATAGTCCACGACATCACCGGGGTCGTCCGCCAGGCGAAACGGGCCGGCGGGCAAAGCCGCCTGGCCCTGCTCCGCCGCCTGGCCGAGATCCAGGGGGTGTATGTGCCCCGCTTTTACCAGGTGACTTACCACGCCGACGGCACGGTGGCCAGGGTGCGGCCCACCCTGCCCCAGGCCCAGATGCCGG
>DAOTYI010000185.1:0-3729 GCA_034434895.1 Anaerolineae bacterium
GTGGGAGGGTGGCTGTAGAGCGAGCGACGAGGGTTACAGGCGGCGTGATGCCGGCCTGGGCCGGGGCCGTGGATGGCGAAGGCGGCAAAGTGGCACCGGCAGCAGCGATGAGGGCCGTCACCAGAGCAATAGATAGGGCTGTCAACAAACCACAGAGTCGGTTTGTTTTCATCGCACTACGGGAGAATCCGCTGGCGGAAATATTCCTCTTGCAGCGGCACCAGGTCGGCGGTGGTGAACTCCTGGACCAGGGTGAAAAAGTCGCGGGCTGTGGCCAGGTGGCAGGCGTAGCGACGCTGGTATTCCTGCAAAAAGGCAAAAAAGGCGGGATCGCCCATCGCTTTCCTCAGGTCACGGACAAACAGGGCACCGCGCCGGTACACAGCGTCAACATATTGGCGGTTGTTGCGGAACTCGTAGATGAGGGCGTCAATTTTACCCGTCGGCGCCCACTGTTCAACGGCATAGTCCCACCACCAGTCGGTGTCGTCTGGCAGGTAACGTTCGTAGTAGAGGAAGGCGCTGTATTCGGCCAGGGCTTCGTCCAGCCAAGGTTGTGTCACCTGGTCATTGCCTACCAGGCCGTAGAACCACTGGTGGGATACCTCGTGGGCGATCAGGGGGATGAGAGGGGCATGGCTGGTGCCGTCATATTGGTCATAAAAGGCTGAGCCCAGGAAAGTGATGCCACTAAACTCCAACCCGCCGGCGAACTCGGTCTCGGCCAGGCGATAGTCGGCATAGGGATAGGGGCCGTACAGCCCGGTGAACAGGGTCAACGCCTGGGCAGCCGTGTCCAGGGCGGCCTGACCGGCCGACTCGTTGCCGGGGAGATAATAGGAATGCACGGTCACATCCCCTACCTTGACCGAGGCGATCTGGTATCTGTCGCTGGCGGCGAAGGCAAAGGAGCGGGCGCGTTCGGCATCGTAATGCCAGCGGTTGCCGGTGTGGGTCTCCTGGCCGGTGCCGGCGATAACGATCCCCTGGGTGGCGGTGATGGTCACGTGATAATCGGCCACTTCGGTCACGTAGGGGTCGCCGATGTCGAAGCAGGTCAGGCCATACCAGCCCTTGTCCTGGCGGTAGGGAGCCATGACCGGATACCAGTTGCCCAGGCTGACCGTCTGTCTGGAGTAGCCCAGGCCGGCACGGTTGAACTCGGCGGCAGGGTCAATCTTGGGCAGATTCAATTCAAAGTCCAGAAACAGGGCTACATGCTCGCCGGGTTGGAGCGCGCGAGGCAGGACCACACGCAGCGTCACGTCCAGGGGAAAGACCTCCGGTTTGACCAGCTCGCCATCCATGTTCACCTTGACGTCATTCAGTTTCAAGATACCCCGGCTGCAATTGGCATGGGCGTTGAGCATCAGGTTGGGCAGGGTATCGCTGGTCACGTTGGTATAGTCAATCCGTTCCCGCACGGTGAGCCTGTGACCGGTATAATCCAGGTGAACGTCCAGGGTATAGGCCGTGCCCTCGAACACCGGCAGAGGGGTGGCGGTGGGGATCAACGTGGGGCCGGGGGTCGGCGTCGCGGCCACATGGTTGCGGCGCAAATAGACCGAGAAGATAGACAGAGTCAACAGGGCGACGACCACCAGCCCCAACAGGGCATCGGTGACCAGCATGGAACGGCCGATGCGGCCCGGCCCAGAGGGCAGGGGAGCCCCCTTTTTGGAGGCGTGGGAGAGGCCACGCACCTGATCGTATAACCCGGTCGCCTGCTCCTGATCGAGTCCCAGGTAAGAGGTGTAACTGCGCAGAAAGCCACGGGCGTGAAGGTCGCTGGTAAAGGCATCGAACCGCTCGCTTTCCAGCGCCTGGAGATAGTGAAGTGGGATACGGGTCGCCTCGGCGACCTGTTCCAGCGTCAGCTCTCTGGCTTCACGGGCGGCGCGCAGCCATTCTCCCAGTTTGCTCATGATGAAAAAACGGGTTCCCAGCGCACCCGGCCATAGTACCGGGCCGACCCTTTCGTTTCGGTCATCATGCCTCCCCTCCGGCAGGCGGGGCCTATTATACCAGCTTTGTCCGCCTTTGACAATCTCAAAAGGCCGGGAAGGTCTGGCTGTCTCGACACTGTTCGCCAGATAGCTACCCAGAAATGAAAAAGTGTGGTACAATGACAGGGGTCAAAAACTGGGAGTAACTTTTGCCTATGACAGCAGCGGCGACGACCGTCTACCTGTTTGCCGGGGATAGCCTGACTGAGGGGATCTACGGCGAGAACTATGTTGAGCTGGTGGCCAGGGGCCTCTATCACGGCTGGGCCGGGTTGGAAGGAGAGGTGGTCAATGCCGGCCGGGGCGGGGATACCGTCCTGGCGCTCCTGGAGCGGATTGACGGACTGTTGCGCGACCACCGGCCCGATTGGGTGATCCTGGCGGTGGGTGGTAATGACGTGTGGATCCCCTGGCTCAGCAGCCACAGCCCTGGCTGGCGGTTATGGTTCCTCTATCGGCGGTTCAGGGCAGGCCCAAGGCCGGCCACCGACCTGGACCACTTTGCCGCTGCCTACCGGGCGTTGATTGACAGGGCGCAGCAGGTGGGCGCCCGGGTGTTGGCCTGTACGGTCAGCCCTCTGGGTGAGCGTTTGTCGTCGCCCCTCAACCGCCGGCTGGCGCGGGTCAACGGCGTGATCAAGCATGTGGCAGCCGAGTGCCAGGTGCCAGTGGCCGACGTGTGGCAGGCATTTGTGGAGGAGCTGGCGACCATCCCGAACCCATCTGGTTATCTGCCGGGTGAGTGGCTGTTCGCCTGGCTCGACCGACAGCGTCTGAAGAAAAGCTCGCCGGACGAGATCGGCCGTCGCCGTCGCCTGCACCTGACCCTGGATGGGGTGCACCTCAACAGCCGGGGGGCAGAGCTGTGGGCCAACACTGTGTTGAACGCGCTGGCGCAGGCCCGGTTCACCGGCAAGGCTGCGCCTCACGGTCTGGCCCGGCAACTGGCCCTGCCCTGCTTCGAACAGGCTGCTGTGGAGGTGTGCTGCACGCCCGGTTGGGAGGCTCGCGCCCGCGACCTGGCCAGCCTCCTGGGCGGGGCGTATGACCGGTTGGCTGCCCTGACCGATGCCCGCCCTGCCGTTCGGCTGGCGGTGCTCGACCGTGTGCACTGGAACCAACTGGCCTTCCCTCTGGCCTATCCTGAACCGGCTGCCCGTTGGGAGGGGCGGAGCGGCACCCTCTTTGTGCCGGTCGCGTACGACGAGCCGTTCCTGCGCCGCTTTCACCTGCCCCAGGTGGTGGCGGACTGGAGTTCCTGGCCGCCCGCTCTGGCCGGAATTGGCGAGGCAGCCCGCGTCACCGCCCTGGCCGACCGGCTGGTGGTCCAGGAGCTGGCCCGCCTGTTCCTACACGAGCTCCGGGTGGTGCTCTCTGATCCGGCGATGAACGACCTGCTGGCCGCCTATCTGGCCCAGGTGGCCATTCACGCCTGGCAGGGGGCAGGGGCGGCCGAGATGGCCGGTTTGTGGGATGCCTGGACGGAGGTGCTGGCCCGCGCCGGGGGGCCGGGTGGGCAGGCGCGCCTGCGGGCCAGGGCGCTCTATGAAGCCCGTGGCGAAGATCTGGTGGCTGCCCTGATCCGCCGGGCGCCGGCGGTGGAGGAGCAGATGGTGAGGTCGTTTGTCGAGATCGAGTAGATAGCTCGACCATGTTCGATTCGACCTCACCCCTACCCCCTGGCCCCCTTCCCCTCTCCGCGGCGGAGAGGGGAAGGGGGTTG
>DAOTYI010000186.1:0-1595 GCA_034434895.1 Anaerolineae bacterium
ATGCGGCTTGAACAGAGTCAGGTAGGTGAACAACACGGCTGGCACGAGCGATTCCATCAACTCCTCCTGGCAAAGGTTTGCACCCTATTGTACGTCAGGAGGCGCGAGGGCTCAAGTTCAGCTCAATGGCTGACAAAAACTGCGAAAGTATAGGAGTTGCAGAAGAAGGCAAAATAGCCCGCAACCCAGAGGATTAGCCCGCAGGTCGCCAGGGCCTGGCACCGGCAGGGATCGAACTTTTCCCCCCGTCTGGGTGTATAATTTAGTGAAAAGGGGGCAACCATGGATCTGATACGCCGGTGCCGGGCCGGAGATGAAGAGGCTTTTGCCATCCTCTTTGACCAATACAAGAACCTGGTGTACAAGACCGCCTATTTGCTGCTGGACAGCAGCGAGGATGCCGAAGACGCACTCCAGGAAGTGTTCCTCCAGGTGCACCGTTCTCTGGCCAGGTTCGACCCCGCAAAGGGCAACCTGACCACCTGGCTATATCGCCTCACGGTCAATCACTGTCTCAACCGGCGGCGCAAGGGCCGTTCAGCCCCTCTCCCGCTGGATGACGCCCTTCTCTCCTCGTTGCCCCACGACGGGCCCTCGCCGGACGATCAGATAGACGAGAGGGAAGCCCTGCGGCACGCCCTGGCCCAACTGACCGAAAAACAGCGCACCCTGGTAATCCTGCGCTACTACGGCGGCCTGTCCTACGCCGAGATCGCCCAGGTTCTGGACATCCCGGTGGGTACCGTGCGGTCCCGGCTCAACCAGGCCACCAGGATGCTGCGCAAGAGGATGCAGGCCACACCGGCGGGCCACCTGGCCCCCAGCCCCTTTCGCCTGTGAGGAGGAGAGGACAAGATGAACTGTCACGAGGCTCAAGAGTTGCTCGTCGCCTATCTGGATGGGGAGGTTACTCCCTATGAACAGAGGCTGCTGAATATCCACCTGGCAGGGTGTGAACCCTGTCGGCAGGAACGGGACCGGTTGCAGGCCACGCAGAGGCAGGTCCACCGGTTCCTGCACCTTCAGGCTGCCCAGGCAGCCCCCTCGCCGCAGGCCTGGAGCCGCCTGCAGGCGAGGCTGGCGGGGGAAGCGCGCCCCTCGCCCTCGTGGCTCCCGTCATGGCTCCAACGTCTGGCGCCGGGCGTTGGCCGCACCCAAATCTTTCCAGGAGGTATAGCGATGAAGAAAGGATTCATATGGGCCACCCTCGCGGCAATGGTGATCGCCTTGAGCGTGATGGCCCTGGTTCCCTCTGTCCGGGCCCAGGTGGGCGAACTCCTCCGCTGGTTCCGCTTCGAGAGCCCTGCCGGAGGGGGAGAGGTGTCCATCCCGGGTTCGGGAGAATTCACGCCGCTGCGGCCGGCCTACCTGCCCGCCGGTTTTCAGGCCATGGCCGTGGGACTGAATCCGGAAGCGGCCAGCCTGAACTATTGGAACAGCACCACCGATCAGATTCTCCTCATCGATCAGTTCCGGTTATCCCCGGAGGACAGCCGCTCCCTGCCTTCCGGCAAAAAGGTAACCGTCAACGGCCAGCCGGCAGTGCTGATGGCTGGCCAGGAGATCAACGTCACTTTCACCCTCCTCCCTCCCAC
>DAOTYI010000187.1:0-10071 GCA_034434895.1 Anaerolineae bacterium
TCAGCGTCTATGAACGCCTGCGCCGGGAAAATCCCGGCATCGAGTTTATCGTCCGGCTGTACGACGACCGCATCCGCCGGGATTCGCGGCCCAGCCCCGCCGATTTTGTGGCCAGGATGGTCCCTATCATCAACAGCCTGCAGCCCTATGCCACCAAGTTTGAAATCCACAACGAGCCGAACCATGCCGAAGGGGTCGAAGGCTGGGGAGCCAGCGACGACAATGCCCGCTCCTTCCGCGACTGGTATATGCAGGTGTTGCCTGCTCTGAAACAGGCCTGTCCCTGGGCAAAATTCGGCTTCCCCGGCCTGGCCCCCAACAGCCCCCATCGCGATCTGGAATGGTTGACCATCTGCCGGGACGCAATCCGCGCTTCCGACTGGCTGGGCTGCCACTGCTACTGGCAGTATGGCAACATGCTCAAGGATGAATGGGGGTTGCGCTTCAAGCTGTATCACGACCGCTTCCCCCGCAAGATGATCGAGATCACCGAGTTCGGCGATTCGACCCCCAACCGTTCCCGCGAGGAGATCGCCCGGCTGTATGTGCAATATTACACCGAGTTGAATCAATATCCCTACCTGAACTCGGCCAGCGCCTTTATCGCCTCCTCGCCCGACCCGGCCTGGGTCAATTTTGTGTGGATGAAAGAAGGGGGCGAGATGCTGCCGGTGGTCCAGGCTGTGGCCAATATGGAACGCAAGCCGGTCGAGATCGCCGAGCCGGTGCCCGTTCCGCCACCCGTTCCACAGCCTGCCGAGCGTACCTTCCCGGAGACAGGCAAAACGGTGCGGGGCAGCTTTCTCAACTTCTTCGACCAGTATGGGCTGGACATCTGTGGCTATCCCATCACCGACCAGATCGAAGAGGCGGGGTTGCCGGCCCAATACTTCCAGCGCGTCGGGCTGGAGGAGTTCCAGCCGGGCAAGATCCGGCTGAAACTGGTGGGGGCCGAGGCGTGGGCTTCGCGGGCCAAAATCGCCGAACTCCAGGCCCGGATCGAGCAGTTGAGCCAGCAACCGCTGCCCGTCGGCGGGGTCGTCCAACCGACCATCCAGGACATTGTCAACCAGTTGCCGGTCCATGCGACCGAACGGTATCCCACCCGAACGCTGGCCGACATCAACCAGATTGTCATCCACCACACCGCCACCAGCCCGACCATCACCCCGCAACGGATCGCCGAATACCAGGTGCGGACCCTCAACAAGCCGGGCATCGGCTACCACTTTTTCATCGCCGCCGACGGCACAATCTACCAGACCAACCGCCTGGAGACGGTTTCGGACCATGCTTTCAGCCGCAACCAGGGGAGCATCGGCGTCTGCTTCGCCGGCAATTTTACCACGGCCATTCCCACCGCTGCCCAACTCAAAGCCGGGGGACAGTTGTGTGCCTGGCTCCTCGGCCGGTTGCGCCTGACGCCGGACCGGATCATAGGGCTGGGGGAGTTCGTCAACACTCAATCGCCCGGCAGCCAATGGCTCAAAGGACAGCGCTGGAAAGATAAACTCCTGGCCGAAGTCAAGGCAGCCGGTGAAACGGCCGGCGCCGATCAATCGTTGCTCATCGCCTCGCTGCGCGAGCAGATCAAAGCCCTGGAGGCCGAGATCGAGCGCCTGAAGCAGCAGCCGGCCCCAACCCCGGCCCCGACCGCCCCTGTCCAGGAGGTGGTGGACCACATGGCCACCCTGGCCACCTCTTTGCAGGCCCAGGCCAGACTGTTGCAGCAGGAAAACGACAAACTGGTGACGGCCATCAAACAGGGAAGCCAGGAGCAAACGGCCCTCATCGCCTCGTTGCAGGCCCAAATCGCGACGCTGCAAAAGGAAAAGGAGAACCTGCAAGCCCAGATGGAGGCGGCGCTGAAAGCCAAAGGGGATGAACAGGCGAACCTGATCGCTTCCCTGCGCAGCCAGATCACCTCCCTGGAAAAGCAGGTGCAGAGCCTCCAGGCCGAGATCGAGCGGCTCAAAAAGGCAACGCCGGTGCAGCCCCCCACCCCCACCCCTCCGCCTGGACCGGTCAAAGTGAGCAGGCCGGCGATCCAGGACCTGGTGGATACACTGCCCAAACATGCCACCCTGAAATACAACAGCCGCCCCTTGAGCGACATCCAGACGCTGGTCATCCATCACAGCGCCGTGCCGCCGACGGTCGGCCCCAAGCGGATTGCCGACTATCACGTCAACAGCCAGAACTGGCCGGGGATCGGCTACCACTTTTTGATCGCCGACGATGGCATCATCTACCAGACCAACCGGCTGGAGACGGTGTCGTATCATGCGGCCAAGGTCAACCCACGGGGGGTAGGCATCTGCTTCCTGGGGAACTTTATGAAGCAGGCGCCGCCTCCGGCCCAACTCCAGGCCGGAGCGCACCTGATCGCCTGGCTGTTGCAGGAGCTGAAACTGGACCTGGAAACGGTGAAAGGCCACCAGGAATATATGCAGACCTCCTGCCCCGGCGCTCAGTGGCTCAAGGGGGAAAAATGGAAGCAGATGCTGCGCCGCGAAATCGCCAATGTGCAGGCAGGAACTGTCCAGCCTGTGACCCCAACGCCAACGCCTGTCGCCAGGCCGATCTATCACTATATGTTGTTCTGGCATCACGGCGACAGGTGGGCCGTCCAGGACTTTATTAATGCCCAGAACTACATCGGCGCTTTCCAACCGGTCGTAGGCTTTACGGCCAAAGATGCCGTCCTGGCCGAGTATGTGACCATCGTCGGCGGGCCGTTGGGCACTCCCAAGAAGGTGGAAGAGTGGCTCATCGCCAACGGTTGCAAGGTGGAGCGCATTGCCGGCAAGGACGAGGCTGAGACCAGGAAAAAGCTGGACGACCTGGTCGCGCAGGGCAGGCGCTTCCAGAGTTTCCAGGAATAACCGGTGCCAGGCAGCGCAGAACTGCCATGTGCTCCTCCGCTTATCAGGTCACCCTGCCTGTCTTTGCCGGCCCGCTGGACCTGCTGCTGCACCTGATCGAACGGGAGGAGCTGGACATCACCCAGGTCTCGCTGGCCCAGGTGACTAACCAGTACCTGGACTATCTGGCCCAGGTCAGCGAGCGTGACCCCGACAGTCTGGCCGATTTCCTGGTGGTGGCCGCCAAACTGTTGCTCATCAAGTCGCGGGTGCTGCTGCCCCAGCCCCCCACGCCCCCTCCTGCAGAAGAGGAGGAGATCGGCCAGGACTTGGTGCAGCAACTGGTCGAATACAAAAAGTTCAAGGAGGCAGCCCACTGGCTGAAAGAGGTTGAGGAACAGGGGCTCCGCGCCTATGTGCGGGTGGGGGGAGTGCCTGCCCTGGAAGGGTTGAGCCGTTCAGGGCAGGGCCTGGGCGACGTGAGCCTCGATGACCTGCTGGCTGCCGTGCGCCAGGTGCTGGCCGTCAGGCCACCCGCCCCACCGGTTGACGAGACCCTCTCCCCCGTGACCCTGACCATCGCCGAGCAGATGGCTCTCATCGAACGGGAGACGGCGGGCGGTCACCCTGTCAGCTTTCGCCGCCTGCTGGAGCGGGCCACCGGCCGCCTGGAGGTGATCGTCACCCTGCTGGCCCTGCTGGAGCTGGTCAAACAGTTGCGGGTGACGATGCACCAGGAACGGCTGTTCGGCGATATTCTGATCGTGGCCAGGAACCAGAATGACAGGCAGAAAAACCGGCAGGGGCCTGGATGACAGGACTTGGAGCTGGTCTGAAAAGCTTACCACAAAGACACAAAGGAACGCGAAGGAAACAAATACCCTTGGTGTCCTTTGTGTCTTGGTGGTTTTCAGACAAGCTCTTACGCAATGGATGGCATGTGGTAAGCCTGCCGGGTCAGGTGCGTAACTCCTGCTCAGGCCGGTTCTGACGGCGTTGCCCCCAGCCATACAGGGCCAGCCCCAACCCTGCCCCCAACCCATCACACACCAGGTCCCATGGGTCAGGGTGGCGGCCCGGCACAAAGGCCTGGTGGAACTCATCCGACAGGGCATAGAGGAGGGTCAGAGTCAGGGCCGGCGGCCAGGCACCAGGCCGTCCAGCCGGCACCCGCCGCCATAGCGCGGCCAGCACGCCGAACAGCAGCACATGCCCCCCGCTGCTGAGCAGCAGGTCCAGAAAACCGCTCTCCGGGTGAGGGAGGTCGGGTTGGGCGGAGAGGAAAAAGATGAGGCCCATCCAGGCCAGCAATGGGAGCCAGCGAGAGAGCAGCGGGTGCTGTTGGAGCCGGTTCCGCACCGTCATCGGCTCCGCCGCGCCAGGGCGATCTGATAGGCCCGTTCGACCTCGGTGATGCGGGCCTGCCAATCGAACCGTTCCCACAGGCGCTGTCGGGCTGCGCGGCCCAGCTCCGCAGCCAGAGCCTGGTTGGAAAGCAAGGTCAGCAACGCCTGGGCCAGGTCGTCGGCGTCACCCGGCTCGGTCAGCCATCCTGAGCGCCCATGCTCGATATACTCCAGGTTCTCCCCCAGCCGACTGGTGATCACGGCCTTGCCCAGGGCCATGGCCGAGACCACCTTGGCGGCGCACTTGCTGCGGTTGATGAGCGTGTCACGGAGAGGGTTGACGATCAGATCGGCGGCGGCCACATATACAGGGGCCAGTTCGCGCTCGATCCAACCGGGAAAGAGCACCCGATCCTCCACGCCGAGGGCCTGGGCATAGCTCTGCAACGCCGGCAGTCCCTCCCCCGTCCCGGCGATGACCAGCCGCGCCTGGGGCAGCCGCTCACCGACACGGCTCCAGGCTTGCAGGGCCAGATCCAAGTCGTTGCCGTGGGGGATATGCCCCAGGTAAAGGGCCAGGGGGGCATCACCCACTCCCAGCTGCGCCCGCACCCCGGCCTTTTGGGCCTCGATCCCCTCCAGCCGATCGCGCAGGCGGGGGTCCGGGCCGTTGGGCAGGTAGATCACCCGGGCCGGGTCCACACCCAGGCCCCACATCTGGGTCTGGAGGGTGCGGCTGACCACGGTCACCGCGTCGGCGTGGCGGGCCAGCCACCGCTCCTGCCGGTCGAACAGCCATCTCCACAGGGCCGGGTAGGGGTTGACGTCGGCCCAGCCGCCGCGCCCCTCCCAGTCATCGCTGTCGAGCACCAACGGCCGCCGTGAGAAGCGGCGCAGCCACATGCCCGCCAGCCCACTGTAGCCGATCGGTTTGAAAACATGGACCAGGTCGGCATCCAGTTGCACCGCCCGGCGGGCCATGCGCAACGGCACGATCAGTTGGTGCCAGCCATCGTTCCGACGCAGCACCATATTCTCCAGCCGCACGCCATCCTGTTCCCAGATCCGCCCCGAGTCGGCCAGATGGTCGTAGGGGGGCATCAGGATCGTCACCCGGTGGCCGCGTTTGACCAGGGCGCGAGCGATGAAAAAGGCACGGGCGCTGACCGTACCTTTCGGCTGGAAGGCAAAAGGGCCGATGAGGACAATTCTCAATTTCCGATTCTCAATTCTCAATTCTCGATTCTCGATTATACCTCAAAACAGGCCAGGCGGCAATTTCCATTTGGGCCAGGCCCGATGAGATGGTATAATGTAGAGGCAGCCCTGATGGTTGTTCAGGGCAGGTGCTCAAGGGAAGTGTGAGCGGGGCTCGCCGCCCGGCGAAGCGCCTGAAGAGGCCGATTTCCAATCAGCGCAATTTGTTGGGAGGGTTCCATGGGACGCAAATCGGTTGACCCACGCACTCTGGCCGTCACGGCGGTGATGGCTGCCGTTGTCTTTGTATTGACCAGCATCGTCCATGTGCCCACCCCGGCCAGAGGGTACATCCATCTGGGCGACACCGGGGTCTTTTTCGCCGCCTTTGCCTTTGGCCCGTGGATCGGAGCGGTGGCCGGCGGGGTGGGCACTCTCCTGGCCGATGTGGTGGGGGGCTTTCCGCTATGGGCACCCTTTTCCCTGCTGATCCACGGCCTGCAAGGCTGGGTGGTGGGCTGGATGAGCCGGCGGTGGTCAGGGGTGCCGGGCCTTATCCTTTCGGCCGTGGTCGGTGGGGCCATCGTCGTGATCGGCTATCTGGTGGCCGGGCTCTTTCTTGCAGGAGCAGGGGCTGCCTTGGGCGAACTGCCAATGAATGTGCTCCAGGTGGTGGGTGGCGCGGTGGTGGCGATCCCTCTCTTTATCGCCGTGCGTCAGGCCTACCCGCCCATGATGCGCTTTGGAATTCGGAAATAGGAACTGACTTCTCAAACTTTCAATCCCCAACATCCAATATCCCTTTGCGTCGAAGGGCTGCGCTTCGCCTATCCGCCCCTGTCGTCCACCCTCCCCGCTCCGTGGGTGATTGACGGCCTGGACCTGCGGGTCCAACCGGGCGAGTGGCTGGCGGTGATGGGGGCCAGCGACGTGGGCAAGACGACCCTGTGCCTGCTGCTGGCCGGCCTGGCCCCCCACCTGACCGGGGGGAGGATGGAGGGCCGCGTCACCATCGCCGGATATGATACGCGGCAGCACCCTCCACCTGCCCTGGCCAGCATCGTGGGTCTGCTCTTCCAGGAGCCGGAGGCACAACTGTTCAACCCCACCGTCGAGGCGGAAATCGCCTGGGGCCTGGAGAACCTGGGCCTGCCCTCGGACGAAATCGCCCGGCGGGTGGGCGAAATGCTGGGCCTTTTCCACCTGGAAGCGGCTCGCCACCGCGCTCCCGGCGAGCTTTCGGGGGGGGAGAAGAAGCGGCTGGCGCTGGCTTCGGTGCTGGCCATGCAGCCTGCCCTGCTCATCCTCGATGAGCCGATGGGGGGGCTGGATCCTGCCGGCCGGGAGGAGGTGCTGACCGCCCTTTCTAACCTGCGGCGGAACAACTCGACGACCATTGTCATGGCCGAAAGCGACCCCGAAGCTGTGGCCGCTTTTGCTGACCGGCTGGTGGTTCTGCACCGGGGGGGGATTGCCCTGGAAGGCACACCCCGCGCTCTCTTTCAGCAGGTAGAGCGGCTCTCGGCGCTGGGTGTGGCTGTGCCCCAGATGGCTCATCTGGCCGCCGGGCTGAACCGCCGGTTGGGCACAGCTTTTGACTTTTTGACCCTGGAGGAGGCCCGGCTTGCCCTCTCCTCCTCTTTGGCGGGTTACACCGCCGAGGCCACCGGGGCCACTGAGCTTTTTTTAAGGCGCGAGCGATTGGAAATCGCGCCGGCAGGGGCAGAGCGGCGCTCTGCTCCTGGCCGTCCGCCTGCGCGGACGGAGGCGTCCACGCCGGTGGACGCCTGGCCGCAGGCCCCTGAGGGGCGACTTGAGTCGCCCGCCTCGACGCCTGTGCCCCGGAGCGGAGAGGGGGCAGAGGAGGAGGTACCTGCCCTGGAGACCCGGCAGCTCTGCTTCTGGTACCGGGAGGGGGAGGCGGTGCTGCATGACATAGACCTGAGCGTGCCATGCGGCCAGTTTGTGGCCCTGGTCGGGGCCAACGGTTCGGGCAAAACGACGCTGGTCAAGCATTTTGACGGCCTGCTCCGGCCGCGACAGGGCCAGGTGCGCGTCCTGGGCCGGGACACGGCCGACCGCTCCGTCGGCGAACTGGCGCGATGGGTGGGCTTTCTCTTCCAGCACCCGGAGCAGCAGATCTTTGGCAGCAGCGTGCGCCAGGAGATCGCCTTTGGCCCCCGCAACCTGGGCCTCTCGCCGGCCGAAGTGGAGGAGCGGGTCGAGGCTGCCCTGGCCCGCTTTGGCCTGTTGGCTGTGGCCGGGCAGCCGCCGGCCATCCTGGGCTACGGCCAGCGGCGACGGGTGACGCTGGCCTCGCTGGCGGCTATGGACCCGCCGATCCTGGTCCTGGATGAGCCGACCGTCGGCCTGGATGCTCAGGGCCTGCGGGAGACCTTTGACTGGCTGGCCGGGCTGCACGCTCAGGGGCGGACGATCCTGCTCGTCACCCACGACATGGCCCTGGCAGCCAGGTATGCGCAACGGGTCGTCGTGCTCCACCAGGGACGTATCCTGGCCGATGGGTCGCCGGCCCGGCTGTTCCAACAGGCCGATCTGCTGGCGCAGGCCTCCCTCACCCCGCCGCCGGTGGTCGCCCTGGCCCGGGCGTTGTGGCCGGCCGATCCGGCAGGCGAGTGCCTGACCGTCGAGGCTTTCTGCGCCCGATACACTGCCCTGTTCAACCGGCAGGCGGTCCCACATCACCTGCCCCCCGGGACCGGGGAGGCGGCATGAACCCGCTCTTTGACCCCTATCTGCCCGGCGATTCCTGGCTCCACCGGCTGGACCCCCGCGCCAAACTGTGGGCCCTGCTCCTGGCCGGGGTGGCCGGCCTGCTGTTCCGACAGGTTGGGGTGTTGGCCGGGCTGCTCTTCCTGACGCACCTGCTCCTGCTCTCGGCCCGCGTCCCGTGGGACCGGCTGCGCTGGCTGTGGAGCCGGCTGTGGCCGCTCCTGGCCATGATCCTGCTCCTCCAGCCCCTGCTCTCCGCCGGCTCCGGACTGGGGGGGCAGGGTATCACTCTACCCCTTCTGCACCTGGGGCCGATCCGCCTGACGGTTGCCGGCCTGTTGGAGGGGGCCAGCTATGCCCTGCGGGTGGCCACCCTGGCTTTTCTCGTCGCTGCCCTGCTGCTGACGACCGGATTGACTGCCCTGGTGCAGGGGCTGGTCAGGCTGGGCCTGCCCTATCCCTGGGGTCTGACAGTGGGCCTGGCCCTGCGCTACCTGCCGACCATGGATAGCCTGTTCGTCACCGTGCGCGAGGCACAGGAAGCGCGGGGCTGGATCGTGAGCCAGGGGGGGATGCTCCACCGGGCGCGGGCCTATATTCCGGTCCTGGTGGCGACGATCATCGCCGCCCTGCGGCTGAGCGACCGGTTGGGGCTGGCTTTGGCGGCGCGGGGGTTGGGCTACCCGGCCCGGCGCACGGCGCTCCACGACCTCTGTTTTCGTCCGGCCGATTGGCTGGCCGTGGCCCTGGCCACCCTGACCTTTGGCGGGCTGATGGTCGTGCGCTATGGGTTGGGGTTCGGCGCCAGGCCGTGGTAGCCCGGCGGAGACTCAGCCGGGCCACGGTCAAACGCGACCTGGCCACCCTGCGCCGGGCCGGGCGCGAGATCCAAACACCGGGCAACTGTTGGGGTTTTCGAAGCAGAAGAATGGAACACCCCGCCCGCCCTGCTCCCGCCAGGTCGCAGACCTGGCGGCCCCCCGCTGAGCAATGAAGACGCCAAAAAGCGCAAGTAGGGCAACTGCTCGCAGTTGCCCTACAAACGCACCAGCCTTGCGCCCCCCACGAGCGGGGGTCATAGACCCCCGCCGAGCAATGGAGTGCCCCACCCTGGCATTCTGCTACGAACACCCTGCTGGGGTGTTCGAAGCAGAAGGCTGCTCCCGCCAGGTCGCAGACCCGGCGGCCCCCCGCTGAGCAATGAAGACGCCCAAAAGTGCAAGTAGGGCAACTGCTCGCAGTTGCCCTACAAACGCACCAGCCTTGCGCCCCCCACTGGCGGGGGTCACAGACCCCCGCCGAGCAATGGGGTGACCCCCGCCGAGCAATGGAGTGCCCCACCCTGGCATTTTGCTACGAACACCCTGCTGAGATGGCTGTTGCCTTTGACAGACTTTTCTGGTATAATATTCCCAGGTCGAGCGGACAAGGAGAGTTTGCGGTGAAGAAGCTGAGCGATGAAGAGGTGTTGTACATCCTCGATACGCAGCTCCCGGCGATGCTGGAACGCGAGCCAGAGTTGGAACCTCGCGCCTTTCACGCTTTCATGAAAGCGTTTGCCACGAAGGAAAGCGTCGCGGCCATTTTGGAAGAGCTCCGCGCCTTTGATGGCCGGGTATTGCACTTCCAGGCTGAAACCATCGAGAACCAGGAGTCTGTGCAGCACGCCATTCAAGAACTACGTGCTCAGATCGCTCGACGATTTGAGCAGGTGGACCGGCGTCTTGAGCAGGTGGACCAGCGCTTCGAGCAGGTGCAGGGTGAAATTCAGGGCTTGCGCACGGATATGCTCCAGCGCTTTGAGCAGGTGGACCAGCGCTTTGAGCAGGTGGACCAGCGCTTTGAGCAACTGGACCGCAAGGTAGACGACCTGAAGGACTGGGTGGAAATGGTCGTCGGCGGATTCCAGGTGCGCTCCGGCCGGAAGCTGG
>DAOTYI010000188.1:0-31579 GCA_034434895.1 Anaerolineae bacterium
CCCTCGCCCCCACGGCGACCCTCTCCCCGACGGCAACGATCACCTCCACCGGCGGCCCGTAGCGTGGAATTCTGCAAGGATGAACGACCGGCTATCCCCCATTGTGGGCATCACCTGCACTGAAATCCAGGCGGACCGGAGCGAGTCCCCGCCGCGCCAGGGGCAGAGCCAGAGCTATCTGCGGGCCATAAGCCGGGCCGGGGCTGCGCCCCTGCTGATCCCCTTCCTGGATAACAGGACTTTGCTGCGGTCCCTGTATGAGCGGGTGGACGGGTTGCTGCTTTCGGGCGGTGGGGATATAGACCCGGTCCACTACGGGGAGACGCGACACGAGCGTTGCGGCCGTGTCATCCCTGAGCGCGATGAAACGGAACTGCTGTTGGTCCGTTGGGCGATGGACGATGGCAAACCGTTGCTGGCCATCTGTCGGGGCATCCAGGTGTTGAACGTGGCCCTGGGCGGCAGCCTGTATCAGGACATTGAAGCCCAGGTGCCGGGAGCCGGGAAGCATGACTGGTATCCCGGCTATCCGCGCGACTACCGGCCGCACACGGTCACCCTGGTTCCCCACTCCCGCCTGGCCGGCATCCTGAAGGCGACCTTCCTGCCGGTCAACAGCTTCCACCACCAGGCGGTCAGGGACCCGGCTGCCGGGTTGTCTGTCGTGGCCCATGCCCCCGACGGCATCATCGAAGCGGTAGAGGCGGAGGGGCACCCGTTTGCCATCGGGGTGCAGTGGCATCCGGAGGAGATGGCCGCTGACGACGAGCAGGCCCAGCGCCTGTTCGATGCCTTTGTCGGGCAACTGCTCGCAGTTGCCAGACAAGCTCAATAGGCTCCTTCCCCCAGAATCACCTTGGGCACGGTCCGGAGCAGGATCTGCAGATCGAGCAGCGGTGACCAGTTCTCGATGTAGTACAGGTCGAGCAGGACCTGCTCATCGAACGTCAACTCGCTGCGCCCCGAAACCTGCCACAGGCCGGTGAGCCCCGGCGCCACCTCCAACCGTCGCTTGTGCCACGGCTGATACCGCTGCACTTCCGAAGGCAACGCCGGGCGGGGGCCGACCAGGCTCATGTGGCCCATCAAGATGTTAAACAGTTGGGGCAATTCATCCAGACTGGAACGGCGCAGGAAGCGTCCCACGCGGGTCACGCGCGGATCATCCCGGATTTTGAACAAAGGACCGGTGGCCTCGTTTTGATCAAGCAGGTTGTTTTTTTCCTCATCTGCCCCGTGGCGCATGGACCGGAATTTAAAACAGGAAAAGAGCCGCTCATTTTTGCCCACCCGGATCTGCCGAAAGATCACCGGGCCAGGGGAGTCGAGTTTGATCGCCACGGCGATCACAACAAACAGCGGCAGGAGCAGGATCAGCCCCGTCAGCGAGACCACAATGTCCGCTATCCGCTTGACCAACAACTGGCTGCTGCCGATCGAGACCTCCCGGACGCCGATCATCGGCACGCCGCCCAGGTTCTCCACCTGCATGTGGCTCATCGTCATCTGGAACACATCGGGCACAATGCGCACCCGCACCTGCTCCCGCTCACACTGGGCAATGATGCTCACAATCTTGCGGTGATACATCCACGGCAGGGTGATGATCACCTCGTCAATGGCCAGCTCCTTGATGAGACGGGGGATATTGGCCGTGCCGCCCAACGCCTTGAAGCGGCCGATGTCGGTATTGCCTTTTTCCGGATCGTCGTCCACAAAACCGACGACATGGTAACCCAAGGAGGGTTGGGCGACGATGTTGCGCATGACGGTGCGCCCGATCTCGCCGGCCCCCACGATGAGCAGCCGATCTACCCCCAGCCCCTTCTTGCGCAGCCGGTTGCGCACCAGCCGTTTTCCCAGGCGGCTGAACCCCAACAAAATGGGAATGAGGACACCGGCGTAGAAGAACATCAACCGCGAGTAGAGAAAGGGGCGGAAGAAAAAGACGATGACAAATACCATCAAAATAATGCCGGTGGCCGTCCCGGTCAACACGTGGTAGACCTCCTCGAACCAGGAGGCCCCGCGGGGTTGATTGTACACCCCGCTCAGCTTGTAGATGCCCAACAACAGGACGGTGAGGGCCAGGGAGATGGGCAGAAAGGCTTTGTACGGGACAAAATAGGCTTCATCTACGGCGGCGAACCATTGCAGATCGTAGCGCACCCAGTAGGCCACCGCCACGGCCAGGTTGATGAGCAGCACATCGGTGACCGCCAGGGCAACAGACAGCCACCGCCTGTAACGCTCAAACATGTCGGTCCCCTCCCCCCTCTGCCAGCGCACGCCGGTAACTATCTGCCGTGCAGCGGGCAGCCTGCTGCCAGGAAAAGCGCCGGGCCTGAGCCAGACCGGCTGCTCGCATCTCCTCCCGCAGTTCCTGGCTGGCGAGCACCTGCTCCATGGCCTTGGTCAGCCCTTCGCCGTCGGTCGGGTTGACCAGAATTCCGGCCCGGCCTATCACTTCCGGCAGCGAAGAGGCGTTCGAGGCGATGACCGGTGTGCCGCAGGCCATCGCCTCCAGCGGCGGCAGGCCAAACCCCTCATACAGCGACGGGTAGACGAACAGCTCGGCGGCGTTGTACCACCAGGGCAGCTCCCCCGCCGGAACATAGCCCACGAAACGCACCTGGTCGCTCAGATGGAGCCTCTCCACGGCAGCAAGCACCTCCTGGTACAGCCAGCCCTTGCCGCCGATCAGCAACAGCGGCGGGCGTCCTGTGGGCAATCGGGCATAGGCCTGGATCAGATGCGCTACATTCTTGCGCGGCTCCAGGGTGCCCACAAAGAGGATGAACCGCTGCGGCAATCCATGCCTGGCCCGAAAGTCGGCCACCTGCCCGGCCGGCAGGGGCCGAAACCGGTCATCCACCCCGTTGTAGACCACGTCAATGTTGGCCGGCGAAAGCCTGTAATAGCGGCCCAGGTCCCGTTTTGTGCTTTCCGACACGGCGATCACCCGCCGCGCCTGGCGCACCGAGAGCCGGGTGAAAAGTTGCAGATAATACCGGTTCAGCGCCCGAAAGCTGTGGGGATAGAGGAGGAAGCTCAGGTCGTGGACGGTGACCATGAAAGGACACCTGCCGGCCAGCGGCCCGACAAAGGCCATCCCGTGGAGCAGGTCCACCCCGGCCCGCTGTACGGCCCACGGCTGGACCACCTGTTCCCACAGGATGCGCACCGGTGGTCGGTGCGTCGGCAGGCGGGAAAAGCGCAGGTGAAGCCCTGACCCCCCTTCGTAGCGCCGTTCGCCCAGAAAGATGGTGTAGCCGATCTCCGGATCCGCTGCCGGCAGGTGACGGAGCAGGTTGTAGATATACCAGTTGATGCCCGCACTCCGATAGCTTTCTGCCAACGATAACAAATGGGCGTTCACTCCAACGTGAATCGCCCGTCCGTTGCTTTCTCCCACATTTTCTATTATACCACCGGATTGCTCCGACGTCAAAGTGGGCGGGGCAACCGTTGGCCTGTTCCTTCACCTCTCGAACAGGGCGACTGTCTCGATGTGATAGGTCTGCGGAAACAGGTCCACCGGCTGCACCTGGAGCAGGTGGTAGCCCGCCCCGGTCAGGTGGCGAGCGTCGCGGGCCAGGGTGGCCGGATCGCACGACACGTAGGCGATGCGGTGGGGGGACAGGCGGGCGATCTCGCCGACCACCCGCTCTCCGGCGCCGGCACGGGGCGGATCCAGGATCACCAGATCGGCCGGCCCGGTCAGGCCGGGCAGCACCTCCTCAACCTGGCCCTCGATCAGGGTCACATGGTCCATCCCCTGGGCATTGTGCCGAAAATCGGCGGCGGCGCTGGGTGAAGACTCAACCCCGACGACACGCCCCACCTGATCGGCCAACGCCAGGCCGAACAGCCCCACGCCACAATACAGGTCCAGCAACCCCTGGTCACCGGCAGGGGCCAAAAAGTCGCGCACCAGAGCCACCAACGCCTCGGCCCCGGCGGTGTTGACCTGGAAAAAGCTCCTGGCCGAGATGCGATAGTCGCGCCCGGCCACCTGTTCGACCAGGTAGGGGTTGCCCATCAACACCACCACCTCGCCGTCGGCCAGGAGGAGGAGGCACGACACCGGAAAATCTACCTCGATGTCGAAATCCTCATAGTGGTCTGGCTCGAACAGGGCCATCAGGTCACCGGTGGCCGAACCACAACGCAGGCTCAGGCGGCGGAGTTGAGGCCACTCCAGGTCCAAAGCCGCCCACAAATCGTCCAGCAGCGGATCCAAGAGCAAACATTCCTCCACGGCGATGACCGAATGGCTGTCGGCAGCCAGGAAGCCCAGGCGCCCCCCGGCGGTCACGCTGAACTGCACATGGTTGCGGTAGCCCCACGGTTCGGCAGCGCCGATGGGATCGGCCAGTGGCACGTTGCGCAGGCCGCCGATGCGGGCCAGTTGATCGGCCACCACCTGCTGTTTGAACTCTACCTGGGCCTGGTAGGCGATATGTTGCAGGTGGCAGCCGCCGCAGCGGTCGGGGCCAAAGTAGGGACAGGGTGGTTCGACCCGGTGAGGCGAGGGGGCCACCACCTCGACCAGGCGCGCCTGCGCCCACCGTGCCCGTGCCTCGACGATCTCGGCGCGGACCGTTTCGCCGGGAATGGCATAGGG
This sequence comes from Anaerolineae bacterium, assembly GCA_034434895.1. GTDB lineage: Bacteria > Chloroflexota > Anaerolineae > JAAYZQ01 > JAAYZQ01 > DAOTXL01. The sequence continues at coordinate 4,628 of DAOTYI010000188.1, forward strand.
CACAAACACCACCTGCCCGCGATGGCGGCCCAGAGCCATCCCGCCGTGGGCCATGGCCGTCAACTTCAGATCAATGGTTTCGGGCATAGGCCTCCCCCCATTGGCATCAAGGCGCGGGCGATTGGAAATCGCACCGGGTAGCCGAAGGCAATGGTAGCCGAAGGCAATGGTAGCCGAAGGCAATGCCTTCGGCTACCCGGCCGTCCGCCTGCGCGGCCGGAGGCGTCCACGCCGGTGGACGCCTGGCCGCAGGCCCCTGGGGTGCGACTTGGGTCGCTTCACTTGAGGTCTATGGCCCCCTCTCCTGGAGGGAGCTGAGGCCACCAGATCCGCTCCGTCAGGCCGGTCCCCAGGCGGGCGGCAAAGGCCCACACCCGGTTGGGCATGGCCTCTGCTCCATCGAACAGGATCGCCATCTGGCTGCGGTAGTAGCCCAGGGCTGCCACTTTGGCGCTCAGGTCCGCCGCAGCGAGCGGCATCTCCTCCGCCTGCCAGCTCTCGACCCTCTGGCCGACAGCGGCCAGGGCGGCCTCCAGCGCGCCGGGCTTTTCGGCGTAGGGAAAGTCTTCGTAAAAGGCCAGCCGTCGGCCACGGGCCAGGAGTTGCCACGCCGCTGCGTGGACAAGCTGGTGGTCCACATGGCGGCCCACCCCCAGCGGGGCGTAGATGGAGCTATCGCGGGGGACAAGCCCGGCCAGCAGGTCGGCCAGATCGTGGGGAGCCAGCGGGTCGTCTGGATGGGGTGGGCCAAAAAGGGTTTGCAGGTCAGGATACAGCCACCGGCCATCGGCGGCAGTGCGGTAGATGGCATCAAGGTAGCCCAGATGTTGGGCTTCGGCCCGCAACAGGGTCAGGGCCGCCAGGTCTTCGGCACGGCGCAGGGCCATGGGCCGGGGCGGATGGCCCCAGTCGGCGTGCAGTTGCCGGGCAAAGGGGGAAAGAGGGCTGTCGGGCCGGGCGTCGGCGCTAAAGAGGGTGATGACCAGCACCTCCTGGCCGGCCGCCGTTTGCCGGTGGATGGTGCCGCCGCAGGAGAGCAGGGCGTCGTCCAGGTGGGGCGAAAGGTAGACCTGTTTCATCGTCCCAGGTCCAGCACCAGCTCGGCCAGCAAGGCTGCCCGACGGGGCAGGGAGCTCAGGTCCGCCCATTCGGTCAGGGCATGGGCATCGTTGCCCACCACCCCCAGGCCATCCAGGGTGGGGATGCCTAACGCCGCGGTAAAGTTGCCATCGGAGCCGCCACCGGTGCCCGCTGCCCACAACTCCATCCCCAGCTTCGCTCCTACCTGTTGTGCCCGCTTGAACAGCGCCTGGCCGGACGGCGATGGTTCCCAGGGAGGACGGTTGATGCCGCCGGAGACCAGGAGCGTCGCTTTGGGGTTCACCGGCTGCAAGCTCAGGATGGCCTGTGTCATCCGCTTTCCCTCCTCGCTGGAACTGACTCGCAGGTCAATGGCCGCCCAGGCGCTCGCCGGTCGGACGTTGACCCGTGAACCACCCTGCACCAACCCGACGTTGACGGTGCTGCCGCGTTCCAGGTCGGTCATGGCTTCCAGACGGAGGATCTGATGGGCCAGTTCCTCAACGGCGCTGACCCCCTGCTCGTAGGCAGCGCCGGCGTGGGAGGCCTGGCCCTGGATCTCCAGCTCGAAGCGGCCCACCCCTTTGCGCCAGATCACCAGCGCCCCCTCCCGTGACGGCTCCAGCACCAGGACGGCATCGCTGTGCCGCGCCAGTTCCTCAATGTGCGGCCGCGAGGTCAGACTGCCCAATTCCTCGTCCGAGTTGAAGAAAAAGACCAGGCGGTGGGCAGGCCTCAGCCCCAGCTCATGCAGGGCCGTCAGGGCGTACAGGCCGACCACCAGCCCCCCCTTCATGTCAAAGACGCCAGGGCCGGTTGCCCGGTCACCGCTCACGCGGAAGGGACGGCGCTGACTCTCACCTGCGGGCCAGACGGTGTCCATGTGGCCCACCACCAGCACCTGACGATCACCCTGGCCCCACGTCACACACAGATGGTCACCGAAGGCTGTCTGGGGCAACCGTTCCACCCGGCCATCCAGGGCGCTGAACGCCTGGGCCAGAAAGTCAGCCACCCTGTTGACGGCCTCCCGCTCGCTGCTGGGCGATTCCAGGCCGACCAACTGTTCCAGGGTATGGACCATCTCTTCCTGACGGGCAAGCAGGTAATTCAGGATGGAACTCATTCCTCGACCTCCACGCTCAGACCATCATAGGCCAGGCCGATCCCCGGCGGAAGTCTGGCCGATATGGCTTCATAGTCCACCGTGTGCGACAGGTGGGTGAGGAGGGCCCGTCGGGGGGCCACCTGGCGGATCAGGTCCAGGGCGGCCACGATGTCCATGACCGAGCGTTTCCACAGTTCGATCTCCTCGTAGTAGTGGCTGGTTCCCAGCACCAACAGGTCCAGCCCGGTCAGGGCCTGGCGTACCTCCGCCGTTGGCCGCAGCATATCGGAAATGTAGGCCAGCCGCCCCCGCCCAAAGCTGAACAGGTAGCCATAGGCTGTCCCCCCCAGGCCATGATCCAGGCGTAACGGTCTGACCTCCAGGCCCCACAGGTCCACCCCCTGCTCGATGGAACGGGGCTGCACGACCCGTCGGTAGACCTTGTCGGTCCAAAAGTGGTTGAACCGCTCGCGCACCTGGTCGAGTACCTGGGCCGGAGCATAGATCGGCAGAGGAAGGCCCGCTTCCCGTTGCGCCTGGACCAGAGCGCTCAACCCCACGATGTGGGTGTCGTGGGCATGGGTCAATAGCAGCGCGTCAAAGTGGTCAAGGCCCAGCCTGACGGCCTGCAGGCGGAACTCCAGAGGAGTGTCAATCAGCACCACCCGGTCTGCATACGAAGGTCCACCGCGCAACGCAGCCGACGGGCCGGTCCGACCATTGCGACTGTCAGGTGCAAGGGCGTCGTGGCACACCTGGCACCGGCAGCCGACCCGTGGGACGCCATGCCCATCGCCGCAGCCAAGAAAGACGAACTGCATGGTCTCACCCTCTGCCCTATTTTATCACGTTTCGGTCCGAGACGCAACCTCGGCGCTCTGCCGGTTTTCGAAGCAGAAGAACTGGGGCTGCTCCCGCCAGGTCTGTGACCCGGCGGCCCCCCACGGGCGGGGGTCACAGACCCCCGCCGAGCAATGGGGTGCCCCACGCCCATGTTCTGCTTCGAAAGCCCTCTGCCCACAACAAAAACAGGGCAGGTTGGAAACCTACCCTGCGGCGTCCTCGTAGGGCAACTGCGACCAGTTGCCCTGCATCATTTAGGAGCCAGTCTGAAAACCACCAAGGACACGAAGGACACAAAGAATTTATGTCAATTTCATCTCGTTTCTTTGTCCTATGCGCCTTCGCGGTAGACTTTTCAGGCAAGCTCTTAGGGGATTGGCGTGGTGGTCGTGATCTCTTCGATGATCGTGGAAAAGACGTTGCCGACCGAGGGGCCAAAGAAGAGCAGGCCGGCCATCATGCACAGACAGCACACCACGACAAGGACCAGGATGACGATAAGGGCAATCAGCCAGGGGTTCATCCCTTTCCTCGGCTCAGGTTCGTACAGGTTTTCCTGAATGTCCGACATGGTTTTCTCCTCTCTTTGAGCCTATCCGAAAGATGACTTTTTCCTGGAGCGGCGGATGAGCCAGATGACCAGCAGCAACAGGAACACCACGCCCAGGATAGGAGCCAGGATGGATAACACCGACACGACAAAAGCCATCACATCCTCGGCGGTGCTCACCAGGGGGTTGAGCAGCCCCCCCGTGGTGCCGGTAATCACCGGGCGGGCCGTGGCCTTGACCGCGTGGACGCCGCCGGCCAGCAGCAGGCCGCAAATCATCGCCAGGACCGGGTGCACATCGCTGATCACGCCGGCGCTGGCGGCAAAGAGCACCGCCCCGGCCGCCGGCCGGACAAAAGTCTGGATGACATCATTGACCGAGTCCAGGGCCGGCACCTTGTCCACGAACATCTCCACGAGGAGCAGCACAGCCAGCACCCCGATGACCCACCAGCTCTGCAGAGCATCCCAGGGGGGCTTCAGGGTGATCAGATCGGTGAAGCGGGCCAGCAACGCCACCACCAACAGCGGCAGGTAGGCGTTGAGACCCGCCGACGAAGACAGGCCGAAAGCGGTAAACAGGCTCAGCACCCCGTCCATCGTTGATAACCAGGCTCTGCCCCAGGCTGGCAAATGCGCTGTTGCTCGAAGCTGTAGTGGTTTTCAGTCAAAGCCACCTGAGCTGAACGCCCCGCACAGGCTGCACGCCCCCAGGGCCCCAAAGACCACAAAGCTCAGCACAGCCAGCCCGACCGCGATCCAGCCCAGCACGATGCCGGCCAGGGCAATCCCGTCCCCCGACACTTCATGAGGGCGCTGCCGGATGTCGTTGCGGGCCATGATACCCAGGATGATGGCCACAATGCTGCCCAGCAGGGGCAACACCGTCAGCCCGCCGATGCCCAGGATCAGGGAAGCGATGGCCAGACCGCTGATCGGCACAGTTGGCGCGACGGCCGGTGACCATGACTGCGCTGAAGGTGGCACCAGCACAGGCGACATGGCCGGCGGGCTGTCCAGGGCCGGGAACTCGACCGGTTCCTCTTCAACCTCTGGCCGGGCTTCGGCCTCGACCTGAGGCGGGGCCTGCTCCGGTTTTAGCACTGCGCCGCAATTCCCACAAAAGATCGAGTCCTCCTCGTTGGGCGCACCACACATGGGGCAAAACATAGTTCACCTCTTTTGATTGATGCAGCCGCCAGGCCATCCAGGCTGGCTGCTACGCCACTTCCACCGGAACGGGTTGGGATGCCTGGCCACTTGCTTCCAGGTAAGCCTGGCCGTACAGATGGCCGATGACCATCCAGGAGTAGGGCACGGTCACGAACCAACCCAGGCCGCAGAGGATGAGGCCCACTTCACCGACCAGGTCGGCCATCCAGCTCATCAGGAAGGTGATCAGGTAGGTGGTCAGGTGATCGCGGACAAAGGCAAAGACCCTGCCAAAGTTAAAGGCAGCATTGATCTCATCCTCGGCGACATAGAAGGCAATGGCAGCCGGCAGCAACAGCGACATAACAATGACCCACAGGAAGCCAAGGCAGCCAGCGAACAGGCCCAGGAAGGCGCTCCACCCTTCCGCGCTGTCGCTGAGAAGGGCCGTGGGGATGCCCAGGCACAGGCCGATGACGAGGATGGGCAAGGCATAGACAATGCCGATGACGATGACCTTGAGCCCATCGGCCAGCAGCTTACCCCAGTTGTCCCACTCCGGCAGCAGTGGGGCCTGGCCCTGGATCACCCGCCGGGTGATCTCGACGCTGTAGCCGGCTAACAGGGCAATGGCTGCAATCAGGGGGATAATGATCAGCCACGAAAACAGCCAGCCTGCCACCAGAATGGCAGCGGCAATCAGGACCTTGGCGATCCAATCTTTATCTTCAAAGACGAACGCGAACGACTTGCCGATATCCATTTTTTCCCTCCTCTGCGCAAAGGTGGCTCCAGATAGGTCTGCACCCCCTGTGGCGGAGATGCCCATCTACAATATACCACAGGTTATGCATTCTGACAACTACCCCTCTCTACGTGAGATGGGCGACAAAGTTGCGGGCCTGCCCGGCGTGAGCGAAAAGATGGTGTTTGCCCTCTTGTCCCTTTTGTGCTAAACTGAACCCATGACCGGGGCTTGGGCGCGACGGTTCCAGGTTGAAATCCTGCTCATCATCTTGCTGGCCTTTGGCCTGCGGCTGGCAGCCATTGACCGTCAGGACATCTGGGGCGACGAGGCGTTCAGCATCTGGCTCAGCCGGCAGCCCCTGCCTCAGGTGGTCGCCGGCGGAGCCGACACCCACCCCCCTCTTTATCCGTTCCTCCTCTACCTCTGGCTGCGCCTGGCCGGATCATCTCCCCTGGCCGTCCGCACCCTGTCGGCTCTCATCGGTACCCTGACCGTGGCGGTGGTGTATCTTCTGGGCTGCCGTGTCCCCCCTCCCCTCTCCCGTGAGCAGGGGGGAGGCCGGGGAGAGGGGAGGCTGGCCACTGGCATCAAGCCAAGGCGTGGGCGATTGGAAATCGCACCGGGTAGCCGAAGGTATTGCCTTCGGCTACCCGGCCGTCCGCCTGCACGGACGGAGGCATCCACCTGCGTGGATGCCTGGCCACAGGCTCCTGAGGTGCGACTTGAGTCGCTTAATATGGGGAAGCTGGCCGCATTGCTGGCGGCCGTCTCGCCGGTGCTGGTCTACTATTCCCAGGAGACGCGCATGTATGGCCTGGTGACCCTCCTGGCCGCTGCCTCGGTCTACCAGGCTGTCCGCTGCGGGCAGGGGAGCCTCTGGCCCTACATGTTCATCACCCTGGCGGCCGTTTACACCCATTACTATGCCTTTTTTGTGCTCCTGGCAGAAAATCTGATTATCGTCCCCTCTCTGTTCCGCCGTTGCCGGCCCGCTCTGCGCCGCTGGCTGATTGCGCAGGGAGCCATCCTCCTGGCCTACCTCCCCTGGATCGTCGTCCAGACCGGTTTTCTCAGCGGGAAGGCCAGCGCGCGTTTTGCTGAATGGGACCTGTCCACCGCATGGCGCATCATCAGGGATACCTTGATCGCCTTGAGCGCAGGATTGTCGGTCCGGCCTGCCATCGCGCAGGGGATCGCCGCCCTGTTTCTGATCGCCCTCTTCACCGGCCTGGTGGCGGCGCTCTCCCCGGCTTCCGCCGAGGGATCCCCATCAGCGCCGGGGAGGAGAAGTGAGCGGCGGCTGATCGTGGCCTGTTTGCTCCTGCCCCTGTTCCTGGCCTGGGCTGTCAACCCGGTCATGCCCTTTTTCTATGCCCGCTATCTGCTGCTCCTCGCCCCGGCCTTCTACCTGCTGGTGGCGTGGGGGGTGGGCGCCTGGGGGCGGCTGTGGCCTCCCCTGTACGTCGGTGGAGTTGCCCTCTTGCTGGCGGGGAGTGGGTGGGGGTTGTACGGCTACTACACCGACGATGCTTATCTCAAGGGCCGCTATGGCCAGATGATGGCCTACGTACAGGCCCAGGCCCGGCCGGGCGACGCCCTCATCCTGGCCAACCCGCTCCAACGCCCTCTCTTTGAATACTACCGACCGGAGGGGCTGGAGGCCTATTTCTTTCCCAGATACGGCGTACCCCTGGAGGACCCGCGCACTGCCGCCGAACTGGAGAGGATCGCCGCCAGGCACCCGCGTCTATGGCTGGTGCGCTTTGGCAATCCGGCCGAGTATGACCCAGCAGGGACATTGATCCGCTGGCTGGCAACCCACGGTGGCAAGGCCTACTTTGGCGGCTGGGTAGATGCCGATCTGTCGCTGTATGTAATGCCCCCGGCCGTCGTCGGCCAGGGCATTCAACACCCCTTGCGCCTGGACCTGGGGGGCCAGGTGCGGCTGCTGGGCTATGCCCTCAACACCGAACGGCTGGCTCCCGGTGAGACATTGCTGTTGACCCTCTACTGGCAGGCGCTGGCACCGATGGACAAACGCTATACCGTCTTTACCCATCTTTTGGACAAAAACAATCAGATTCAGGCACAAATGGACAGCGAGCCACAGGGCGGCAGCCTGCCTACCGACCGCTGGACGGTGGGGCAGGTGATCCAGGACAACTATGCCCTGACCCTCTCCGCCCGGGCCATACCCGGCCCCTATCTCCTGGAGGTGGGCCTCTACCTGCTGGCCAGCGGGGAACGCCTGCCTGTCCACGACGCCGACAGCGGTGCAGCCCTGGGTGACCGGGTGGTGTTGAACACCATCGAGGTGGTAGGGCCATGATGCGCAGGGATCTCTCCCGCCGCCGCGAGGCTGTGGCCCTCCTGCTCATCACGCTGCTGGCGGCGGCCTTGCGTTTCTATCGCCTGCCGGAGCTGCCACCGGGCCTGCACTATGACGAGGGGTTCAAGGGGGTCACGGCCCGTGGGTTGCTGACCGGCGAGCCGCTGCGGCTCTTTTTCGAGAGCGACATGGGCGAGGAACCGGTAGCCATCTATCTGGTGGCTGCTGCCCTGGGCCTGTTCGGACAGTCGCCGTGGATCATCCGCCTGGTCTCGGCGGTGATCGGCACCCTGACGGTGCCCCTGGCCTGGTGGCTGGGCCGCGAACTGGGCCAGATGGCGAACCCGGCAGGTGGGGTCGGGCCTGCGGTCCGACCGGGGCGGGAACAGTTTGAGGCGCGGATGGTGGGCCTGGGCACGGCGCTGGTGCTGGCCATCCTCTACTGGCACGTCAGTTTCAGCCGGATTGGCATGGAGCCGATCCTGGTGCCGTTGTGCGTGACCCTGGCTTTTGCCGCCCTGCTGCGGGGCCTGAACCGGGGCGGCTATGGAAAGCCACTCTACGGCTGGTTTGTCCTGACCGGACTGGCCGTGGGTGGCAGCCTGTATACCTACAAGGCCGGTTATTTCGTGCCGATCCTGTCCCTGCTGTTCCTCCTCTATGCTGCTGTTGCAGAGCGCAGATTTTTGCGGCGGCATGGATCTGGCCTGCTGCTGGCGGGGCTCGTCGCCCTGCTGGTTGCCGCTCCTCTGATCCTTTACTTTGTCACCCACCCGGCCAGCTTTTGGCAGCGCCCGGCGAGCGTGGCCCTGAGCGGCGGTGAGGCGACCTGGGAGAATCTCCCCCGCGTGCTGGGCATGTTCTTTGTGCGGGGGGACGCCAACCCGCGCAGCAACCTGCCCGGCCGCCCGGCCCTGGACCCCTTCCTGGCCTTCCTGTTCCTGGCGGGAGTGGTACGGGCGCTGCGCAGATGCCGTCATCCACGGCTGGCCCTGCCGCTGCTGTGGCTGGGGGTGATGACCCTGCCCACCCTTGTGACCGAACATGCCCCTCACTTTGGCCGGGCTATCGGTGCCACGCCGGCGGTTGCCCTGCTCTGCGGGTTGGGGATGGAAAGGTTGCTCAAAGTGGGCCTGCGACCTGCCTCTCCTGGCGGTCACAGACCGCCGGGGAGCGCAAATCTCTACCTGCCGATCCTGGCAGCAGGACTGGCCTTTGCCACATTCTCGACGGCACGAGCCTACTTCCAGACCTGGGGGCGCAGCCCCGACCTGTTCTACGCCTATGATGTGGGCCTGGTCGAGATTGCCGCTCGGGTGAACAGGATCCCTGCCGACGAACAGGTCTATCTTACACCCACCTCCCGCGATCATTATACCCTGCAATTTCTGCTCCGCCGGCCCCTGGCCAGCTTTGACGGGCGGGCCGGGCTGGTCTTTCCTCCGCCGGGCCGGGCAGCGACGGTGATCGTGCTCCCCGGCGAGGATGAGGGGACCCTGCCCGCTCTGCAACAGACCCGTCCCGACGGCACAGCGATCTGGACCGTGGCCGATGGCTATCATCGTCCCTACGCGGTGGCCTATCACCTGCCGGCCAGCGACTCCCCGGCTCCATCGCCCGATCATCCTGCCGGGGCCATCTTTGGCCGTGCGGTCCGGCTGCTGGGCTATGCGTTGGATGTCACGTCGGCCAGGCCGGGCGACACCGTAAAGCTGACCCTCTACTGGCAGGCGTTGGCCCCTCTGGACAGGGATTATACCGTGTTCACCCACCTGCTGGGCGATCCCAACCCGGCCACGGGCAGCCCGCTATGGGCCGGGCACGACAGCCAGCCGGACAACGGTCACTACCCTACGTCCGCCTGGCAACCTGGAGAGGTGATCCTGGACGTGCATCCCCTGCTCATACCTGCCGCTGCCCCGCCGGGCGAATATCGGTTGGAAGCCGGCCTCTACCTTCTGGAGACGATGGTCCGCCTGCCGGCAACCGATGCTGCCGGGCGGCCGCTGCCCGATCATGCGGCCCTGTTGGGGGAATTGGAGATCGGAGATTAGAGATTGGAGGAGCAGCCTATGGTCAGATTTCGGCCCCTGATCCGTGAATGCGGCGCCTCTGCCATTCTCCTGCTCGCCACGTTGGGCTTTTTCTGGCGCATCCTCTTTACCCCTGACGCCTGGAAGCCGGCCGGCGGTGGAGACCTGGTCTCTTTTTTGTTTCCCACCTACCGCTTTGCGGCGGCCAACCTCCGGGCTGGGGAGCTGCCGCTGTGGAACCCCCACCTCTACGGCGGCGCCCCCTTTCTGGCCGACATGCAGACCGGGCTGTTCTATCCGCCCAACCTGCTCCTCTTCCTGTTTGTTCCCGATTTTGCTTACAAGGCGATGGAATGGCTGGCCGTGTTGCACATCTTCCTGGCCGGATTGTTCATGTACCTCTGTCTGCGCCACTTCCACCCCGGATGTCCGTTGCGTATGCCGGCGGCCCTGCTGGGGGGTGTGGCCTACATGTTCTCCGACCTGTTCATTGTCCACTTTGGCAATCTGAATCTGATCGCCGTGGCTGCCTGGCTGCCGCTCGTCTTCCTGCTCTTCTGGCGGGCGCTTCAGGCCCAAAGTCTGGGGTGGGCAGTGGGGGCCGGCATCGCCTTGGGGGTCTCGACGCTGGCCGGGCACCTGCAGATCACCCTCTATCTTGGGCTGGTGCTGGGGGTGACGGCGGGGGTGGAAGCCATAGCCGCCGGTCGGGCTGTTCGCCCAACTCGCCTCTCAGAGCGTTCAGGTCCAGGGTGGCCGCTGCTGGCTCTGGCGGTGACCGCCGCTGTGGCGGTGGGGCTGTCGGCGCTGGTGCTGCTCCCGGCCCTGGAGTATGCCCATCTCAGCCCGCGTGCCACCCTATCCTATCGGGATGCGGCCCGGTATTCCCTGGTCCCGGCGCTGCTGGGTGAGATGGTGGTGCCGGGCCTTTTCAGCAGCCGCGAACCTTCCCTCTACTGGGGGGTGTGGGACCGGGTGGCGGCCGGTTATCTGGGCATCTTCCCCCTGATCCTGGCCGGGCTGGCGGTGCTCCTGCAACGGGGACGGGCGGTACGCCTGTTTGGCATCCTGGCCGGGGTCTCCTTTCTGCTGGCGCTGGGCAGCGAGTCGGTGGTTCATGGCTGGGCCTACCGGCTGCTGCCCGGCTTTGGGCAACTGCGTGCCCCGGCGCGGTTGATCGTCGTGTTGGACTTTGCCCTGGCTGCCCTGGCTGCCCTGGGGCTGGAACGGCTCCTCAGCCCGCTGGGTCGGCGGTCGCGAAGGGTGTTCCAGGCTGCCTGGCGGGGGTTGGTGTGGTTGGGCGGCGCGACGGCGGTCATCGGCGGGGCGTGGGCCTATCTGGTCATCTTTTACGCCCAGGACCGCGACCCGACCCTCTTCTGGCGCGTCTCGGCAGCGGGCAGCGGGGTGATATTTGCCCTGCTGATGGGGGGGGGCAGCCTGGCCTGGCTGGCGGCCCGGCGATCGGGGCGGCTGCGGCGCGGGACGCTGGCCTGGCTGGCCGTCGGGCTGGTCTTTTTCGACCTGGCCTCGCTGGGGGCCTACACCGACCTGGGCGACAGGCCGCCCACCGCCGGGTTTGACCATCCTCAGGTGATCCGGTTCCTCCAGGACGATCCCGGCTTTTTCCGCATTGATTCGCACACCGATGTGTGGGGAACCTGGCAGCCGGATACGGCGCTGCTGACCGGCCTGTACGACGTGAGCGGCGTGGACAACCCTCTGGTTGTGGCCGATGTGGCCCGCTATTGGGAGGGCACCGGTGGGCGTTCCACGCGGCTCTATGATCTGCTGGGGGTGCGCTACCTGTTGGGCAGCAAAGAGGTCGTGCTCGATTGGGCCAAATTTACCCTGGTTTTCGACGGCGACCCAACAGTCAACCTCTACCGCAACGAGACAGCCCTGCCCCGAGCCTTTGTGGTCCACCGGGCCGAGGTGGTCACCAGCCATGAAGAGGCGTGGACGCGCCTCCATCGGCCCGGCTTTGACCCGGCGACGACGGTCATCCTGGAAGGCGGGCGGCCCCTGGAGCTCACTCCAGATGGGCCGGCCACGGTGCAGGTGGTGCGCTACGAAGCGGATGCGCTCGAGATCGAGGTCAACAGCCAGGCCGAAGGGTATCTATTCCTGAGCGACCCCTTTTATCCCGGCTGGCGGGCAGCGGTGGACGGGCAGGCAGCGGAGGTGCTACGGGCGAACTATGCCTTTCGCGCTGTGGCCGTGCCGGCCGGCGTGCATCGGGTGACGATGACCTTCCGGCCGGCTTCCTGGCTGGTCGGTTTGGGGCTCAGCCTGACCACCGCCCTGGCTCTGCTGGCCCTGGCGGGCATCAGGCTGGTGCGCCGCCGGCGAGGCGACCGTTAATCAGACCTTCCGCCCCTGACAGAGGCAATTTCATCCAGCCTGGCCGCCAGTATGTCCAGTTGTTCCAGCACCTTCTGGAACTCTTTGCGGCCGGCAACGCCATACCGGTCCAGCGCCTGTTGCAGCGCCTGCTCGTCGGGCCAGAAAGGCTCCGGGCGACAGGGACTCAGCCCCACCAGCCTGGCCCGCAGGCGCTCCCCCTCTTCAGCCGCCAGCTCCCCCAGGCCGACGAGGGCCTGAAGCCGCCGCTCGATCTCCTCATCCACCTGCCTGGTCAGGTCCAACGGCCAGGCCAGGGTCCGCCGCAGGAGGGTGAGGGTCTCGCCGCCGGCGCGGATCAGGCCTGCCAGCACCGCCTGAGGCAAAAAGCCGCCCTGTTTTTTCTCCTGCTCCAGGATGATCTGGGTCAGGGTCACCGCCGTCAGGTCTTCGCCGCTGGCGTGATCGACCACCTTGAGCTCACGTCCCTGGCGGATCAACGCGGCCACGCCCTCCAGAGTGATATACTGTCTGGCCTCGGTATCGTACAGTTTGCGGTTGGGGTAGCGTTTGATGATCGAGGGGCGTGGCACCTTACCCTTGCTTCAACTCCTCCACCTTCCTGGTCAGGGCTGCGATCTTGGCGCTCAGCGCCTCGATGTCACTCCTGGAGGGCACATTCAGGCGTTTGAGCAGCTCCTCGACCCGCCTGTCGAGCTCCTCCTCTGCCTTTCCTGCCTCTTTTCTGCGTCTTTCCACCATCTCGCGGATCAGCTTCCTGCCGTCCTGTTCGGCGATTTCGCCCCGCTCGACGAGCTTGTTGACAAAGGCTTCCACCTCGTCCTGGGCCAGCGCCACCGCGCCGATGCCGGCCAGCAACACCCGACGCGCCAGACTCAACAGGGGACTGCGCTCCGCTTCATCGGCTGCTTCTTCTGTCACCTTCTTGACCCGAACAACCATCCTGACACCTCCTTTTTCCTGAATGGGGACCCCCTGCGCCACCCTGCATGACGCAGTGCGTCACGCCCGCAGGATAGCATATTGCCTCACGGATGTCAAATCGTCAGACCTGGAAGGTCTCCGAGACCTTCCATCTCTTTTTTGACGGTCGGCCTGACCCGTGTTATAATGTACTCAGGCGTGCAACCGATGAGCAGTTTGTGCCCGGGCGGCTGAGGATCCACCTCATGGGGCCGACCTGTCCAAAATGGAGCAGGCCCAAACAAGACAGAAAGGAATAGAGGGCGATGTCACTATTTTCTGGAAGCAGCCGGGGCGTTTTCGACGCAATGCTTCAGTTCTTCAGAGAAGATGAGTGGAAGTTTCTACAGGTGGAGGGGAAGCCGATCCTCCAGATGGGGTTCTCAGGCGAAAATGGCCGGTGGATGTGCTACGCCCAGGCACACGGTGACAAACGGTTTATTTTCTACTCCGTCATGGAATCCAAAGTCCCGGCCAACAAGAGGCAGGCCGTGGCCGAATACCTGACCCGGGCAAACTATGGCCTGATTCTCGGCAACTTTGAGATGGATTTTGCCGATGGAGAGGTGCGCTACAAAACCAGCATTGATGTGGAAGGCGGCCAGCTGGCGCCCCAGATGATCAGGAACATGGTCTATACCAATGTTTTGATGATGGATAGATACCTGCCTGGCATTATGAATGTCGTGTATGCTGGCACCTCCCCGGCCGATGCGATTGCCCAGGTAGAGGGGTAACATATTTGTGTACCGCCAATGGGGTTTGTCTCTTCGGCCTTCTCTGCGTGCTCTGTGGTGAGAAAGGTAGCACAGGCTCAAGCCTGTGCTACTGTGTTTTGGTGAGGAACTGACCGCACATACGACACATGAAGCGACCGGGCGACCATCCGCTGCACACTCTGTTGCTGCTCACCGAGAGGCCGGGCCGGTGGGCTGCCTGGCAGATCGCGCCCCTCTCTCCCCTGGTGGCGGCTGCGGCCGGGTGGGGTTGGGCGCAGGCGACGCACCGGCCGGTTCTGGGGTGGGCGGTGGCCCTCGGCCTGATGGCCCTCTCCCTGGCCGACTGGGCTCTGCTGGCCAGCCTGCCGCGCCGGGGCCTGTCGTTTGGTCCTGTCCAGCCGCCCTGGTTGGGGTTAGTCCTGTTCCGTGGGCTGATGGCCCTGCTCGCCGCAGCCGTGGCCGGCCACGGGCCGCTGCCGGCCCTGATCGGCCTGGCCCTGTTTCAGGCCGGCGCCGGCGGGCTGCTGGCCTATGGGGCGCTTGTCGAACCGTTCCGCCTGCAGGTCAGCCGGGTGGAGATCTCGGATGACCGATTTGCCAACCCCGGCACACCCTTGCGCATCGTCCAGCTTGCCGACCTGCATGTGGAGCGGCTCACCCGCCGCGAGCACGCCCTGCCGGCCCTGATTGCCGGCCTGTCCCCCGATCTGATCCTCCTCACCGGCGACTATCTCAACACCTCTTACAACGCTGACCCTCACGCCCTGGCCGACCTGCAACGGCTGCTGGCGCAGATCCGCGCCCCCGGTGGGGTCTATGCCGTGTGGGGCACGGCTGAAGTGGACCTGCCGGAACTGCTGCGCCCCCTGTTTGCCGAACTGGGCATCACCCTGCTGGAGGACCGGGCGGCGGAGGTCGTGATTGGCGACCACCATCTGTGGCTGGTGGGCCTGTCCTGCACCCGCGACCTGGCTGCGGCCGGGCAGCGGCTCCGTACCCTCCTGGCCGGCGTGCCGTCGGAGGCGTTCACCCTGCTGCTGTACCACACCCCCGACCTGATGCCCCAGGCCGTCTCCTTGGGGGTGGACCTCTACCTGGCCGGCCATACCCACGGCGGCCAGTGGCGGCTGCCCGGCTTTGGGGCCATCCTCACCAGTTCACGCTACTGGAAGCGGTATGAGGCAGGCCATTATCAACAGAACCGCACCCATCTGTACGTCAGCCGGGGGCTGGGTATGGAGGGGTTTGGCGCACCCCGGCTCCGCCTCTTCTGCCCGCCCGAAGTGGTGCTGATCGAGGTGCGCGGCACGGAAGGGCCGTAGCGCCAATGTTCGGCCTGTGGACCCCCTTGATCGCCCTGACAGCGGTGCTCCTGCCCCTGGTATGGGTCAAACGTCGGATCGCCGCCGGCCTGCAAGAGTTGAGCCTGCGCTGGACCGGCGATGCTGACGTGGCGTTGATCCTCTACTTTGTCCTCCTGCTGCCTGGTGTGGTGGTCCACGAGCTGAGCCACTGGCTGATGGCCCTGGCCCTGGGCGTCCGTGTGCGCCGGTTGTCGTTGGGGCCGGTGCGCCGGGGGCGGGGCAGGCAGGTGTCGTTGGGGTCGGTGCGGGTGAGCGGGGCCGACCCGCTGCGGGCCGGCCTCATCGGCCTGGCCCCCCTGTTGGGCGGGTCGGCGGTGATTTCGGCGATCGGGTATTGGGTCCTGGGGATCGGGACCCTGGGGCCGATCCTGGCCGGGCAGGGGGTGGAAGGGCTGTGGGCCGGGCTGGGGCAGATCGTGCAGGTGGCCGACTTTTGGCTGTGGCTCTATCTGATCTTTGCCATCTCCAACGCCATGCTGCCCAGCGAATCGGATGTGGCCGCCATTCGCCCGGTGCTGATCTTCCTCGCCCTGGCTGCCCTGCTGCTGCTGTTGCTCAGAGGAGTGCCGGTGGTTCCGGCCGGCGTGGTGCAGGCAGCCGGTGAGGGGGTCGCTTACCTGGCCTCCGCCTTTGGACTGACTCTGGCGGTGGATGTCCCCTTCGGGCTGGCCATCGGCCTGATGATCTGGCTGACGCGGCGGTTGCAACAGGACCGCCGCCGCTGAGGATCATGGCCGGCGGCCGATGGAAATCGGTGTGTCGAGGAGGAGGCGGTCACCCAGGCGGAGGTTGGTCACCGGGTCGTAGAGGCCGACGGCCAGGCGGTACTGACCATCCGGCAGGTCGGGACGCAGGGCCAGGCGGTGGGTGTCGGTCAGATACTCGCCCGGCAGCCAGCCCAGGGTGGGGAACCGGCCCTCACCGGGCGGTCCGTCATGTTGGGCCACAATCTCCCCGCCGGCGTCGAGCAGGTGGACAAAGGTGTAATAGTTGCGGTCAGGTGTCGCCAGGGCGTGCCAGTGCAGGGTCAGGGAGAGGGGGGATTGGGGATCGGCCAGGGGGGATTGCCGGTCGTAGCCGATCAGCTCTACACTGTCGCCGAACCGGGCCACCTGAATCTGTTGCGGCGTCGTCGGCTCAAAGCGATGGTCGCGGCCATGCACCTCAACCTCCCCCACTTCCACCAGTTCCCGCCCCTGCTTCCATTCGAGCGGGCGGCCATCGGCGGCACGGACCAGGCTCAATACCAGGCGGTAATGCCCCGGTGGGACCGTCGCCGGGATGGGCAGGGCGTGGGGATCGCGCACCAGTTCGCCGGCCTTCCACCACGCCGTGGGATAGGTGCCCTCCACCGGCTTTTCGGTCCGTTCGGCCAGGACCTGATCGCCGGCCACCAGTTGCAGCCGGGGCAGGAAATCTTCGCCGGGATCGGCCAGCGCCTGCCAGAAGAGGTCCACCTGCACCGCCTGGCCGGGATACAGGTCGGACGGGTCGCTGTGATAGCCGGACAGCCGCAGCCTGTCGCCGAACTGGACCGGGCGTTGCTGCTGGAGAGGCAGCGCCTCCACGGGCGGGGGGGTCCGGGGCCGGACGATGCGCACACGGCCCAGCGTCACCTCGCCGCCCCCCCCGCCGGCGAACGCCACCGGCAACACGGCCACATCCCGGCTGCGGTAGACGCGCAGGGTGAGGCGGTATTCCCCCGGCGGCGTCCCGGCGGGCACCTGCAGGCCATGACGGTCCAGGCGTGGTTCGCCGACCGGCCAGGTGGTGAAGGGTGCCAGGCCGCTGCCGGGCGGGGTGTCGCGCTGTGCCCAGACATAGCCGGTCGGGCCGACCAGCCGCAGGCCGAGGGTATAATCGTCGGGGGGTTGACCGGAAAGTTGCCAGGTCAGATCGGCCACCACCACCCCCCAGCCGGCTTCCACAGGACCGGGAGACAGAGCGGCGCCCTTCAGCGTCAGCCAGTCGCCAAAGAGGGCGGTCACCGGCTGGCTCACCGGCCGGCCCGTAGCAAAGAAGGAGAGCCGCGTATTCCTGCCGTGCCACTCGCTCAAGGTCGGATAGGCGTGCTCGACCAGATAGGCCTCGATCGGCTCCTCCAACACGCGGCCCATAGCCTGGTGGGCCGGGAACCACAACCGTCCATGCTCCGCCAGCAGCGCATCCAGATCGGCGGCCAGCCGCGCCGGGTCGTCGGCCCAGAGCTGGCGCTCGCGGGGCAACACCTGGCGGGGCGTCAGGAACAGGGCAGGCCGGATGTCGGCCGGGAGGTACGACTCAAAGTAGCCAATCTGCCAGGGATGGACGCAGACGATGGCGTCGGTGGGCAGGCCCAGAGCGCGGATGCGGGCGGCAACCGGGCGGTAGTCATCGGCGGGATAGCGCGGCACGGTGTAGAAGAAGAGCAGGGACAGGAGGGCCAGCCCCCCCCACCCGACGAGAGACAGGAGGGCAAGGGAGCGGCGGGTGCGCCACAGGGCCGACAACGCCTCGGTCAAGAGGAGCAGGAAGACAGGCAGGGCCAGAAGCAGCAGCCGTTCACTGCGGGGTGGGTTGAAGGGAAAGGCCAGATTGACCAGATAGCCGCCGAGCAAGAGGAAAGAAACAAGGAACAGGGAGCAAGGGGCAGGGAGCAGGGAGCAAGAGGCAGGGAGCAGGGAGCAAGGGGCAGGGAGCAGGGGGCAAGTTCTGGAGGATGGCCTTCGCCGGGCGGTGAATTGCTCGCTGCTAGCTTTGCGGTAAACGGCGAGGCGGGAGCATAAAAGGGCCAGAACAAGGAAGGGGAGAGGCAACAGCCCCAACCACCACCACCCGGCCAGCGGGCCTTCGGCGTGGCCCCAGGTCAAGGCGGCAAGGTGGCGGCTCAGATAGGGGAACAAACCCAGGGGCAGGTCCTGTTCAACACCGACCTTGAAGCGCACATAGGTCAGAAGCCTGTCGCCGGCATACCACAGCCAGGGCAGGTAGAGAAGCAGCACAACAGCCTGAGCGCCCAGCCAGGGGAGAAGCCCCCTCCTCCCCATCCTCCCCTGACGAATTGCATCCTTCGTTCCCGGTCCTTCCGGCAGACTGGCAGGTGGCCGCTGACCGGCAGGGGAGAAGCCATGAAAAAGCACGATCAGGTTGAGCGCCAGCAGCAGAAGGGCGGCATAATACTGCGTATACAGCGCCGCCGTCGCCGCCAGGACATACCCCACCAGGGGCCAATCTCTGACATCCCCTATCCATGTCAGAGCAAAATAGAACGCCGCCACCCCCAACAGCGTCACCAGGCCGTACATTCGCACTTCCTGGGAGTAGTAGATGTGAAAGGGTGACAGGGCCAGCAGGAAAGCCGCCAGCACTCCCCCCTTTTCGCCCAACAGCCGCCGCCCGGTCAGGTACAGGAGCGGAATGGTGGCCGTGCCGACGAGCACCGACAACAGCCGCACCGCCACGTCGCCCGAACCAAACAGGCCGATCCACAGATGGAGCAGCAGGTAGTAAAAAGGAGGGTGAATGTCTACCGCGGTCAGCCGCAGCATGGTGGGCAGGTCCGCCGTGGCAAAATAGAGGCTCCAGCCCTCGTCCCACCACAGCGGCTGGAAAGTGAGGCGGAGCAGACGCAGGGCCAGAGCGACCAGGACCAGCCCTCCCAGGACAGACCAGCGCTTCTTCAGGGCAACCACGCCAGCAGGTCCTCGATCTGTTCCAGCACGCAACAATCGGCCTCAGGAAAAAGGTGCCGTGGGTCGAGCAGGACCGGGATCAGACCGGCATTGCGGGCACCGACCACATCGGCCCAGTAGTTGTCACCGACATAGGCCGTCTGTTCGGCATTCGCCCCCAACCGTTCCAACGCCACGGAAAAGATGCCGGGGTCCGGCTTGCGGACCCCCACCTCGCCGGAGGTCAGGACCAGGTCGAAATAGGGCTCCAGCTCCATCTGCTCCAGAAGCTGGTGGAACCGTTCCACCCCGTCGCGGTTGGTGATCAGCCCCAGGTGGTAGCCTCGGAGGCGCAGTTCGGCCAGTGTGTGGCAGCCGGCAGGGGGGCACTGATAGACCATCTCAATCGCGGCAAAACGGGCCATCAGCTCCTCAGTCAGGCGATCCAGGTCCCCCTGAATGCCCAACGCTGCCAGCAGATGCCGATTCAAGTGCCTCCAGAACTCGTCGGAGGAGAGGCCTCTGATCTGCTCAAGGAGAGTCGGGGCCACAAAGTACTCGTGGCGGGCGCGGCGACCCCGGCGCTCGGCTTCGGCCCCAAGCGGCTGGCCGATGTCGGCGCAAAAGGCACGGATCACCTCAAAGCTATCCGGTTGATGAAAGACCAGCGTACCGTCAAAATCGAACAGCACGGTTTGAACGATGGGGTTCATGGCTCCGCAAACGCACCTGTTCACTCCGTAGCACAGACTTGGCCTGGCCAGTATAGCACCGGCTTTGAGCGATGTCAAAAGCGGCCCGGTCACAGGCCGCCGTGGATTTGACAGGCGGCGCTATCCTGAGTAAAATGTGACTCTGGTCATATTTGTCCAGGGTCATGACTTTGGTGGAGGCGAGGATGGAGGCGGCGCTGTCCCGCCGGGAACGAAAAAAAATGGAAACGCGCCAGGCCCTGATCGAGGCGGCAGCCGATCTGTTCCACGAGAAAGGGTACGAGGCGACGACGGTGGAAGAGATCACCGAGCGGGCCGATGTCGCCAAGGGGACTTTTTTCAACTATTTCCCGTCGAAAGAGGCGTTGCTGAGCGAACTGGCCGTGTGGGAGGCCGAGCAGTTGCGAGCGGCCCTGGATGTGGAGCGAGGAGCACCGGCCAGCCCGGTGGCCCGCCTCAAACTGCTGCTACGCCTGATGTACGAGCATGCAGCCCGGAACCTTGAGCTGTCGCGCCGGGCCTTTGCTGCCCGACTGTGCCAGCCCTCGCCTCCCCCCTCTCCCCAGGCCAGACGCCAGTTCCTCAGCCTGTTCAGCGACCTGGTGAACGAGGCCAAAGCCTGCGGGGAGATCCGGACCGATGTGGACACCGGGCTGGTCAGCGATCTGCTGCCTCTGTTCTTTTTCCATCAGATGCGGATCTGCGGCCGGGGCGAGCAGGTTCCACCCTCGCCAGAACGCCTGGAGCAGCTTGTTGACCTGTTGCTGGACGGCCTGGCCGGGCCGAACTGGCATAGAAGCCGATAGATCGCCTTCCTTCTGGAGGAGGACCATTTGCAAGCACAAACGATCCCTTCTGTAAGCCGTCCCCCGCGCCTGGCGGGGATCGGCCGCGCTATCCGCTACCTGGGGCATTACAAAGGGCTGACGGCTCTGGCCTACAGCTTTCTGTTCGTGGCCACGGCGGCGCAGTTGATGGTGCCGCAGCTGGTCCAGCGCATCATTGACGCCGTGACCAACGGCTTTATCGCCAGGCAGATCGCCCAGGCGCCGCTCGCCTTTCAGGCGTTGGCCCTGCAACGGCTGGGCTGGACCGCCGCGCAACTGGCCCGCTACCAGACAGGTGCCGAATCGCTCCTGATCTCGACCGGGTTGCTGATCGTGGCCCTGGCCGCCGGCCGCGCCCTGTTTGCCTTTGCCCAGACCTACAACGCCGAGCGGGTGTCGCAGAGCGTGGCCTTTGACCTCCGCAACGAACTGTTTGCCAAAATCCAGCGCCTGTCGTTCAGCTATCACGACCGCAACCAGACCGGCCAGCTCATGATCCGGGCCACCGATGATGTGGAAAAGGTGCGGATGTTTATCGCTCAGGGGCTGTTGATGACGGTCCAGGCGCTGGTGGTCCTGATCGCGGCCCTGATCATCCTGTTCATGACCAACGCCCAATTGATGCTCACCCTCCTGCCGGTGCTGCCCCTGGCCATGGCCCTGTTCCTGATCTTTGGGCGGCTGACCCAGCCGATGTTCATCAAGGTCCAGCAAAAGCTGTCGCGGCTCAACACCCTCTTGCAGGAGAACCTGACCGGCATCAAAGTGGTCAAGGCGTTTGTGCGCGAGCCGCAGGAACAGGCCCGCTTCGAGGCCTCGGCAGAGGAGCTGATGCAGCAGCAGATTCAGGTCACCCGCCTCTTTTCCTTCCTGTTCCCGGTCGTCTTTTTGTTGATGAACGTCGGACAGGTGCTGATCCTCTACTTCGGCGGCAGACAGATCATCTACGGCAGCATGACCCTGGGCCAGTGGCAAAAGTTCAGCCTGTACCTGATGTTCGTGTTCTTCCCGCTGGGCATGCTGGGCATGATCATCAACCAGATGGCTCAGGCTGGAGCCTCGGCGCAGCGCATCTTTGAGATCCTGGATGCCCAGAGCGAGGTGCAGGACAAGCCGGATGCGGTGGAGCTGCCGCCGGTGACGGGCCACGTGGTCTTTGAGGATGTCACCTTCCGCTATTTTGGCAGCGGTGAGCCGGTGCTCAAGGGGGTGAGTTTTGAGGCGCTGCCCGGCCAGACCATTGCCCTGCTGGGGGCGACCGGCAGTGGCAAGAGCACTATCATCAACCTCATCCCGCGCTTTTACGATGTCACCTCCGGCGCGGTCAGGATTGACGGCTATGACGTGCGCGACGTTTCTCTGGATTCACTGCGGGCGCAGATCGGCATCGTGCTCCAGGACACGACCCTGTTCAGCGGCACAATCCGGGATAACATCGCCTTTGGCCGGCCCGAGGCGAGCCTGGACGAGGTGATCGCGGCGGCCCAGGCGGCGGCGGCCCATGACTTTATCATGAGCTTCCCCGACGGTTACGATACGGTCGTGGGGGAACGGGGCACCACCCTCAGCGGGGGGCAGAAGCAGCGGATCGCCATCGCCCGGGCGCTCCTGATGGACCCGCGCATCCTGATCCTGGACGATTCGACCAGCAGTGTGGACCTGGCCACCGAGGTTCAAATCCAGCAGGCGCTGACCAGGCTGATGAAGGGGCGGACCAGTTTCGTCATCGCCCAACGCATCAGCACGGTGCGCAACGCCGACCTGATCCTGGTCCTGGACAAGGGCCGGATTGCTGCCCAGGGCACACACCGGGAGTTGATGGAAAACAGTCCCATCTATGCCGAAATCTATTCGTCGCAGTTGATCGAGGACGCAGTGCTGGCCTGAGCACTGCCCAAACGGAGGAGAGACCATCATGCACGGTTTTGGCGGCGGACCTCGCCACATCCTGGCTCAAGAGAGCAGAAAACCGACCCGCGTAGGCGCCACTCTGGGCCGCCTGGCCCGCTATTTTGGGCCCTACTGGCCGCTATTGCTCGGCGTCCTGGCGCTGATCCTGGGCAGCACCTATGTCCAGGTGGTGCAGCCCAAACTGACCGGCCAGGCAGTGGACTGTTACCTGACGCCGGCCCTGGCCAGCCGCATGGCCGGGAGCAGCCAGGGGCTGCCCGGCGGAGCCCTGACCGGGCAGACGATGATGGGCACGGTGCGCAGCTCCTCTCAGGCCAACTGCTGGCTCGGCACGCCCGGTCCCGGTGCCGCGGCCGGAGAGTATGTCCGAGGTCTGGGGCGGCTCATCCTGCTCATCGTCGGTCTGTTCACGGCCGGCTCCCTGATGAGCGGCCTCCAATTCTACCTGATGGCCTGGGTTGGCCAACATGTGCTCAAGAACCTGCGGGTGGAGCTTTTTCGCCACCTGCACCGCCTGTCGCTGAGCTACTACGCCGAGAATGAAGCCGGCAACATCATGAGCCGGATCACCAACGACATGGACACCCTGCAACAGGCGATCAGCTTTGTCCTGGTCCAGGTCAGCAGCGGCCTCCTGCTCCTGGTCTGGGTGACCATCACCATGCTGACCACAAGCTGGACATATGCCCTGATCTGCATGACGGCCGTGCCGTTCATGGTCCTGGCCACCTGGTGGTTCTCGACTCAGGCGCGGCGGGCTTTTCGCCGCACCCGCCTGGCCATCGGTCAGGTCAACGCCGACCTGCAGGAGAGCATCGCCGGTGTGCGCGAAGTGCAGGCCTTTGGCCGCGAGGAGGCCAACATCGAGAGCTTCCGCCAGGTCAACGCCGCCAACCGCGACGCCAATATCCGGGCCGCGTCGTTCACCGCGGCCATGGGCCCCAGCCTGGAGGCGCTCGGCTATGTGGCCATGGCCGTCACCACCATCGTCGGCGGCATCTTTTTGTTGCGTGGGCAGTCGTTGGCCGGGACCGCCGTCTCCCTGGGCCTGGTCATCACCTTCATGCAGTATGTCCAGCGTTTCAACCAGCCGATCCAGCAGATCTCGGTGATGTGGACCAACCTGCAAAGCGCCGTGGCCGGGGCCGAGCGCATCTTTGGCCTGCTGGATACCGTGCCCGATGTGCAGGATCGGCCCGACGCCGTGCCCCTGCCGCCCATCACCGGCCTGGTTGAGTTCGACCATGTCGAAGCGGCCTACCTGCCCGGCATCCCGGTGCTCCACGACGTGAGCTTTCGGGCGGAGCCGGGCCAGATGGTGGCCATTGTCGGGCCGACCGGGGCCGGCAAGACGACGATTATCAACCTGATCCCCCGCTTTTACGACGTGGTCGGGGGAGCGGTGCGCATTGACGGCTATGATGTGCGCGATGTAACCGCCGCCAGCCTGCGCGCCCAGATCGGCATTGTGCTGCAAGACACCTTTCTGTTCAGCGATACGGTGCTGAACAATATCCGTTTCGGCCGGCCCGAAGCCAGCGACGAGGAGGTCAAGGCCGCCGCCCGCCTGGCCCATGCCGACGACTTTATCCAGCGCCTGCCCGACGGCTACAACACCCTCCTGGGCGAACGGGGCACCGGCTTGAGCCTGGGCCAGCGGCAACTGATCGCCATCGCCCGGGCCGCCCTTGCCAACCCGCGCATCCTGATCCTGGACGAGGCGACCTCCAGCGTGGATACCCGCACCGAGCGCCAGATCCAGCAGGCGTTGGAAGAGCTGTTAAAGGGGCGCACCAGCTTTGTCATCGCCCACCGGCTGAGCACCATCCGCAATGCCGACCAACTGCTGGTCCTCCAGGAAGGGCAGATCGTGGAGCGGGCGACCAGCAGGCCCGGGCGTTCGGCCCACGAGCAGTTGCTGGAGCAGGGTGGCGAGTACTACCGGCTTTATACCAGCCAGTTCCGGCAGGAACCGCCCGTCTCCCTCCCCGCCCCGGCGACGCCAGGTGGGGACGGACGGCGCCCCGAGGTGGTGGCCGTGGCAGCCTGAGCGGTCATCCTGGAACACCGGATGGGCGGAAATGACAGCAGTGACCTGGACAGGGCCCTGCGCCGTGACCTGGAACTTTTGACAAAAATCGCTCCCTTAGATATCATGGGGTAAAAGCCGTGGTCTCCCCCGGTTTGATTTGCGCCAACCAGGGATGCCAGGCTAAAGCCCGCCTCACACGTCAGGCAGGCAAGTGAATAGCCGCAACGAGCGCTATCTGGAATGATTGTGCAAACGAAAGAGCAGATCTTATCCCTTATCCAGGAGCATCAAAGCCAGATGAGAAGCCTGGGTGCAAGAGCCTGTCTGAAAACCACCAAGGACACAAAGGACACCAGGAGCACCATGCGGTTTTTTTATTCGTTTCCTTCGTGTTCTTTGTGTCCTTTGTGTCTTTGTGGTAAGCTTTTCAGACTGGCTCTTAGACGACCAGCCTGAATAGCTACGGTGAGAATTCATGGCCGCTCAGGCTCTCTATCTCAAATACCGCCCGCAGACCTTCGAGGAGGTCGTCGGCCAGGAGCCGATCACCCGCACGTTGCGCAATGCGCTGCGCCAGGGCCGGATCCGCCACGCCTACCTGTTCACCGGGCCGAGGGGCACCGGCAAGACGACCACCGCCCGGCTGCTGGCCAAGGCGGTCAATTGCCAGGCTCCGGAGGCCGAACGGCCCTGCAACGCCTGCCCCCTGTGCCGGGCGGTCAACGAGGGCCGGCTGCTGGACCTGATCGAGATTGACGCCGCCAGCAACCGGGGGATTGACGAGATCCGCGACATCCGTGAAAAGGTCAGCTTCCGACCCGGCGAAGGGCGCTTCAAGGTGTACGTCCTGGACGAAGCGCACATGCTCACCGAACCGGCCTTCAACGCCCTGCTCAAGACCCTGGAGGAGCCGCCGCCCCACGTCATCTTTACTCTGGTGACCACCGATCCGCACAAGATCCCGGCGACCATCACCTCCCGCTGCCAGCGGTTCGATTTCAAGCGCATCCCGCTGCGGGCCATCGTGGACCGGCTGGCCGCCATCGCTGCCCAGGAAGGGTTGACCGTGGAGCCGGCGGCGCTGGAGCTGATCGCCCGTCAGGGAGGCGGGGCCATGCGCGATGCCATCAGCCTGCTGGACCAACTGGCCAGTTACGGCCACGAGATCAGCCTGGAGCAGGTGCAGATGGTATCGGGGGCCACTGCCGGGGAGGTAGCCGACAGGATGGCCACCTGCCTGGCCGAGGGGGATGTGGCCGGCGGCCTGGAGCTGATCAACCGGGCCATCGAGGATGGCGCCGATCCCCGCCAGCTTGGCCGGGAAGTGGTCGAATATCTGCGCGGGTTGCTCCTGGTCAAAGAGGGAGCCGGCACGCGCCTGCTCAACACCACCGCCGAACAGGCTGCCCGGATGGAAGCCCTGGCCGGGCGGATGCCGGGGGCGCGGCTGCTGCGGGCCATCCGCCTGTTCAACGAGGCAGCCAACGACCTGAAGAGCGGCCTGCAAACCATCCCCCAGTTGCCGCTGGAGATGGCCCTGGTGGAAAGCCTGCTGGAGCAGGCGGCGCCGATGGCTGTGCCCTCCCCGTCGGTGCGCCAGCAGGAGGCCCGCTCCGCTGCACCGCCTACCGGTCCGGGCGAAACACCGCTCCGCCCCACCGCGCCCGGAGCGGCAGCTCAACGCCAGATCGGACAGCAGGCCCCCACTCCGCGTCCTGCACCGCCGGCCGGTGACCTGGCCCCGACCGGCCTGGAGCAGATCCGCGCCCGTTGGGATGAGATCATCCACGAGGTGTATGCGCACAACAGGATGACGGCCGCCGTGCTCCGTTCCAACTGCCAGGTGGTGGACCTGGTCGGTGATGAACTGGTGCTCTCGTTTATCAGCGATCCGATCCGCCAGAAACTGAAAGACCAGAACCGCCGCCTGGAGGTCGAGGAAGCGCTACACCGCATCCTCAACTGCCGCTATCGCCTCAAACTGGTGCTGGCTTCCGAGTACACGCCCCGCCAGCCAGCGCCCCCGGCTCACGCCGAACCGGCCCCCGCCGGGCCGCCGCTCGACGACCAGGAGCTGGACCAGATCTCCCGCTGGGCGGCGGAGCGGGGTGGCCGGGCCAGGATTGTGGAACCGTAAGGAGGAAGATTCATGGCCAAAGGCAAAGGACGACGCATCCAGGCCAGCCGACCGGGCGGTCGGCCGGACATCCGGCAACAGATCATGCGCTTGCAGGAACAGATGCTCCAGACCCAGGAGTCACTGGGCGAAGAGACGATCACCGCCACGGCCGGGGGCGGCGTCGTCAAAGTGGTGGTGACCGGCCAGCAGCGGGTGCAGGCGATCACCATTGACCCCGAGGTGGTGAACCCTGACGATGTGGAGATGCTCCAGGACCTGATTGTGGCCGCCGTTCGGGGAGCTCAGGATGCGGCCGCAGCGGCTCGGGAGGAGCGCATGGGGGAGTTCTCGGCGGGGCTCGAAGGCCTGGGCATTCCCGGTCTCGGATCCCTTTTGTAGACCCGCCGCGGGTCGGCGAAAGGGCAGCTTGCTACCCTAGAGAGGAAG
>DAOTYI010000189.1:0-1801 GCA_034434895.1 Anaerolineae bacterium
CATCTGTCAGGCCGGGCGGCTGCCCTGGCTGAGGAACAGGGGTGGCGCCGGTGGGCCATCAGCCTGTCGCACGAACGCCAGGTTGCGGTGGCCCTGGTCGTTGCCCTGGGCTGAGAGCGGGTCTGAAAACCATAAAGGGCGCGCAGGAATTTCCTGTGTGCTTTCGTGGTAGACTTTTCAGCCTCGACGACCTGTTGGACCTGGTCACCGCTCAGTAAAACTTTTCGATCGGCCAGCCCCGCCGCCGGGCCAGCCGTCGCAGCCGGGGATCGGGGTTCACCGCCACCGGATGGGCCACCCGCTCCAGCAGCGGCAGGTCGCTGATGCTGTCGGTGTAGAAGGTGCTGGCCGACAGGTCCACATCCTGCTCCGCCGCAAACCGCTCCGCCCAGACCACTTTGCCGGGGCCATAGCAGGCGGGTGGCTCGATCTCCCCTGTCAGCCGCCCATCCCGGCTGACCAGGTGGGTGCAGACATACTGGCCGGGGATGCCCAGGTAGGCCGCCAGCGGTCCCACGACATACTGGGTGGAGGCTGAAACGATGGCGACCACATCTCCGCGGGCCAGATGTTCGGCCACCCGCTGTTGTCCTCGCCTCGTCAGGTGAGGGAGCACCTCCTCAACGAACCAGCGATCGCACAGCGCCCGGATCGCCCGCTCGTCATCGCCGGCTGCACCGGCCAGCAGCCGGGGCAGCAGCGTTTGCATGTCCAGCAGGCCCAGCCGGCCGAGGACTCCCCACCAGAACACCCGTGCCAGCTCCCGCCGTCCCATCTGGCCGAAGCGATACAGGTAGCGGGCGTAGAGCTGACCGGAGCTGGTGTCCAGCAGCGTTTTATCCATATCGAACAAAGCCGCAATCCGGCCCATAGGCCCCTCCCCCAGCAGATGGAGAAAAAGTCCCAAATTGCACCGCAGAGACAGAGGCCGCTGAGTTTTTTATGATTCCTCTGTGTTCTCTGCGCCTCTGCGGTGAGAGATGGGTCCATTATACGCCAGAACCTGCCACCAGGCAAGGCCGGCCGTTCGCCATTCACCATCCGCCCCACCAACCTGGCTGTCTGCTCCGTTTTGTGATATAATAGGGTTGTGCGAGTAGGGCAACTGCTCGCAGTTGCCCATTGGCATCCAGTTAAGGCGCGGGCGATTGGAAATCGCACCGGGTAGCCGAAGGCAATGCCTTCGGCTACCCGGCCGTCCGCCTGCTATGTAGTTTAACATCGTCGAGCTAGGGAGCAGGCTTCTTGATGACGATGGGCAGGTAGATGTAGTAGAATCGCTGAGGTGGTTCCTCCACCACCACTTCAACCGTAGAGGGCACCGCTTCGGTCATGGCACAGTTCCAGATGGCAATCCCGATGGGATAGGTGCCCGGCCCGGTGAAGGTCAGGGTGAAGACCAGTGGATCGGCGGTAGAGGTCATCACCGGGCCGATATTCAGGGTGTAGGAGTAGGGCGGGGTAAAGTCGTCCGGGGTGAGGTCGGCGCTGAACACCACCTGATCGCCGGGATAGACTGTGCCGGTGGTGACCAGGGTCAGGCTGACGCCGGCCACGGCGATGCAGGGCGGTGTGACGGTGACGACCGTCGAGGCGGCATCGCTGCCGCACGGATTCTCCACCGTGACCACCGCCGTAAAGCTGCCGGCCTCGCTGTAGGTATAGACCGGCGTGGGGCCGTCCAGGCCGACCCCGTAGCCGGGCCCGCCAAAGTTCCAGGTGTAGGCAAAGGGTGGGGTGCCGGTCACCGTGGCGGTAAAGGCCACCGGCTCGCCGAGCAGGGCCGGGCTATCGCTGGTCA
>DAOTYI010000190.1:0-2942 GCA_034434895.1 Anaerolineae bacterium
ACGAAGGACACCAAGGGCACTATGCGGTCTTTTCGTGTTCCTTTGTGGTCTTTGTGTCTTTGTGGTAAGCTTTTCAGACCGGCTCTGAGGGCTGATCAGCCGCGTACGACCACCAGGTTGCCCGATTCATAACGGCGCAACCCTCGCTGAAAGAGGACCCGTGCCAGGAGGATCAGCCCGGCGGTGGCGGCCAGCAACACACCCAGGCGGCCCCAATGGAACTCACTCAACAGCCCGGCCGGCATCGAGCCGATAAAGGCCGCCGGGATGAGGGTGTAGAGCAGCAGTTGCACGGCGCCGGGAAAGATCTCAACCGGGTACAGGCCAAAGGTGATGATGGCATTGACCGCCTGAGCGGCCAGGTTGTCGGCGTTGCCCACCCAGAAAGCCAGTGACCCGACCAGCACGGCAAAGGCCACCAACAGCAGGCCCGATAGCAGGCCCAGCAACAGGAACAGCGGCAGGCCAATCCAGCGGTTGGGCGCAGCGAGCAGAAAGACAAGCAGGCCAAAGAGCATATCCCCCCAGGCTGAAAGGGACATGCGCGAGACCAGCAGGTGGACCAGCGGATCGGCCGGCAGAGCCAGGTAGTAGTCCAGGTCACCCCGGACGATGAGGCGGGCCACCAGGAAGGCGTTGCCGCACACCACGTTGGCCAGGCCAAAGCCAAAGGCGACCAGGGCGTACAGGACCATCACCTGGCTCAGATCCCAGCCGCGCAGCGTGGGCAGCCGGGTGAACAGAATCCACCAGAAAAAGAGGAGCATGGTGTTGTTGAGCATCATGCCGACGACCTGCAACAGAAACGCTCCCCGGTAGGCCATGGCCGACATCAGGTTGTGCCGCACATAGCCCAGCACCAGGCGGACCGTTTTCATCTTACCCTCCATGCACTACCATCCGCCGCTGCGCCCAGCGCCACACCAGCAACACCAGGGCGGCAAACAGGATGATGCAAGCGATCTGACCGGCGACTGCCCGTATGAGGAACTCCGGCTCAAAGGCAACAAAGGCACGGGCCGGGGCATAGGTGATGAACTGGAACGGCAGCCAGCGGACGGCACGTTGCAGCCAGGGCGGGAACATCTCCAGCGGCAGGAACAGCCCACCGACGGTGAACAGCAGCTTGTTGTAGATCCAGTAGATGGGGTTCACCTCTTCGATCCAGAAGGCAACCAGGCCGATCAACACGGCGACCAGGGCATCCAACAGCAGGGCCAACGCCGCCAGGACCAGGAAGGCTGCCAGCCCCGCCGGGCTGCCGGCCAGTTGCCTCATTCCCAGCGCCACCACCGCCGAGGCGGTCAACAGGTTGAGCAGGAACCGCGGCACCGAACCACCCAGCGAGTTGGCGACCTGGAAAAAGGGGTAACTGAGGGGGCGGGCCAGCGTGTAGGCCAGGTCGCCGGCCCTGACCGCCTCGCTGATCTCCAAAAAGATCCGTGAGGTGGAGAGGGTAACCGTCTCGGTCATGGCCAGATACCACACCATCTGCGCCAGGCTGTAGCCGGCCAGTTCTGCTCGTCCGCTGACGCTGTAGGCGGTGGTCCACAGGGCCATGAACACGCCCATGAACAACACCATCTGTACGGCGCGGGCGGCCATCTCGCTGCGATAGACCCATTGCTGCCGCGCCGAGGTCCATAGCACAAAGCCGTAACGGATCATGTCAGGGTGTCCTGATTGTTGCCTGCCCTGTCGCCCCCTTCGTCGCGGGGAGCCTGCATCCAGGCTATCCACGCTCGTAGATGCGGGCGATGATCTCCTCCATCGGCGGGTTGTCCACATTGATGTCGGCGACGGCATAGCGAGCCAGGAGCTGGCCGATCACCTCCTCGATGGGGGCAGTGTTGGTATCCACCTGCAGTTTAACGCCATAGCCTTTGTGCTTGAGCACCTGCACGCCGGGGCGGTCGAACCCCTGCCACGGCTCGGCCAGCTTGAGGGAGACCGTCTTGCTGTGGATATAGTCCCGTTTCAGGGTGGAGACCCGGCCGTCAAAGATCACCTCGCCATGGTTGATGACCATCGCCCGTTTGCACAGCACTTCAACATCGCCGGCATCGTGAGAGGTGAGAAAGATGGTCACCCCCTCCTGCTGGTTCAGCTCCAGGATCAGGTCGCGGATACGCTGCTTGACCACCACATCCAGGCCGATGGTCGGTTCATCGAGGAAGAGGATGCGTGGCCGGTGCAACAGCGAAGCGGCGATCTCGCACCGCATCCGCTCGCCCAGGGAAAGTTTCCGCACCGGCGCATCCAGATATTCGCCGATCTCGAACAGCTCCACCAGGTGCGAGAGCCTCTGCCGATAGGCCGCCGGGTGGAGTTCGTAGATGCGGGCCAGCAGGTCGAAAGAGTCTTGGGGCGGCAGGTGGTACCAGAGCTGCGACTTTTGGCCAAACACAGCGCCGATCTGGTAGGCCAGCTTTTGTCGCTCCCGCCAGGGGATCAGGCCCAACACCTGTGCCTGACCGGAGGTGGGGTAGAGGATGCCGACCAACATCTTGATGGTGGTGGATTTGCCGGCGCCGTTGGGGCCGATGAAGGCCACCCGCTCCCCCTCTTCTACGGTGAAGGAGATGGCCTTCACCGCCTGGATTTCGCGTTGGATGGGTCGGAACAGGGCGCGGACGCTGCCGCGCAGTCCTGCCTGTTTCTCGCGGGTGACAAAGGTTTTGCTCAATTGCCGGGTTTCGATGATGGGCAAAGCGACCTCCCTGTTGTGTCTGGAGTATAACATCGGTTGTCGGGGGACGCAAATTGCTGCCCCTGGTGACAACGACCTGGCCTGGGTTTGTCAGAGCATCCAGGTCGGGGTATACTTATGGAGGTGGGGTGGGGATGGTTCAATTTTCTGGGGAAATTGGCTTACACTTTTGACGGCTGTTAAAATTCCGCCTGGCCCTCACCCCTCCCCCTGCCCCCTCCCCTCTCCCGTT
>DAOTYI010000191.1:0-8453 GCA_034434895.1 Anaerolineae bacterium
GAAGGGGGCCAGGGGGTAGGGGTGAGGTCAAATCGAACATTGTCGAGGTAAAGACCTTGCAGCTCTAAACGGGCTATCGCATCCCTTCTCGCCCCCTTTCCACCGGAAAGGGGGCGAGGCCTTTCTCAAGGTTAAAATTGTGCCGGGGTTGCCTCACCCCCAGCCACAACCTTTGCAATCCGGCGCAGTTTGTGCTATAGTACCACCGCCTACCAGATGTTGTGGACAAATTCAGGCCAGCCACGAAATCTAGTATTCAAAGCTGAGTCAAGGTGGATAGAGGTGCATTGCACCTGATCGGAGTGAACCCATGAATTGCCCGTTCTGTGCCTCAAGTGAGTCCCGGGTGATTGACACGCGCGACGCAGAAGGGGGCATCCGCCGCCGCCGGGAGTGTGTGAGTTGCGGGCGCCGGTTCACCACCTATGAACGGGTGGTCCCGCTCCGGTTGATGGTCATCAAGCAGGATGGACGCCGCGAACCGTTCGACCGAGACAAGATCCTGCGCGGCATCCAGATCGCCTGCGCCAAGCGGCCGGTGGACACCTCCGCCGTCGAAGAGCTGATCAGCGGCATCGAGAGCGAGCTGTACCATCGCGGCAGCCGCGAGGTGACCAGCCGGGAGATCGGCGAGATGGTGATGCAGAACCTGCGCAAGCTGGATGAGGTGGCCTACATCCGCTTCGCCACCATCTACCGTCGCTTCGCCGATGTGGAGGACCTGGCCGATGAGATCGAAAATCTGCTGGAGCGCCGCCAGCGGGAGGCGATCCTCCAGGCGCAGTTGAGGCTGGATATTTGAGGCCTGCCCTGAGTGTGATTGCAGGGCCGGAAATGGCAGGTCGGATGGTTCAGACAGCTTATCTGCTGCTTCCCTCGCCGTTCGGGCCGCTGGCGCTTCTGTGGCGGGACACGCCGGCAGGTCCCAGGGTCCAACGCCTGCTGTTGCCCAGGGAGGGAAACCCCACCGACGAGACGCTCCAGATTTTGCGCACCGAGGCCATCCCCGGTTCCTGCCCGCCGCTGGCCGGATTGGCAGAGCAGATCACCCGTTTTCTGGAGGGGGAGGAGATTGTCTTTCCGTTGGAATGGCTGGCGTTGGAAAGCTGCCCTGCGTTTCAGCAGCGGGTGCTGCGCGCCGAGCACGCCATCCCGCGCGGTTGGGTGAGCAGCTATGGCCGGATTGCGGCCCACCTGGGGAGGCCGGGCGCGGCGCGGGCGGTGGGCAATGCGCTGGCGAGCAACCCCTTCCCCATCCTCATCCCCTGCCACCGGGTGGTGCGCAGCGATGGGACGCTGGGCGGCTACGGGGGCGGCACGGCGATGAAGCGGGCGCTGCTCCAGATGGAGGGGGTGGAGGTCTCGGCCGAGGGGAAGGTGGCGACAGAGCGGGTTTACGATTTTCCTGCCCCGGGAAAAGTTGCCCAGAGCGGGTCTGCGACCCGCGTCTGACAGGATGTTCAACCCCAAGCCGGGTCGTACGGGCGGAGCGACGCTCCGCCCTGACCGGCGAGTGGAGGAGATATTCTAACCAGGAAGAGTCCTATGTTCCAACCGATCCCAGAATCGCTCCCGCCCGGCCTGGAGCGGGAAATCATCCTCAGCGACAACGCGCTGACTGTGCTGCGCAAACGCTACCTGCTGCGCGGCCCCAACGGCGAACCGGTCGAGACGCCGGCGCAGATGTTCTGGCGGGTGGCCCGCGTCGTCGCCGCGCCCGATGCCGGGTATGGCGAGGATGCGCTCGCCACCGCCCGCGCCTTCTACGACCTGCTGACCTCCTTCCGCTTTATGCCCAACTCCCCTACCTTCACCGGCGCCGGCACCCCGTTGGGACAGCTCGCCGCCTGTTTTGTCATTCCCATCGAAGACGACATGGGCCGCGACCCGGCCGGCATCTTTTCCACCCTGCGGGCGGCGGCTCTCATCCAGCAGACGGGCGGCGGCAACGGCTTTTCCTTCTCCCGGCTACGGCCCAAAGGGGCGCGGGTCCACAGCAGCCGGGGAATGGCCACCGGGCCGGTCGGCTTCCTGCGGGTCTATGATAAGGCGTTCGGCGAGATCGCCCAGGGTGGAACAAGGCGGGGGGCCAATATGGCCGTCCTGCGCGTGGACCATCCCGACATCGAGGAGTTTATCACCTGCAAGACCGACGAGAACGCCATCACCAACTTTAACATCTCGGTCGGCATCACCGACGCCTTCATGCAGGCCGTGGAGAGGGATGAGGAGTGGGAACTCCGCTTCCCGGACGTGCTCCATCCGGCTTATCGCGCCTTCCACGGGACGCTGGAGCAGGCAGAGCAGGCAGGCATCCCGATCAAGGTCTACCGGAAAGTCCGGGCGCGGGACCTCTTTGACAAAATCGTCCGCCAGGCCCACCGCAATGGCGAGCCGGGGGTGCTGTTTCTGGATGCCATGAACCGGGCCAACCCCTGTCCCCATCTGGGGGCCTATGAGGCCACCAATCCCTGTGTCGCCGGGGATACGTGGGTGGTGACCGATCAGGGTCCGGTACAGGTGGAGCAAATTGTCGGAATCCCGGTTCGGGTTCTGGTCAACGGCCGGTTCCATCCCACCTCGGGTGAGGGCTTCTTCTGCACCGGGGAGCGGGAGACACTGGAAATCCGCACCCGACGGGGCTTCCGCCTGACCGTCACCCCGGAACATCCCCTGCGGGCGGCCATCCGGATGACCCGTTATACCCTGGAGTCGGAGTGGCGGCGGGCCGGAGACCTGAACGTGGGCGACCGGGTTCTCCTGGGAGAGCACCGGGACGCCACCTGGGGCGGACGCGGGACCTGGGGGGAGGGCTACCTGCTGGGGCTCCTGGTCGGCGACGGGATCCTCGCTGCTGGGCGGGGCGTCATCGCGGTCTGGGGGGAAGGGCCCGGACCGGAGTCGATCCGCCGGAAAGTGGAGGAACTGGTGGCCTCTCTCCCCCACCAGGCCGATTTCACCGGCTTCACGTACATCCCGGAGCGGAAGGAGTACCGCCTGCGGCTGAAATCCCT
Source organism: Anaerolineae bacterium (assembly GCA_034434895.1). Lineage (GTDB taxonomy): Bacteria > Chloroflexota > Anaerolineae > JAAYZQ01 > JAAYZQ01 > DAOTXL01. Next base: position 3,015 of record DAOTYI010000191.1, read on the forward strand.
GCACGACCTGGCCCGAGCGTACGGCCTTTCCGAAGACTTCAAGGGGATTTCGCCCCAGATAGAGCAGACCGGTCGCGATTTCCATGCCGGTTTCCTGCAGGGCCTCTTTGACGCGGACGGGACCGTCGTCGGGGACCGGAGAAAGGGGCTGTCGGTGCGGCTGGCCCAGTCCGACCTCTCCCTGCTGAAGGCCGTCCAGCGGATGCTCCACCGGCTGGGGATTGTCGCCACCCTCTACGAAAACCGGCGACCCGGCGGGACTTCCCGACTTCCCGACGGACGCGGCGATATGAAAGACTACCCAATCCGGCCCCAGCACGAACTGGTCATCAGCCGGGAAAACGTGCTCTGCTTCGCACAGCACATCGGTTTCACCCACAAGGAGAAGGCAGACCGGCTGCATCAGGGGCTGGCCGTCTACGGGCGGCGCATGGGCCGGGAGCGGTTTGTGGACGAAATCGTCGCCATAGAGCCGCGCGGCCGGGCCCGGGTGTACGACGCGCGGGTGCCCGGCATCCACGCCTTTGACGCCAACGGCTTCTTTGTCCACAACTGCGGCGAGCAGCCCCTGCTCCCCTACGAGAACTGCTGCCTGGGATCGATCAACCTGGCGCAGCACGCCACCCCCCAAGGCGGCGTGGATTGGGCCAAACTCCAGGAAACGGTCGAACTGTCCACCCATTTCCTGGACAACGTGGTGGATGCCAACAGGTATGTGCCCGCTGTGCCCCAGATCGAAGAGGCAGCCCGCCGGGCGCGGCGCATCGGCCTGGGCATCATGGGCCTGGGGGACCTGATGTACCAGGTTGGCCTCCGCTACGGCAGCCCGGAAGGGGAAGAGTTCGCCGCTCAGGTCATGGAGTTTATCCGCTACCAGGCCATGCGCACCAGCATCGAGCTGGCCCGACGGCGGGGACCCTTCCCGGCCATCCAGGGGAGCGTCTACGACCCCGGAGAGCTGCACTGGACCCCGCCGACCCCCCTGGTCCCCTACACCCGTCTGGAAAAGTGGGAACGGCCCCCGCTGCACTGGGGGGAGATTCTGGACGGCATCCGTCGGTACGGCATCCGCAACGCGGCGCACCTGACCGTTGCGCCAACCGGTACCATCGCCACCATCGCGGGCTGTGAGGCCTATGGCTGCGAGCCGGTCTTTGCCCTGGCCTACATCCGCCACTTCAAGGATGACGACCGGGATGTGGAACTGACCTACACCAGCCCCCTCTTCCTCCAGGCCCTGGAGCGCGCCGGTCTGGATGAACAGACCCGGGAGCGGATCATCCATCAGGTGGTCCTCACCGGCAGTTGCCAGCAGATCCGGGAGGTGCCGGCCAACATCCGCCATGTCTTTGTCGTCGCCAACGACATCAGCGCCGAAGAGCATGTGCGCATGCAGGCCGCGCTGCAAGCCTTTGTGGATGCCAGCATCAGCAAGACGATCAACTGTCCCGAACAGGCCACCCCTGAAGAGGTGGCCCACGCCTACCGCCTGGCCTGGCGGCTGGGCTGTAAAGGGTTGACGGTATATGTGACCGGTTCCCGGGAGAAGGTGGTGTTGGAGACGCTCCAGACCAAACAGGTCAGGGAAGGAGGGGCCGGGCAACCCCTGCCGCGCAAACCCCGGCCGATGGCCTTGCACGGCACCACCTATCGCACTCCCACCCCCCTGGGCACGGCCTACATCACCATCAACGAAAACGGCGAGGATGAGCCGTTTGAGGTCTTTGCCAATGTGGGCAAGGCCGGCTCCGATACCGCTGCCGTGGCCGAGGCGATCGGTCGGTTGATCAGTCTGGCCCTGCGGATGCCCTCGCCTCTCACCGCCCGCGAGCGGCTGGGGGAGGTGATCGATCAACTCGCCGGCATCGGCGGTGGGCGGCCGCTGGGCTTTGGTCCCAACCGGGTGCGGAGCCTGCCCGACGCCATCGCCCAGGTGCTGGCCCGGCACCTGGCCCTGATCGAGGCCGAACCGCCGGCCGAGCAATTGCCTCTGCCCATCACCCTGCCTGAGCAGAAGGTGGACCTCTGCCCTGACTGCGGCCAGGCCAGCTATGTAGCCATGGAGGGCTGCCGCAAGTGCCTGAATTGCGGCTACAGCGAGTGCTGACGGTTGACGGTTGGAGGCATTCGATGCTATAATAGCCGCATGGGGCGACGGCTTGTTCGGGGCCTGCTGACCGGTGCGGCGCTGCTGCTGCTGGCAGGGGCGATGATGTTTCTGCATCTGAGCTGGCGGATCAACCGCACCGGCAGCCGGAACCTGGCGCGACGGGCCGAGGCGATCATCATCCTGGGCGCGCGCGTCGAGCCGGACGGGCAACCCGGCCCCGACCTGCGGGTGCGCACCCTCCACGCCGTGAGCCTCTTCCAGCAGGGGTTGGCCCCCTACCTCATCTGCACCGGCGGCTACCACAACGACCGCCTCTCGGCGGCGGCCGTGGCCCGCGATCTGGCGGTTGCCCAGGGAGTGCCCCCCGACCGGGTCTTGCTGGCCGACGGTTCGATGACCACCCGCGAGGATGCAGCCAGCGCCGCCGCTCTGATGGCCGCCCACGGCTGGCGAACGGCCATCCTGGTCAGCCACCCGCTGCACCTGGAACGCGCCCGCCTGCTGTTCGAAAGGCAGGGCCTCACCGTGTACCCCAGTCCCACCAGCACCGATCTGGCCGCCATCCCGTGGCGGATCCGTGCCTGGCTCACCGCCCGCGAGGCGGTCGGCATCGTGTGGATCGGCCTGGAAGAGATCGGCGTGCCTTATGAGTGGACCACCCTGCTGAGCCATCTGGTCTACGGCCCGCCCACCTCCCCCGAAAGCAACTGATGGCCTGGCAACAGATCGCCGGGGCACAACGCCTGCTGGAAAAGGAACAAGGCACCATCCACAAGGAGTGGGGGGGCCGGCTGCCCATCGCCCTGGTCTTTCCCAACCGCTATCACCTGGGCATGTCCGACCTGGCCGTGCACCTCCTCTACCGCCTGTGGAACGCCCGCGATGATGTGGTTTGCGAGCGGGTCTTTACCGATTTCCACCCTCCCCTCTCTCTGGAGAGCGGCGCGCCGCTGGACTATTTTCCTGTGCTGGCCTTCTCCATCGCCTATGAGATGGACTATTTCCACGTTGTGGCCCTGCTCCGCGCGGCCGGCATCCCACCCCGCGCCACCGGACGCGACGAGAGGCACCCGCTGCTCATCGCCGGCGGCCCTGCCCTTTCAGCCAACCCGGAACCGCTGGCTCCTCTGCTGGACGCCATCCTCATCGGCGAAGTCGAGCCGGTTTTCGAGCGGCTGACCGACGCCCTGCACCGGATCGCCGACAGCCGTGACGCGGCCCTGACCGCCCTCTCCCACATCCCCGGCCTCTACCTGCCCAACCTCCAACATCCAATCCCTACTATCTCCCGCCAATGGCTCGCCGACCTCGACTCCTCTCCCACCTGTTCGGCCATCCTCACCCCCCACACCGAATTCGCCGGCATGGGGCTGATCGAGATTGCGCGTGGCTGCGGGCGGGGCTGCCGCTTTTGCCTGGCGGGATACAGCTACCTGCCCCCCCGCCAACGCTCTGTGGAGAGGATCATGGCCCAGGCCCGTGAACTCCTGGCCCACACCGACCGGCTGGGATTGGTCAGTGCTGCCGTCTCGGATCACGCCGAAATTGACCGCCTGGTGGTGGAATTGCGCCGGCTTGGGGCGCGGCTCAGCGTCTCCTCGGTGCGGGCCGACTCGGTTTCGGAGAGGCTGATCCGCGCCTTGGCCGAATCGGGCACCCGGACGCTGACCATCGCCCCGGAAGCCGGCTCTGAACGGTTGCGGCAGGTCATCCACAAGACCCAAAGCGAGGCGGAGGTGCTGCGGGCCGTGGAGCTGGCGGCGCGGCATGGCCTGGAGCAGGTCAAGCTGTACTTTATGTTGGGCCTGCCCACCGAAGAGGAGGAGGATGTCCAGGCGATGGTGGACCTGGTCCTGGCCTGCGCCCGGCGCTTTCCCCGCCAGCTCACGGTCAACATCACCCCCTTTGTGCCCAAGGCCCATACCCCCTTCCAGCGGCTGGCGCAGACGCCGGCCCAGATCATCAGGAACCGCCTGGAGGAGGTCGAAAAGGAGTTGCGACCACGAGGGATCGCCGTCAAGGGGGAAAGCCCGGCCTGGGCCGAGGTGCAGGGCACGCTGGCCCGCGGGGACCGCCAGCTGGCCGAGGCGCTCCTGGCCGTGGAGCGACCGACTCCTGCCGCCTGGCGCAAGGCATTGGCCCAGGTGGGCCTTTCGGCCGATGAGCTGTTGGCCGGGCGGGAAGCGGGCACACCGCTGCCGTGGAACTTTATCAAGGGGTCCCAGCCACAGGCGGCAAGGTAAGCGACCCAAGTCGCCCCTCAGGGGCCTGCGGCCAGGCGTCCACCGGCGTGGACGCCTCCGTCCGCGCAGGCGGACGGCCAGCCGGGGCAGAGCGGCGCTCTGCCCCTATCGGTGCGATTTCCAATTGCCCGCGCCTTACGTTGACGCCTATGGGAGCCTGACCAAAGAAGGGCAAATTTAAGCTGGCGAGAGGGTTTGCCCTTTGCCCCCTTTTGTGCTACACTATCTCCCGGAGCATAGGCCTCAGCCTGTGCTCCGGCTAGGGGGGCGACTTTGCTGCGCCAAGAGCACAACGGGCTGGTGACCTATCACTTTGAGCTCCTGGCCGTCGAGGGCCTGAAGCACGCCATCTTCACCCGGCTGGGCGGCGTCAGCCAGGGGCCATTCGCCACGCTCAATGTGGGCCGCAGCGTGGGCGACGACCCGGCTGCCGTGGCCGAGAACCTGGCCCGCATCCTTGCCCATCTGGGGTTGGATGCCGGCCAGGTGGCCACGGCCTATCAGGTCCACGGCAATCGGGTGGCCGTGGTCACCGCCGCCGACGCGGGGCGGATATTCCCCAACACCGACGGCCTGGTGACTGACGTGCCCGGCCTTGCCCTCCTGTTGCGCTTTGCCGACTGTCAGCCGATCCTGCTCTATGACCCGGCGCACCATGCCTTGGGGTTGATCCATGCCGGGTGGCGTGGCGCGGCCCAGGGAATCGCCCGCCGCGCCGTGGAGGCGATGCAGGCCGCTTTCGATACCTGCCCTCAGGACCTGCTGGTCGGCCTGGGACCGGCCATCGGCCCCTGTTGCTACACCGTCGGCCAGGAGGTGGCTTCGGCGATGAGCTATGCTCTGCCCGACTGGAGCCGGGTGATGCACCCCGACGGGGAGCAGTGGCGCCTTGACCTGCCTGCGGCCAACGCCCAACAGCTCATCGCGGCCGGTGTCAGACGGCGGCAGATAGAACAGGCCCGGCTGTGTACCTCGTGTCACAGCGACGAGTTCTTTTCTCATCGGGGCGACAACGGCCAGACCGGGCGCTTTGCCGTGGTGACTTGCCTGGAGCAGAGGAGGAAGGGGGCAGGGGAGCAAAGGGGC
>DAOTYI010000192.1:0-12295 GCA_034434895.1 Anaerolineae bacterium
CAAGTTAAGCGACTCAAGTCGCACCTCAGGGGCCTGCGGCCAGGCGTCCACCGGCGTGGACGCCTCCGTCCGCGCAGGCGGACGGCCGGGTAGCCGAAGGCAATGCCTTCGGCTACCCGGTGCGATTTCCAATCGCCCCCGCCTTAAGGGGGGCAGGGGTGAGGTCGAATCGAACAGGATCGAGATCGATACCTGGCCAGGCCGATTTCCAATCGGCGCAGAAAGGGAGGCAGATGGACGAGATCTGGTCTGACACACCGTCCGGCGGGGATTTCCCCTGCCCCAGCAATCAGGAGGGGCAAACGGCCCGGCAGGCCCGCCAGCCGATCAGCGGCACCTATGTCGGCCAGCACGGCTCCCGGCGGCTGGAGCTGCGCATTGACCTGCGGGAGCCAGACCCGCCAGGCCCCTACTCACCGCTCAACCTGATCAGCGGCGACCTGTTCCAGGAGGTCGGCGGCGAGTGGGAGTATCGCAGCTCCTTCCTGGTCGAGCATCCTTATGTCCATTGGGGAACCGACCGGGTCATCATCACCGGCACGATGAGCAGTCTTCGCCACCTGGAGCCTGCTCCGGCAGGCCACGAGACGGCCTCGCGGCAGGTGCTGCGGATTACGATCCCGGTGTACACCCCCCAGGAACCGCCCGCACCGGCCATGGTGGAGATTTTGCACTGGGGCACCTATCGCTCCACCTTCCTGTGCGACCGGGTCTCGGCCTTTTTCCGCACCATTGAGCTGGAGATTGACCGCATTACCGGCACAGAGCTGCCCCGCCCGTTCAACACCCAGGCTGTGGCGACGCGCCCCGCCGACCTGCCGGCCTTCGACCTGGACATCGTTCGGGCCTATCAGCGGGCAGGTGTGGACCTGCACCTTCTTTCGGACGAAGAGGTGTTTGCGCCGGCCGAGGCCGGAAGTGACCTCACCTGGACCGAGGATGAGCTGCACAACGCCATGCAGCATCACTTTTCCCTGTGGCGTGATGAACCGCAGTGGAAACTCTATCTGCTGATCGCCACCCACTTCTGGCTCTACCCCCAATCGCTGGTCACCGGCATCATGTACGACAGCCAGTCCCGCGATCCGGACGACCCTTATCCCCGTCAGGGTGCAGCGGTTTTTTACTCGACCATGAAGCTGGCCGAGGTGTGGGGGAACCTGCCCTCGGCCGAGTTCGACCGCAACTTTTTGCGCACCTGCGTCCACGAGCTGGGCCATGCCCTGAACCTGCTCCACTCGTTTGACAAAGACCGGCCTGCTTCCCTGTCGTGGATGAACTACCCATGGCGCTATCCATATGGCTACAACCTGCCGCCCGGCTGGGATGGCACCCAACAGTTCTGGCGGAACTGCCGCTTCGAGTTTGACCTGGAGGAGCTTCGTCACCTGCGCCACCATGCCCTGCTGGAGGTTATCCCCGGCGGGGCGGCCTTTGGCGCATTGGGCCACGATCTGCCCGCCCCTGTGCCTGCCTCTCTTCAACAACTGGCGCAGGCCCCCCTGGCCCTCTATGTCCGCACCCGGCCGGAACGGTATCTGTTCCAGTTTGCCGAACCGGTGACGGTCGAGCTGAAGCTCAAGAATCAGGGCCAGAGGCCGGTGATCGTGCCCAACATGCTCAACCCTGAGTGCGGGTTGTTGCAACTCTACATCCGCGACCCCAGAGGGCAGGTGCGCCTGTACCGGCCCCTCTTCAAGCTGTGTGGCCAGGGGCAGACGACCGAACTGCCGGCCGGCGAGAAGCTGTATGCCAGCGTGTTCCTGGCCTATGGAGCAGATGGCTTTTACTTTCAGGAACCGGGGGAATACCAGATCTGGGCGGTGTATGGCGCAGGGGGAGTGCGCCTGCGCTCCAACGCCCTGCGCATCCGCGTTGCCTTCCCGCAGACAGCAGGGGAGGAGGAGATGGCGTTGTGGACCTTTGGGCCGGATCAGGGCCATGTGCTCTATATGCAGGGCGCACCCCACCTGGATGAGGGCAACGAGCAACTCCGCGAGGTGGCGGAGCGCTTTCCCGACACCAACCTGGCCCGCTACATCCACCTTTGCTTCGGCTACAGCCAGGCCCACCAGTTCAAAGACCTGGTGGCCGGACGGGTCCGGCCGGCACAGCCGGAAGCGGCCATCCAGGAACTGGAGCAGGCCGTCTCTTTCCCGCCCAAGGCCAAACAGTCGGCGTTGGATAACATCACCCACGGCGGGGCGGTGGACCTGCTGTACGAGCTTTACCGTCAGGCGGACCAGCCGATGCGGGCCAGGTCGCTGCTGACCGAGACCGTCCGTTACTTCAAACGGTTGGAGGTCAGGCCGGAAGTGATTGCCGAACTGCGGGACCGGGCGAAGGCGATTGAAGTTGGAGAGAGTCGGTAGAAGCAATCCTGGCGAGCGCCCTGGAGGGGAGATGGGTATGGAGGAGAGTCCGCTCAAAATCGAGTTGAGTTCTGGCAAAGGACCCCGGCAATCGGTGGACGAGCCGCTGGAGCTATCGGTGCGGATCACCAATGTCTCGGACAGGCCGGTGTGGGTGGTGGGGGTGCTGCCCGGCTCCGAGGGGCTGCGCTATCCCCAGTACCGGGCCGAGATCGAGGGGCCGTCGGGACCGGTCGAACTGCGCCTGCCTGAGGGGCTGGACTATGCCCGTGGCCTGCAACCGGACGATTTTGTGCGCCTGGCCCCCGGTGAAAGCTTTGACCCGCAGCGAGGCAAGGGGTTCATCCCCATCCAGCAACTGGCCTGGTTCAAAGCCCCCGAACCGGGCCGTTACCGGCTGCGCCTGCGTTTCGATGCCACAGCCGAGGATCCTCGCCGCTGGCTGGGACAGACCGTTGTCCGTGACCGGGGCAGGGTGGAAGCGTTGCTCAAACAGGTGCCCAAGATCGCGGTGCAGTCCAACACGCTGGAGATCGAATTTCTTGACAAGGGGACCGGGGCGTTGCTTCCGCGTTCTGGAGCGGTTGGGGCTGACGAGGAGACGAGAGGAAGGGGCGACTGAAGGCCCGACCGTCGGCCACAGGCCCACAAGGATGACAGAAGCGGCGCACGGGCGTGCGCCGCTTCTGTCTGACCTGGGGTTATGGCCTGGGCGTCCCCGGCCCGCATTCTCCCCGGTAGAAAGCCCATTCCTCGCACTCGGTGCCGTCGGGGAAGAGGCAATAGCCGGTCTGGCTGCCATCGGCTGCGGTGCGGATCTCCAGCTTGTAGCCCTGATCCTGACAGAATTTGGATGCCGGGTTGGGCAGGCCGGTCGCCGACTCGGCCGGGCCGGCAATAAAGTAGGTCACCTGGACCTGATAGGCAACTTCCAGTTCGCCAGGGGTGATCGTCCCTGAACCACCGGCAGCGGCACGCTCCATCGCCACCGGGACCACATATGTCCCTCCACTGACGACTTCGCTGACCGACATGACCGGCCCCAACCTGACGCCGCTCAACTCTGCCAGGGCTTCGGCGCGGGCCCTGGCATCGGCGATCGCTTCGGCGCGGGCCTGAGCCTGGGCCGGCCTGGAGTCTTCGATGCTAAAGTTCACGCCCCAGATATTATTGGCGCCCGCCTCGATCACGGCATCCAACAGATCGCCTATCTTTTCGAGATCGCGGGCGGTCACCTGGACCATGTTCGACACCCGGTATTGGGGCTTGACCTTTTCGCCTCCCGACACCGACTCGGGATACTGCTCAAAGTAGAGGCTATAGTTCATCGTCTGGATGTCCTTGTCGGCGACACCGGCTGCCTTCAGCGCAGCCAGGATGGCCTCCATCTGCGTTTCGTTCTCCTGAACCGCCCCGGTGACGGTCTCGGCCCGCGTCTCCACGCCGATGCTGATCCTGGCGATATCCGGCCGGACGTGGGCTGTCCCCTGGCCGACGACGACGATGGTCTGATGGGGGCTGTACTCCGTCGCTATCGCCTCCGGAGTGGTCTGGGCCAGAGCCGGGTTTGTCGGCCGGTCGTAGAGCCAGATGCCGGCCAGCCCCACCATGGCCAACAGGGCCAGGAGTGCAACGATCCCTATCACTCGTTTCAACATTTTTTCCTCCTCTTTGCTCCTTTAGCAGGTAGTAGATTTGCGTGGGATGCCACACACGATGGATAGACGCTCCATGAGAGGGAAAGGTTCCAGAGGAAAAAAATCAGGCCCTCCCGCAGGCTGCCAGGCCAGTTTCCAGGCCTGCGGGAGGGTGACGGTTTTCCTTCGTGTTCCTTTGTGGCCTTTGTGGTGAGCTTTTCAGCCTGGCTCTGAGTGGTTTTCAAAGGCCTCGGCAGACAGGAGTCCTGAGGCAACCCTGGTCACCGCCCCAGCCAGCGAAACGGCCATCTCGTCAGAAACCAGGACATCTATCACACCGCCAGGCATGTGGACCGCGACCTGTGGGTCGCACAGCCCCAACCGGCAGGCCACCGCGGCTGCGGCGCAACTGCTGCTGCCTGAGGCCAGCGTATATCCCACCCCCCGCTCCCAGATTTCGATCCGGATATGGGTTCGGTCCAATACCTGCATAAACTGGACGTTGGTCCGGTTGGGGAAGCGTGCTTCTTTTTCGATCAGCGGCCCCCAGCGACGGGCCAGGTCGGGCGATACCTCATCGCACAACACGACGCAATGGGGATTGCCGACCGTGGCGGCGCAATAGTGGAACCTTTGCCCTTCCAGACTCAGCGTCTCGTTCAACACCTGGCGCGGCGGTCCGGCAACCGGGATGCGGCGGCTGTCAAAGCTGACGGTGCCCATTTCCACCATGACCCGCCGCCCGTCCGGCTCGACGCGGGCCGTGACCGGACCGCCCGGCGTGGCGACGGTGAACGGTTCCTCGCCCACCAGCCCTCGATCCCAGAGATAACGGGCAAAGATGCGCAGGCCGTTGCCGCTTTTTTCAAACTCGCTGCCGTCGGGATTGAACAGCCGCAACCGAAAATCGCAGGTCGGATCGTCGAACGGGCCGAGCAGCAGGCCATCGGCGCCAACGCCGTAGTGACGGTCACAGAGGCGGCGAATCTGAGCCGGGGATAGCTCGCCGGCGAGAGCAGCGGGGTCAACCACCAGGTAATCGTTGCCCAGGGCCTGGTATTTCGCATAGGGGATATGGCCCGGCCTGTCATCCAGACCGGGACCCGGCCATCGCTCCCGGCGCAGCAGGTCCTCAAGCGTCTCGCGGGCCTGGATCAGCCGCACGGCCCCTTCTTCCAGCCACAGCACCGCGGGGCGGCGTGCACCGTTGTAGTTGCTGGCCATGCTGAGCTGATAGGCTCCGCTGACCGGGAGGGCGAGGAGTTCGCCGGGTTGCATATCGGGCAGAGGCAGACCTTCGATCAGCAGGTCGCCGCTCTCACAATAGGGGCCGGCCAGCCAGGCCGGGCCGGCCGCCGGTCTGTCTGGCTCGTACACCGGCAGCGCCGAGTAGCGGGCGCCATACAGCGCCGGGCGGGGGTTATCGGCCAGGCCGCCATCCAACAGCAGCCAGCGGCGCCGGGCGGAGCGTTTCACGGCGCCAACCCGGTAGAGGGCCACCCCCGCCCGGGCAACCAGGCTGCGCCCCGGTTCCAGTTGCAGCCGGGGCAGGGACAGGCCTCGCTGCCGGCAGCCAGCCATGATCGTCTCGGCCACGCAGCGCACATACTCGCCGATCGGCGGGTGGGGGAGCTCCTCCTCATGGTAAGCCACACCCCAGCCACCGCCGGGCGAGAGGGTCCACGCCCCGTTCAGGCCGATGGCGGCTGCCAGGTCCAGGGTCCGGTTCAGGGCCTGAACGATGGGGGTCGGATCACGGAACTGGGAACCCAGATGAAAGTGCAGGCCGGTGAGCGGCAGGTCATGCTCCCGGCAAAGGCGGGCGGCCAGCAGCACCTCCTCCTCCTCCATGCCGAACTTGCTTTCCTGCTGGCCGGTCTGGATATGGGTGTGGGTGTCCACCGTCACGCCAGGCCGGAAGCGCAACCACAGGTCGGGGAAAGGGCGCTGTCCTGATAGTCTCAAGGCCCTCAGCCGTTCCAGCTCGATCAGGTTGTCAACGACGAGGGTGCCGGCCTGTCCCACAGCCGCTGCCAGGTCGGCCTGGCTCTTGTTGACCCCGTGGACGAGGATCTGCGGCCGGGGCACGCCGGCCGCCCGGGCCATGCCGATTTCGCCCAGGCCGGTGCAGTCAATCCACAGGCCGACCTGCGCCGCCCACCGGGCTACCGCCGTGCAGAGAAAAGCCTTGCCGGCGTAGGTCAGACCCGCCTGCCCGGCGTAAGCGGCTGTCAAAGCGGCGCGGTAGGCCGCGACCGCCGTGTCCAGGGTGGTCCGGTCATAGAGGTAGAGTGGGGTGCCGTATCTGTCCGCCAAGCCCGCCAGATCGACGCCGGCAATGGCCAGGACCTGACCGGCCGGCGTCTCTACGACCGTGGTGGTGTCTGGAAACAGCTCCCGGCGCCGTAGCCAGTTCGCCGACATTGCTCCTCCCGTATTCCCTGCACCTGTTTGTTGGCCGCGTCCCAGATACACCGCAGAAACGAGGAGAACAACTGTGCCCTTTGTGTCCTTTGTGGTCTCCAGACCGGTTCTTACAGCCTGTCAAACCACATCAACACCCCCATCCCCACGAACAGCACAGCCGCAATTTTGCGCAGGATCGCTTCGGGGATGAAGCGGGTGAGCAGCTCACCCCCCAGCACGCCGATCGCCGTCACAGCCGCCAGGGCCAGCGTCGCGCCGACGAAAATCCAGAGCGGCATTTTGTGCCTGGCTGTCATGCTGATAACGGCCAGTTGTGTCTTGTCCCCCAGCTCGGCGACGAAGAGCAGGGCAAAAGTGCTGAATAGAATCTTCCATCCTTCTGACATCGAATCTCCTGATTCCGCGCGTCCGCAGTTTTGTTGTCCCCTGGACAGACCTTCAGCGCACCCACCAGCGTAACTGATAGCGGGCCGGATAGATGTGAGCCAGCCGCTCGCCGGAGAACGGCTCGCCGTGGCCGACATAGACAGTGCGGGGTCGGAGCGCCCGCACCCGCTCGTAACTCCGCTGCCATGCTGCCCGGTCCCACAGATAGATCGGCTGGCTGGGCACGGTAAAATTGACGAACAGATCGCCGACGAACAGGTCCCCCTCGGCGGTGATCAGCCCCAGCGAGCCGGGCGAGTGGCCGGGCAACAGCACCGTCCGGGCCTCCACGCCGTAGGGCGACAGGTCCGCGCCATCATCAAGCAACAGGTCGGCTGTCAACGGTCTGAAATGGATCAGGGGTGACAGCAGCAGGTAGAACCAGCGGATCACGCTGCCGCGCAGGGTCTGAGCCGGGGGCAGGGCATGGCGTCGCTTCTGGCTGAATTCCGGTTCACCGGGGAAGGCAGCGATCGGCGCGCCACACCAGCTCCGGAGCAGAGATGAGTGGCCCCTGGCCTCCACTGCCGCACCGTAATGGTCCAGGTGACCATGGGTGACCAGGATCAGCCGCACCTCCTCCGGCCGCAGGCCGGCCCCGGTCACGCCGGAAATCACCTTCCCTGCGCCGCCGGGCGGGCCAGGGTCAATCAGCACTGCCCCGGCATGGCCCTGCAACAGGTAGCAGTTGGTCTCGCCGACCCCGATCCGCACGATAGACATCGTCCCTCCGAGACAAGCGCCGCCATTGTACCACAGGTCCAGGGCGGCGCAAAAATTGAACGCAGCAAACGGCCCACTGCCCTCCCCTGTTGGCAGTGGGCCGCCGTGCAGGCTGCCTGTACCCCCGCCATGTCAACAGGCTGAAGCCGCCGCTCCGGCACCTTCTTTGACAGGAGTTGCGCAACTGCACAACTCCTGTTATCTGAAAGGCATTGGGATTAACACCCCTCTAACACTTTTATAATGCCCCTCTAACATTCCTGTGGTATGATAAACGCAGGGTGGAGAGTCAGGAGTGTGATGGTCGCTCGCAGGGGAGGAAGGTCTGCCTTCTGGCAGGGAAGGGCCTCCTCCTGGAGCAAACAGATTGAGGGGGAGGTGGCAGATGAAGAGTTCGGTGCGATTGGTCAAGATATTCGGCATCCCGATCGGGATCAACTATACCTGGTTCATCGTCTTTGCCCTGGTGACGCTGTCGCTGGCGACAGCCTATTTTCCCGGCCGCTATCCAGGCTGGGGACCGGCCGGCTACTGGAGTGTGGGGCTGCTGACCAGCCTGCTCTTTTTCGGCTCGGTGCTGTTCCACGAACTGGCCCACAGCGTCGTCGCCCTGGCCTGGGGCATCCCGGTGCGCAGCATCACGCTGTTCATCTTTGGCGGCGTGGCCAGCATTGACCGCGAGCCGGAGCGACCGCTGGCCGAGTTTCTCATTGCCCTCGCCGGCCCTCTGGCCAGTCTGGCGCTGGCCCTGGGGTTTGGCCTGTTGTGGCTGGTAGGGCAGTTGGCCGGCCTGGAGCCGCTGGCTGCTCTGGGGCTGTATCTGGGTGGCATCAACCTGAGCCTGGCCCTGTTCAACATGCTGCCCGGCTTTCCGCTGGATGGTGGGCGGGTATTCCGCTCGGTGGTGTGGGCCTTGACCGGCAACATGGCGCGGGCCACCCGTTGGGCGGCAGCCACCGGCCGGGCTGTGGCGCTGCTGATGATCGTCGGGGGTGGGATGTTGTTCCTGACCGGCAACTGGTCCAGCGGCCTGTGGCTGGCTTTCATCGGCTGGTTCCTGGATAACGCCGCCAGCCAGAGCGCCATGCAGGCCTGGGTGCGCCAGGCGTTGGAGGGGTACACCGCCGGCGATTTTGCCACGGTCGGTTGCCAGGCGGTGGACAGCAATATGCCGCTTGACTGGGTGGTGCGCGACTATGTGCTGCCCCAGGGCCAGAGCTGCTTCCTGGTAACCGACGGCATCCAGACCAGAGGAGTGGCCACCCTGAGCCAGATCCAGCAGGTGCCGCGCCAGCGGTGGGGGTGGACACCTATCCGCCAGATCATGACCCCGCTGAACCTCCTCAGACCGGTGCCGGCCAGCGAAGCCGCCTACCGGGTGTTGGAGCGAATGATGGCCGAGGGGCAGAGCCTGTTGCTGGTGATGGATGGCAGCCGTCCGTTGGGCCTGGTAGGCCAGGACAGCCTGCTGCGCTTTGCCCAAAGGCGTGCCTCGCTGGGGGTGTAAACAGCCAAAACCGGGGCGGACAATTCGGTCCGCCCCGGCGATCGTTTGGCCGGTGTTAAGGATAGATCCGACCCAGCAGCCGGGGGAAGGGGATCGTCTCGCGGATGTGGCTCAGGCCACAGATCCACATCACCGTCCGCTCCAGCCCCAGGCCAAAGCCGCTGTGCGGCACTGAACCAAACCGCCTCAAGTCCAGGTACCACTCATACGCTTCGCGGGGCAGGCCGTGGCGGGCGATCTGCGCCTCCAGGAAGGCCAGGTCGTCGGAGCGCTCCCCCCCGCCGATGATCTCACCATACCCCTCCGGGGCCAGCAGGTCCGACGAACGGCAGGTCTCCGGCCGGTCCGGCTCCTGGGCCATGTAGAAAGCTTTGGCCGCGGTGGGATAGTGATGGACAAAGACCGGTCGGTCGAACTGCGCGGCCACGTAGGTTTCGTGCGGCGCCCCAAAGTCATCCCCCCAGACGATGGGCGGCACCGGTTCGTCGTTGGGCGGGATGAGCACCCCCGCCTCGGCCGCCCGGTTGATCATCGCCACCGCCTCGTCATAGTGGAGACGGGGAAAGGGCGGCTCGATCCTCTCCAGTCGGCTCAGGTCACGGCCCAGCAGCTCCAGTTCCCTGCGCCGCTCCCGTAGCGTCGTCTGCACGATATAGCTGACGAACTGCTCCTGGATCTCCATATTTTCCCACATATCCACATAGGCTGCTTCCGGCTCCACCATCCAGAATTCCTGGATATGCCGCCGTGTTTTGCTCTTTTCGGCGCGGAAGGTCGGCCCGAAGCAGTAGACGCGGCCAAAGGCCATGATGTTGGCCTCGTTGTAGAGTTGACCACTTTGGGTCAGATAGGCCGGCGTACCATGGTAGTCGGTCTGGAAGAGGGTCGTCGTCCCCTCGCAGGCGGCCGGCGTCAGAATGGGGGTGTCCATCAGGATAAAGCCATGGCTGTCCAGCCAGTCGCGAATGGCCTTGACGATTGTGGCCCGCACGCGCAGCACCGCCCATTGCCGCGAGGAGCGGATCCACAGGTGGCGGTTCTGCATCAGGAAATCCACCCCATGCTCTTTAGGGGCGATGGGATACTCGTCGGTCACCAGTTGCACCACCTGCAGGTCGCGGACATCCATCTCCAGGCCGCCGGGGATGCCGGGAGCCCGTTCGTCGGCGCGGATCGTGCCGGTGACGATCAGCGATGATTCCTGGGTCAGCCGTTGGGCTGCTTCAAACACCTCCGGCGTCACATCCTTTTTCAAGACGATGCACTGCATCGTGCCGGTGCCATCGCGAACCTGCAAAAACTGGAGCTTGCCCTTGCCTGTCCTGGCATAGAGCCAGCCCTTGACCGTCACTTCTTTGCCGATGTACCCGGCTATCCGTTCGATATAGACATGTTCGGCCATTTTTCTCTCCTTTCATTCCGTGTCGCGTATTCGTCTTATGCCAGGCAAGAGTTCACCTGGCAGCCGACGAACTGGCCGAACCGCATCCCGGTCGGAGTCCGTGTTGCTGCCATTCAACGCCTCCTCGATCATGCCGGTCAGAGCCGGCGCGTTGCGGGCGCTATTATAGCACACCTCCCCCAAAAGCGCCAGACCTGACCGGTTGCTCCGGGCGTCTGTTTACTGCGTCTCAGATACACCGCAGAGAACGCCGGAGAGACAGGGGAGATCAGGCTGGAGTCGAGGCCTCAGCCGGCCTTTTCCGCCTGAAGGCTCCACCAGGTCCGGCGTTTGGGCTACCGGCCCCAGGAGAGAACCCGCTCGCTGGCCCACTCGTAGCGCAGGCCCAGCCTGTCCAACCTGTCTCCAAAGAGCGGACGCTGCCCCGAGCCATCGGCATTCATGACATAGAGGCGCCACAGGCCGTCACGGTTGGAGAGAAAGGCCAGGTATTGACCATCGGGGGACCAGGCCGGGGCGACATTGCTGGGCGGATCGGCCAGGCGGGGGTCGCTCCAGGTCAACCGCCTGCGCCCGGAACCGTCCGCGTTCATGATCCACACCTCCCAGCGGTTGTGCACCCGACTCATGAAGGCGATCTGCTTCCCGTCAGGGGAAAAGGTCGGCGAAGTGTCCCAGGCGCTGCCCCCTTCAAATCTCCCCTTTTCCATTGTGTCCAGGTCAATCCAGGCCAGTCCCTGATCCCCGGCGTAGACGATGCGGTGGCCGTCCGGACTCCAGGTGGGAGCGTGGACGGCTTTGTCATCCAGGGGCAGGCTGAGGAAGCTGCCGCTCTCCAGGTCGGCCGTCCACATCTGAGCGGCGGAAAAAGGGGGCAGGCTGAAACAAAAGCCGAAAAAGCAGAGGGTCATCGGCTCGCCGGAGCCACGGTTGACGGTAAAGGCCAGCTTTTTTCCATCTGGCGACCAGGCCGCCTCTTTGAGCTGCACCCCGTCTACGACCCGCTCCTCGCCGCTGCCGTCCGGGCGGATGAGATAGAGGCCCCAGGGGGTGCGCCAGCGGGTGAAGGCGATCTGCTTCCCGTCGGGAGACCAGGCCGGGTCCAGGCCATCGGTCAGACGGCGGAGGCCCGAACCATCAGCCCGGATGAGATAGAGATCGCCGCCGCTGCTGACCTGAAAGACAATCTGGCCTTCGAGCCGGGGAGCCGGCCGGCCTGTGCCGCGCTGGGGCGTGGGGCCGGGCGTTGGGGTGTATCGTTCGCCCAGGGTGAGGCCATCCACCAACCACAGCCCCCGCTGTTCGGCCAGCAAGAGGGTTGCCGTCTGGCTGCTGCCATCGGCCCAGCGCAACAGCGCCCGTGCTTCAAAACTGGCCAACGTCGCCCGCCGGAATTCCAGCAGCATCGCCTCGGCCGGGCGGGGGTCGGCCTCTGTCAGGTGGACAAGCCACCGACCGACCTCCCCCTGTCGTGCCCGGTCGGTCAGGTAGAGATCAACAGTTTTTCCGGCTGCCAGGCGTGCCAGGAACCCCTCGGCCGTCCGTCGCGCCAGCCGTTCGTCCAGCCCGGCCAGCCCGGCTGGCCGGTTGCCGGCCGGTTGGGTTGGGGTGGCGGTGGCGATGGGAGAGGGCAAAGGGGCCAGGGTCGCGGTTGCCGCCGGCCGGCTGGGGCGCGGCGAGGGTGTGGCCGTCGCCACCAGGGGGATGGCCGTGGGGGTCGGCACCGGCACCTCACCGGCACAGGCTGCCAGCAAACTGAGCAACCCGGCCATCATGGACAGAACAACGAATCGCCGCATCA